>NZ_CP019640.1:515000-815000 GCF_001999905.1 Planococcus lenghuensis
ACCGTATCACGCGAGTGATGCACGTGATTCTTTTTAATTTGAGGTTAAGTTAGAAAGGGCGCACGGTGGATGCCTTGGCACTAGGAGCCGAAGAAGGACGGCACTAACACCGATATGCTTCGGGGAGCTGTACGTAAGCGACGATCCGGAGATTTCCGAATGGGGAAACCCCCCGCCTGTAATGGGGCGGGATCCATGCGTGAATTCATAGCGCATGAGAAGGCAGACCCGGGGAACTGAAACATCTAAGTACCCGGAGGAAGAGAAAGCAAATGCGATTCCCCAAGTAGCGGCGAGCGAAACGGGAACAGCCCAAACCAAGAGGCTTGCCTCTTGGGGTTGTAGGACACTCAACAGTGGAGTGATAAAAGAAGCGCATAGCTGAAGCGGCCTGGAACGGCCCGCGATACGCGGTAACAGCCCCGTAGGCGAAATGCGCTTCTCTCCCGAGTGGATCCTGAGTACGGCGGAACACGTGGAATTCCGTCGGAATCCGGGAGGACCATCTCCCAAGGCTAAATACTCCCTAGTGACCGATAGTGTACCAGTACCGTGAGGGAAAGGTGAAAAGCACCCCGGAAGGGGAGTGAAACAGATCCTGAAACCGTGTGCCTACAAGTAGTCAGAGCCCGTTAATGGGTGATGGCGTGCCTTTTGTAGAATGAACCGGCGAGTTGCGATTCCTTGCAAGGTTAAGCCGAGAAGGCGGAGCCGCAGCGAAAGCGAGTCTGAATAGGGCGAATGAGTAAGGGGGCGCAGACCCGAAACCAGGTGATCTACCCATGTCCAGGGTGAAGGTGAGGTAACACTCACTGGAGGCCCGAACCCACGCACGTTGAAAAGTGCGGGGATGAGGTGTGGGTAGCGGAGAAATTCCAATCGAACCTGGAGATAGCTGGTTCTCTCCGAAATAGCTTTAGGGCTAGCCTCAAGCGAAAGAGTCCTGGAGGTAGAGCACTGTTTGGATGAGGGGCCCATCCCGGGTTACCGAGTTCAGACAAACTCCGAATGCCAGTGACTTGTGCTTGGGAGTCAGACGGCGAGTGATAAGATCCGTCGTCAAGAGGGAAACAGCCCAGACCGCCAGCTAAGGTCCCCAAATATCCGTTAAGTGGAAAAGGATGTGGCGTTGCTTAGACAACCAGGATGTTGGCTTAGAAGCAGCCATCATTTAAAGAGTGCGTAATAGCTCACTGGTCGAGTGACACTGCGCCGAAAATGTACCGGGGCTAAACGGATTACCGAAGCTGCGGACTGTTCGTATGAACAGTGGTAGGAGAGCGTTCTAAGCCGCGTTGAAGCCGGACCGGAAGGACCGGTGGAGTGCTTAGAAGTGAGAATGCCGGTATGAGTAGCGAAAGAAGGGTGAGAATCCCTTCCACCGAATGCCTAAGGTTTCCTGAGGAAGGCTCGTCCGCTCAGGGTTAGTCGGGACCTAAGTCGAGGCCGAACGGCGTAGACGATGGACAACAGGTTGATATTCCTGTACCACCTCCCCGCCATTTGAGCAATGGGGGGACGCAGGAGGATAGGGTGAGCGTGCCGTTGGTTGCGCACGTCCAAGCAGTGAGGTGGGGAACGAGGCAAATCCCGTTCCCACAACCACCAGGCTGTGATGGCGAGGGGAAGTATCCCCGGAGTCCCTGATTTCACACTGCCAAGAAAAGCCTCTAGCGAGGCGGGAGGTGCCCGTACCGCAAACCGACACAGGTAGGCGAGGAGAGAATCCTAAGGTGTGCGAGAGAACTCTCGTTAAGGAACTCGGCAAAATGACCCCGTAACTTCGGGAGAAGGGGTGCTCTTTTGGGTGAACAGCCCGAGAGAGCCGCAGTGAATAGGCCCAGGCGACTGTTTAGCAAAAACACAGGTCTCTGCAAAACCGTAAGGTGACGTATAGGGGCTGACGCCTGCCCGGTGCTGGAAGGTTAAGGGGAGCGCTTAGCGCAAGCGAAG
This sequence comes from Planococcus lenghuensis, assembly GCF_001999905.1. Classification (NCBI taxonomy): domain Bacteria; kingdom Bacillati; phylum Bacillota; class Bacilli; order Caryophanales; family Caryophanaceae; genus Planococcus; species Planococcus lenghuensis. The sequence goes on from NZ_CP019640.1 coordinate 516,954, forward strand.
GTGCGAACCGAAGCCCCAGTAAACGGCGGCCGTAACTATAACGGTCCTAAGGTAGCGAAATTCCTTGTCGGGTAAGTTCCGACCCGCACGAAAGGCGTAACGATCTGGGCACTGTCTCAACGAGAGACTCGGTGAAATTATAGTACCTGTGAAGATGCAGGTTACCCGCGACAGGACGGAAAGACCCCGTGGAGCTTTACTGCAGCCTGCTATTGAAGTTGGATACAGCCTGTACAGGATAGGTAGGAGCCGAAGAAGCGTGAGCGCCAGCTTACGCAGAGGCAATGGTGGGATACTACCCTGGCTGTATTGGACTTCTAACCCGCCGGCCTTATCGGCCGGGGAGACAGTGGCAGGCAGGCAGTTTGACTGGGGCGGTCGCCTCCTAAAGAGTAACGGAGGCGCCCAACGGTTCCCTCAGAATGGTTGGAAATCATTCGCAGAGTGCAAAGGCAGAAGGGAGCTTGACTGCGAGACAGACACGTCGAGCAGGGTCGAAAGACGGGCTTAGTGATCCGGTGGTTCCGCATGGAAGGGCCATCGCTCAACGGATAAAAGCTACCCCGGGGATAACAGGCTTATCTCCCCCAAGAGTTCACATCGACGGGGAGGTTTGGCACCTCGATGTCGGCTCATCGCATCCTGGGGCTGTAGTCGGTCCCAAGGGTTGGGCTGTTCGCCCATTAAAGCGGTACGCGAGCTGGGTTCAGAACGTCGTGAGACAGTTCGGTCCCTATCCGTCGCGGGCGCAGGAAATTTGAGAGGCGCTGTCCTTAGTACGAGAGGACCGGGATGGACACACCGCTGGTGTACCAGTTGTCTTGCCAAAGGCATCGCTGGGTAGCTATGTGTGGCCGGGATAAGTGCTGAAAGCATCTAAGCATGAAGCCCCCCTCAAGATGAGATTTCCCATTACGTTTACGTAAGTAAGATCCCTCAAAGACGATGAGGTGGATAGGTTCGGGGTGGACGCATGGCGACATGTGGAGCTGACGAATACTAATCGATCGAGGACTTAACCAAAGAAAAGCGCAGGTGGCCACGCAAGGCCCGACCGGCGTAGAGACGGCCCATGGCGGAAATCCTGATTTCCAGAATGGGACGGCTTACGACCCGAGGGCCTGGCCACCGAGCTAGACACCACAGCATTTCAATGTCGGTTATCTAGTTTTGAGTGAACAAGCACTCAACCAAATAAGTCCAGTGATGATGGCAGAGAGGCCACACCCGTTCCCATCCCGAACACGGCAGTTAAGCTCTCTTGCGCCGATGGTAGTTGGGGGCTTCCCCCTGTGAGAGTAGGACGTCGCTGGGCAATTAAAAGCAGACCCGAAAGCATTTCGCTTTCGGGTCTGCTTTTTTGTTTTTTGAATGCAGAAAAAGATAGCCTGCTAAATTTTTAAGCGGCCTGATGGTAATGACTAATCTCATTTTTTCTTCAGTTTCCCGTTAGTTTCTGCGGCGCTCGGTTCAGTACAATATTCACTGCGTTTGATGGAGACCTGACTATTGCCGGGGTGTTGCCATGAAAAGAAACGGCTGGCTTTATGCATGCTGTTTTTACGATGCCGGATTATCGGCGCCAAGGACATGTTGCCAGTACAATTCATCAAAGCTTCATTTGCTTTCGGGAATGTAGGCATGCTCACGTTGCACTTAATATCTTTACGGAAAATTGGCCTGCCCACCGTGTATGTGAAAGCTTAAGTTTTCGCCAAGTGAAAGAGACATGGATGCTCGGAGAAGAGTGAGAGGAAAGTTGAATTCCTTCCTACTTTTCATGAAAAGCCTTGCAGAATTATACGGAAATGATATAATTAGATTTGTCGCTTACATGCAATGAAGCAGTAAGATATGAGAGGTCCCGTGGTGTAGCGGTTAACATGCCTGCCTGTCACGCAGGAGATCGCGGGTTCGATTCCCGTCGGGACCGCCATTTATAAGAAGAGATTGACACAGCGCAGATGCTGTGTTTATTTTTTTGAAAAATTTTTGAATCCCGGAGGAAACTCCGCTACACTATGAACAGAATCGCTAAAGGGGTTTTGTGAAATGATTTATACGCTGAACGTACATTCGCCGGAAGAAACAAAAGCAATGGCTGTGAAGCTCGCTTCATTTCTCAGCCCGAAGGATTTGATTACTCTAGAGGGCGATCTAGGTGCCGGCAAGACCACGTTTACAAAAGGGCTGGCACAAGGACTCGGCATTAGCCGCAACGTCAATAGCCCGACATTCACTATTCTGAAGCAGTATGAGGGGCGGCTGAAGCTGAATCACATTGACGCTTATCGTTTGGAAGACAGTGATGAAGATATTGGCTTTGATGAACTGTTTGAAGAAAATGCGGTAATTGTCGTGGAGTGGGCGCAATTCATTGAAGAATATCTGCCGGCAAAGCGACTGGAGATCCGGATTGCCCGTGAAGCAGGCGATACCCGCCGCTTCTCGTTTCATCCGTTCGGTGAGCGATATGAATTTCTCTGCAAGGAGTTAATGAAATGATTTATCTTGGCATTGACACATCCAATTCACCGCTGACTGTCGCGCTGGTGAAAGATGGTATAACTTTAATAGAAGAAACTTCAAACCTGAAAGTCAATCACTCCCTGACTGCAATGCCGGTCATTGAAGAGTTGCTGAAGCGCGCTTCGCTTACTCCCGACGAATTGACGCATATTGCCGTTGCAGAAGGCCCCGGCTCGTATACAGGCGTCCGGATTGGCATGACGATTGCCAAAACGTTGGCTTGGACATTAGACATTCCGCTTGTTCCAGTATCGAGCTTGAAAGTGCTGGCAGCGAACGGTGAAAAGTTTGCGGGTATAATTTGTTCAGTTATCGATGCAAGGCGGGGGACTGTATTCGCCGGTCTGTACAAAGGAACAGATTTGCAGCCGGTTGCTGAAGAGCGCCATCAGGAGCTGGCTGATCTGCTGGCTGAATTACAAGAGCTGGATGAGCCGGTTCTATTTACCGGACCGGACATTGCTTTACATGAAGAAGCGATTCAGACAGTTCTGAACGGACAGGCGCACTTCATTGAGCTGGATCGCCGCCTTCCCCGGGCTTCTGTGCTTATTCGGCTTGCCCGGCAGGAAGCAGCAGTGGCGGCACATGAGGCAGTACCGGAATATCGTCGGCTGGCAGAAGCGGAAGCAAAGTACTTACAGGCTCAGAAGGGTTCAGCCAATGAGTGAAAATGTGATATACCGGGAAATGACAGCAAGGGATATCGGACAAGTGTATGCCATTGAGCTGCAGTCTTTTACTATTCCTTGGACGCGGGATGCCTTTTATCATGAAGTCTTCTATAACGATAATGCGCTGTATCTTGTTGCGGAAGCCGATAAACGGGTTGTCGGTTATTGCGGAATGTGGCTGATCCTGGATGAGGCCCATATAACGAATGTGGCGATTCTGCCGCAGGAACGCGGCAAAAAATTGGGGGAAGGCCTCATGCGCGCTGCCATCCAAGCAGCGAAAGAGCAAGGGGCCCGGCATATGACCCTTGAAGTCCGTGTCAGCAACGAAACAGCACAGAATCTATACAGGAAACTCGGATTCATTGAAGGCGGAGTCCGAAAGCGCTACTATACAGATAACTACGAGGATGCACTCGTGATGTGGGTGACTTTTAATGATTAATGATAGATATATACTTGGGATTGAAACCAGTTGTGATGAAACAGCGGCATCGGTTGTGAAAAATGGGACTGAAATTATTTCTAATGTGGTGTCGTCTCAAATCGACAGTCATAAACGCTTTGGCGGAGTTGTGCCGGAAATTGCTTCCCGTCATCATGTGGAACGCATCACAATGGTGATTGAAGAAGCCCTTACGCGAGCGGGCATGAAGCCGCGCGAACTGGACGCTGTGGCAGTCACGGAAGGACCTGGCCTCGTCGGCGCATTGCTGATTGGGGTAAATGCAGCAAAGGCGTTTGCGTTTGCCAATAGTCTGCCGATTATGGGTGTTCACCATATTGCCGGTCACATTTATGCCAACCGGCTAGTCCAGGAGATGGAGTTCCCGCTGCTAGCACTTGTTATTTCAGGAGGGCATACGGAACTTGTATATATGAAAGAACATGGCAGTTTCGAAGTGATCGGTGAAACCCGGGACGATGCGGCGGGGGAAGCGTATGACAAAGTCGCGCGGTCTCTGAACTTGGCTTATCCAGGCGGACCGCATGTAGACCGGCTTGCACAGGAAAGTGCAGAAGCGGTACAGTTTCCGCGGGTCTGGCTGGAGGATGGTTCGTATGACTTCAGTTTCAGCGGACTGAAATCAGCTGTACTGAATCATCTCCATAATACCGCTCAGCGGGGGAAGAAGTAAATCCGGCGGCAGTGGCCTGCGGTTTCCAGGAAAGTGTTGTGGAAGTCGTAACGGCTAAGACAGTGCGGGCTGCCGAACACTATAATGTTAAACAGGTAATTGCAGCCGGCGGCGTTGCGGCCAATAAAGGACTTCGTTCCGCGCTGACTGAGCAGTTCAGCAGTAAAGGCATCCCGTTTTATATCCCGCCGCTGCCGCTCTGTACGGATAATGCGGCAATGATTGCAGCAGCTGGTGCAGTGATGTTTGATAAAGGCATCCGCAGCACTATGGCGATGAACGGCCGGCCGGGACTGATTCTAACTTCGTGGCAATAGAACGGATTTTCCATTTACATTCAGTAAACGGAAAATCCGTTTTTTTCACTTCCGTTATGTATTCTATTAATAGAGAACATTTGTACTTATACACATTTTGTGAATAACTTGTGAATAACTTTTAAGCCTTTATGCCTAAATTCTATATATTGTGTCAAGCATTTTCTGAAAAAATGTGTATAACCCTATCTTTTCCTGTGGATAATGTGGAAAACTCTGTTGATAGCTGATTTTATAACAAGTTGCCTGTGGATAACTTTTCGGCAATAAAAAATTTTTGAAAAGGTCTTGACCCATATATTGAGGTGGTGTCTTGGCAAGTAGTGATTGGTGGGGGAGGAAGGGCCGATTTGTACGGAAATAAGTAGCTTGAGGGAAGAAAAAAGATGGATTTTGAGCAGAATGGGGGTATTGACGGTGAAAACCATCAAAAAAACTGCATGCTGGGTGCATGCAGTCAGTCTGTAAATTGTTCCAATTCTTCCTGAAGTTCCACCCAGCGCTCTGTCTGCTCGTCGTGTGTAGTTTTCAGCTGTTCAAGTTCCTGCTGCAGCGGCAGCACGCGCTCATGATCCTGAAACACTTCAGGCTCACAGAGCTGGAGTTCCACAGCAGCAATCTGACTATCGAGTTCTTCGATTTCAGCTTCGATGGCTGTCAGCTGCCGGCTTAGCTGCCGCTCCCGTTTCTGCTGCTCTTTGTCGAGACGGCGGGACGTGGCGGCTGGAGCGGTGGCAGTCTGCATAGTTTCCTCTTCCAATGCCAGAAGTTCTGCTGCTTCTTGCTTTTTCTCCAAATAATAATCGTAATCCCCGAGAAATTCTTCTGTTCCTTCAGGAGACAATTCCACGACTTTAGTGGCAATGCGGTTCATGAAATAGCGGTCGTGTGACACAAACAAAAGCGTACCCGGATAATCGATCAATGCCGCCTCAAGCACTTCTTTGCTGTCGAGATCCAAGTGGTTGGTCGGTTCATCAAGAATCAGCACATTCGCTTTTTGCATCATGAGTTTAGCAAGCGCCACCCGGGCTTTTTCACCCCCGGATAGCGAAGCGACAGACTTCAACACGTCGTCACCGGTAAACAGGAAACTGCCGAGAATCGTCCGGATGTCTTTTTCGGGCGTCTGCGGATAATCATCCCATAACTCATTCAGCACCGTTTTATTGCCTGCTAAATTGGCCTGTTCCTGTTCATAGTAGCCGATTTTCACGCCGGTGCCGAACTGAACAGAACCATTGAGCAGCGTATCATCACCGACCAATGCCTTCAATAGCGTCGACTTGCCGACCCCGTTCGGGCCCACCAGTGCGAGGCTGTCCCCGCGATACAGCTTCAGCGAGACATCTTGAGTCACCGGTTTGCCTTCATAGCCGACAGCAGCATCGTTGACCACCAGGACGTCATTGCCGCTCTGTCTGGCAATCGTGAAGCCGAAGCGGGCTGATTTTTCATCGCCTTCCGGTGCATCCATCCAATCGGTCTTCTCGAGCACTTTGCGCCGGCTCTGGGCCAATTTTGTCGTGGAAGCCCGCACAATATTGCGCTGCACGAAATCCTCCAATTTGGCCTTTTCTTCCTGCTGCTTATCGAATTGCTTGCGGTCCAGCTCATACTGCTTCGCTTTTTCCGCTAAGTAGCGGCTGTAATTGCCGGTGAATTTCTTTGTGCGGCGCCTGGATACCTCATAGACAATTGTGACGACCTGGTCGAGGAAATAGCGGTCGTGCGATACGATCAGCAAGGCACCCGGATAGCTTTTCAAATACGATTCGAGCCAGCGGAGCGTTTCGATATCCAAATGGTTCGTCGGCTCATCAAGGATGAGCAGCTGGGGCTTTGCGAGCAAATGCTTTGCGAGCATCAGCCGGGTTTTCTGACCGCCGGACAGGGAAGCGACCGGCTTGTCATAGTCTTCCGGGTAAAACTTCATGCCATGGAGCACAGCGCGGGTATCCGCTTCATACTGATAGCCGCCTGCATCCTTGAAGGCATGCTGCAGGGCATCATATTCAGCCATGACTTTGCTGTTTTGCACCGGATCCCCGTAGATATCCGGGTCTGCCATCTGCATTTCAAGTTTCCGCAGCTGGGCTTCCTGACCGCGAAAATGCTCAAACACAGTAATCATTTCATCCCATACGGACAATTTGGAATCAATACCTGAATGCTGTTCGAGATAGCCGATGGATAGATCTTTCGGTATGATCAGTTCACCGCTGTCATATGACAATTCACCGGCAATGATTTTCAATAATGTCGATTTTCCGGCACCGTTCCGGCCGACGAGTGCAACGCGGTCCCGGTGCTGAACTTCCAATTTGGCGCTGGCGAGAATTTCTTCCGCGCCGAATGATTTCTGGATGTTATTCACTTGTAAAACGATCATCCGGTTCACCTCGATTCTTTTTCAAGTTTAGCCGAAGTATTGCCGGTCTGCAACGGAGCGGCTTTACAGAACAGGGTGTGTCGGGTAAGATAGTAACGATTTGAACCAACCGCAGGAGGGTGTTTTCCTTGTATGAAGTTCCAAAAATCCCACAGGCGACTGCAAAGCGCCTGCCGCTGTATTACCGGTTTCTTCAGAACTTTTCGAATGCCGGCAAAATCCGTGTATCCTCCCGTGAACTGAGTGAAGCAATGAAAATCGACTCGGCGACGATCCGCCGGGACTTTTCACAATTTGGTGCATTCGGGAAAAAAGGGTACGGCTATGATGTGCAAGAGCTGCTGCAGTTTTTCCGGAGCATTCTGGACCGGGATGAAGCCACGAATGTCGCGCTGATCGGGGTCGGAAGTTTAGGCAGCGCCTTTTTAAAATATAATTTCCATCGCAATCACAATACGAAGATTGTGCTCGCATTCGATACAGGAAGCCCCCATGCAGGGGAGAAACGGAGCGGTATTTTCAGTTTTCATCCGGATGTCCTTGAGGAAAAACTGATTGAACACAGCATCGAACTGGTCATTCTGACGGTGCCGGCAAAAGCCGCACAGCCGCTCGCAGACCGGCTTGCCGGTACGGATATTAAAGGGATTCTCAACTTCACACCGGTGCGGCTTGATGTGCCGGACCGAATCCGGATTCATACAATCGATTTGTCTGTCGAACTGCAGACATTAATTTATTTTATCCACCAGCAAGAGACGTGACATCCTCTCGGCACTGAAGTACCGAGCTTCCAGTGGAAACACCTGAACAGGTGTGGGGGCGGCTCACTCGGGCGGAGCGCCTGTCTCGCGACAGTCGCCGTGTTGGTCCATTTCTGACCCGCCGTCGTCATGACCGCCGTACCTCGTGCCATGCGAGGCTCCCATGTCGGATCGTACCGCATGGGCACCTGGTCTATCACGAAGGACACGATTCTTCGCTACACCGCCAGGCTCGTGCGTGCTGCGATGTTCGCCGCGGCGTTCAAGTCCGCGTGGTTCGTGTGGCCGCATTGCCGGCAGCTGAATTTTTCCTTCTGCCGATTCGCCTTTTCTGCGTGGCCGCACCGGAAACAGGCCTGACTTGTTTGGTACGGGTCGATGTCCACGACGGGAATCCCGAACTTCGCCGCCCGTTCCTTGATAAACTGCTTCAGCTGATAAAACGCCCAGGAATGGATCGTTCGGTCCGCGCGTTTCTGGCTGCGGCACGTCGTGCGGATCGCGTCCAATTGTTCCAGTTTGATCAGCGGCGAATCGAATTGCCGGGCGAAATCGACGATGTCGTTTGCGAGCTTTCGGTTGTAGTCGTTCATCCAGCGGCTTTCTTTTTTACCTGTGCGTTCGATGGCACGCGGTGCCTTTTTCTGACCGAGAGAACGGCGCAGGGAACGAAAGTGACGGCGGATGTATCCGATCTCTTTGCCCGAAAAGAATTGGCGTTTTCCGCTGATGGGTTCCGAGAGAACAGCCACATGGCGAAGGCCCAAATCAACACCGACGGATGTGCAGTCGGCTTCGATGATCGTCTTATCCTGCAGATCGGAACTTGTCTGGATCGGGATGGCGGCATACCAGTCCCTGCCTTTGCGGAGCAGCGCCATCGTTCCGCGGAATTCCCGGTTGTCCTTTGTGAGGAACGGGAAGAACGTCTTCACGTCGGCGCTTTCATGTACAGGCAACGCTTTTTTGCCGGTGTTGCTCGTGAAGGCGATGTGCCAGCGGCCGTTCTTTTCGACGCTGTTCCAGTTCTGGTTATTGATGCTGATCCCGAGCGAGCTTCGGAATGTCGGCAGTTTCTTCGCCGCCCCGTTCTTGAAGTCCGCGACCGCTTTCCTGGCGCGTCGGATGGCTTCATTCCGGATGGCGGATTTCAAATCGGCCGTCACGTTGGCGGATGATAGTTTTTCGCCGTTATGGAGCCGCCCGACGCATTCGTTCACGCAGGAAGGAAGCATAGGCTTTCTGCTCGTCGATGAATTGCTTGTGCTTTCGTTTTGTCAGGGTCTTCAGCCGAACCAGAATCGTTTTTGTGGCCATATTGTTTTTCACCTCCCTGCTTCCAATATACCAAACATATGTTCTAAAAATCAGCAACAAGCGATAGTTCCACAAAGAACCGTTGGCATTCATCACGTCAGTGAAATAACGTGCATTCTGCCAATTTATTCGTAAAAACGTCACATTTGCCAAACCGCTGCAAATAGCCAAAGCTGCCCGTATACGGTAGAATGAAACCATACTGTTAGGAGGTGTCCGTTATGATGCCAGGCCCGCTTAGTTTGATTATTATTGCGATTGTTGCCCTGATCATCTTCGGTCCAAAGAAACTGCCTGAATTCGGAAAAGCATTCGGTTCATCGCTGCGTGAGTTCAAGAATGCCACCAAAGGGCTGATTGACGACGAAGACGAACCAGTGAAGAAGAAAGACGACCAAAAAGAAGTAAAGTAAGGATGTCATGTTAATGAAGCAAAACGATATGACGCTGGTCGAACACATAGAGGAATTGCGAAAACGGCTAGCGATCATAGTCGTTTTCTTTCTGTTGGCGCTTGTCGGCAGTTTTTTCCTGGCAGGTCCGCTGATCGAATTCCTGCAGTTCAACGACCATGCGGAAAATCTGGAGCTGAACGCGTTCAAGATCACCGATCCGCTCCGGATTTACCTTCAAGTCATGATGGTGCTCTCTCTCATTATAACGTCCCCGGTCATTCTGTATCAGCTGTGGGCATTTGTCAGCCCGGGGCTCCTGGATCAGGAACGGCGGGCGACACTGAGCTACATTCCATTTTCCGTTCTGCTGTTTCTCGGCGGAATCGCTTTTGGCTATTTTATCTTGTTTCCGTACGCCATCGGGTTCATGCTGCAGATTTCAGACAGCATGGACATCGTGGAAACGATCGGCATCACCGAATACTTTACGTTTCTGTTCCAGATGACCTTGCCGTTCGGTGTGGTATTCCAGCTGCCCGTGCTGATGCTGTTCCTGACGCGACTCGGCATCCTGACGCCGATGCAGATGGTGAAGTCACGCAAGTACGCGTATTTCATTCTTGTTGTCGTTGCGGCGTTCATCACACCGCCGGATATCTTTTCGCATCTCATGGTCACCGTGCCACTCATCCTGCTGTATGAAATGAGCATTGTGATCGCCCGGGCCGGCTACCGCAAATTCCTGCGGGCCGAACAGCAGCAAGTAATCGAAGAACAACAGGAAGAGGCTGTCCTCAAACGCGGATAAACGCGTGAGGGACAGCCTCTTTTTTCATTATTGCAGCCGCTGAATTTCCTCCAGCTGCCGCATGAAATTTTCAATCCGGTCAATGTTCAGCTGAATGAGCATAACATAACTGTTTAAGAGCACATGTGCAATGATCGGCGTCAGGAGCCGCTTTGTCTTCTGATACAGGAATGCCAGAATCAGACCGGTGGTGAAATACAGCAGCAGGTGAACGAATTCCATATGGACGGCAGCGAAGGCGAGTGCACTGATCGCTGTGGCGAGCCAGAAATTCATCGTCTGATTCAAGGAGCCGAAAATGACACGCCGGAAAATCAATTCTTCCAGAATCGGGCCGAACAGCACGACGGCGATGATCATGATGGGTGCAGCCGCCGCAACCATTGCAATACTGGCTGTATTTTCAGAGCCGGGTTCAATGCCGAAAGCCACTTCAATGATAGCGGCAAGCGACTGACCGACAAGGAGCAGGAAAAAGCCGAGCACACCCCAGCCGATGGCAGCCCAGATACTGGATTCTTTACCTTGCCAAATATCAAAGAAACGCTTATCGCGGAAAATCAGGAAAATGATGACGAGCAGACCAAGCCCGAACGTGATGAATGTGACCCAGCCGGCTGCTGCAAACCGGGCAGCTTCCGCGCTCAATTCCTGGCCAAGAAAATAATTGTGGAGCGGGATAATCAGGAAGATTCCCGAAAGCTGGGCGATGAAATAAACAAGCAAAACATACAGCGCCGTGCGCCGTTTCCGTCTGGGAGAATATTGTTTAGCCATGTGTGATTCCTTTCCTGTCTAAAGTTCTTTTCTTTCATTGTAGAGGTTTCACAAGAGAGCCGCAAAGATAAAAAATTTTTCAGCTTCCCGCTTGCAAATGGAGAATGAAATCAGTAAACTGATAATTGGATTAGCACTCACGACTAAAGAGTGCTAACAAACTTACATTCATTAATTTTGAGGAGGGTGTTTCAATTGTTAAAACCATTGGGAGATCGTGTTGTCATCGAGCTCGTCGAAGCGGAAGAGAAAACTTCCAGCGGAATTGTCCTGCCGGGTTCAGCCCAGGAAAAGCCGCAAGAAGGAAAAGTCATCGCAGTCGGAGCCGGTGCGTTGCTGGATAACGGACAGCGCGGTGAAATGGAAGTTAAAGAAGGCGACCGGATCATCTTCTCGAAGTATGCAGGAACTGAAGTGAAATCTGACGGCAATGAATATTTAATCTTACGCGAAAGTGATATTCTCGCAGTACTCGGTTAAGAATACGAACCAAGACAGGAGGAATTGAACATGGCAAAAGAAATTAAATTCTCAGAAGACGCACGCAGCCTGATGGCGCGCGGTGTGGATCAGCTCGCAAACGCAGTGAAAGTGACACTCGGACCAAAAGGCCGCAACGTCGTGCTTGAAAAGAAATTCGGTTCACCGCTTATCACAAATGACGGGGTGACGATCGCGAAAGAAATCGAGCTTGAAGATGCATTTGAAAACATGGGTGCGAAGCTTGTAGCGGAAGTTGCATCGAAAACAAATGATATCGCCGGTGACGGTACGACAACAGCAACAGTTCTGGCACAGGCGATGATCCGTGAAGGGCTGAAAAACGTAACAGCAGGTGCGAACCCTGTCGGCATCCGTCGGGGAATTGAACTTGCAGTCGAACGCGCGCTTGGCGAACTGAAAGACATTTCAAAGCCGATCCAGGGCAAAGAAGAAATCGCGCAGGTCGCGGCTATTTCATCCGGTGACAACGAAGTCGGCCAGCTGATTGCTGAAGCGATGGAACGCGTCGGCAACGACGGCGTTATCACGATCGAAGAATCGCGTGGTTTCACGACTGAACTGGATGTCGTGGAAGGTATGCAATTCGACCGCGGCTATGCATCTCCTTATATGGTAACAGATTCTGATAAAATGGAAGCTGTTCTTGAAAACCCGTATATCCTTATCACAGATAAAAAAATCGGTAACATCCAGGAAGTGCTGCCGGTCCTTGAACAAGTTGTCCAGCAAGGCAGACCGCTTCTGCTCATCGCGGAAGATGTGGAAGGCGAAGCGCTTGCGACACTCGTCGTGAACAAGCTCCGCGGCACATTTAACGCAGTGGCAGTCAAAGCACCTGGCTTCGGCGATCGCCGTAAAGCAATGCTCGAAGATATCGCAGCCCTCACAGGCGGCGAACTGATCACGGAAGACCTTGGACTTGATCTGAAGTCTGCGGATGTATCGCAGCTTGGACGCGCAGCGAAAGTTGTTGTAACGAAAGAAACAACAACGATCGTGGAAGGTGCCGGCGAGTCCGATAAAATCGCAGCCCGCGTCAACCAGATCCGCGGCCAGCTGGAAGATACGTCTTCTGAATTCGACAAAGAAAAACTGCAGGAGCGTCTGGCGAAACTGGCCGGCGGTGTTGCGGTCATCAAAGTCGGAGCAGCGACTGAGACTGAACTGAAAGAACGTAAATTGCGCATTGAAGACGCCCTCAACTCAACACGCGCAGCGGTTGAAGAAGGAATCGTCTCCGGTGGCGGTACCGCCCTCATTAACGTGTATAACAGCGTGAATGAGCTGGCAGAAGCACAGGAAGGCGACGTGGCAACAGGCGTGAAAATCGTTCTGCGTGCCCTTGAAGAGCCAGTGCGCCAGATCGCAGACAACGCAGGTCTTGAAGGCTCCATCATCGTGGACCGCCTGAAGCGCGAAGAAGTCGGAACAGGCTTCAACGCAGCGAACGGCGAATGGGTCAACATGATCGACGCCGGTATCGTCGATCCGACGAAAGTTACGCGTTCTGCACTGCAAAACGCAGCATCTGTTGCAGCGATGTTCCTCACAACTGAGGCAGTCGTCGCAGACATTCCGGAAGAAAATGCAGGCGGCGGTATGCCTGACATGGGCGGAATGGGCGGCATGATGTAAGCCATTCTTTAAAATTTAAAAGCGTCAATTCCACGATCAGTGGAGTTGACGCTTTTTTTGCATAAGGAAACAAATCGTTTAGCCGGCGGCATATGAAAGAGACGGCCGAAAAGTAACAAAACGAATTAGAGTTGTACAGCTGAAACGTGTTCAGAGCCCGCCGCTTTTCATAAACGCGGGACTCATGTAAACTGTATAAGGTTAAGAAATAATGAAATGCTGTTACAAAGCTATTGAATAATTCTGCGTTCCAATATAGAGATAACAAGAAAGTCCGGATGAAGACCTGGCCTTGCATCCTCTAATGAAAGGATAAGATTTCGACTATGAAAGAGAATTTTTGGCGTGATCTGCCGCGTCCGTTTTTTGTGTTGGCACCGATGGAAGATGTGACGAATGTTGTATTCCGTCATGTAGTGGCTGCAGCAGCGCGGCCGGATGTGTTTTTTACGGAGTTTACGAATACGGAAAGCTATTGTCACCCGGAAGGAATCTTCAGTGTGCGGGGACGACTGACGTTTACAGAAGACGAGCAGCCGATGGTGGCGCATATATGGGGCAATAAACCAGAGCATTTCCGGGACATGAGTATCGGCATGGCGAAGCAAGGCTTCAAAGGTGTCGACATCAATATGGGCTGTCCGGTTCCGAATGTGGCTTCAAAAGGAAAAGGCAGCGGGTTGATCAATTATCCGGATAATGCTGCTGATATCATCCAGGCAGCGAAAGCGGGCGGCTTGCCGGTCAGTGTGAAGACGCGTCTCGGCTATACCGACGTGGATGAATGGCGCGGCTGGCTGCGGCACGTATTGGAGCAAGACGTCGCCAATCTGTCGATTCACCTGCGTACCCGAAAAGAAATGAGCGCCGTTCCTGCGCATTGGGAACTGATTCCGGAAATCATGGAACTTCGGGATGAAGTGGCGCCGGATACACTGATCACAATTAATGGAGATATTCCTGATCGCCAGACCGGCCTGGAACTGGCCAATAAATACGGCGTCGATGGCGTCATGATCGGCCGGGGGATTTTCCATAATCCGTTCGCTTTTGAAAAAGAGCCGAAAGAGCACAGTCCCGAGGAGTTGTTTGATCTCCTGCGGCTGCATCTTGATCTGCATGACAAGTATTCCACAGACATCGAGCCGATTGCATTCAAACCGCTCCGCCGCTTCTTTAAAATTTATGTCCGTGGCATCCGAGGAGCCGGGGAATTGCGGAATCAATTGATGCATACCGAGTCGACGGATGAAGTCCGGGCATTGCTGCAGGAATTCGAAGCTCTAAGCAGCGTATAAAGCGTGGCTGAAGTGACAGGAGAATAAGAGAGACTATCCATGGATTCATGAAATCCAAGGGTGGTCTTTTTTGCGTTAATTGGAAGTGGGGTTATCATGAAGCAGGAAATCTTTTACCAAGTGTCGAAAGGGGAGTGGGAGGTGATGCACAATGACGAGGACAGATAACACCGTGGGAACCATGCTTCAAATTGCAGGAATTTTGATTGTGATCATTAATGCATTCAGAGCGCTGTTTGCCTTCAGCGTCTTCGGAGGCACCGTCGCTTTCGAGATATTTTTACAGGGAGTCATGTTTGGCGTACTCTTCATCGGTTTCGGAGAAGCCCTGAAGCTTCTGCAGGGATTATTCAATCAAGGGGAACCGGAACCCCCGCAAGTGGTGAAACCGCTGGCGGAAGGTGAAAGACTGGTACATAAAACGGATGAAAACGAAGTATCGGCAGCTGTGAAAAACCGAGTCACGGAGTTTTACGCGAAGCGGGGATTAGCCGTTGATGAAGTCGAAGGGACGCCATATGAAGGATATGTAATCGTCCACCGGGAGGGGAACCGGGATATCGTCGACCTGAACGGTTTCAAACCGGAAATCTTAGCTGCTTCAGAAGTAGAGCGACATCCCGATTTAAAAGAGCTCTGACAGTCGCGTAAATAGTATACTTATATTGTTTCCACATTCCGGCATCCTCTTTTTTGGAATGTGGATTTTTTTGGTAATTTCGAGGTGTTCGAGTATCAATAATTCTTTCTTAGTCCGTCAAGCAGTATTCCTTGCCTCCCCGCTGCATTACCACTATAATACGAGAGGCCGAACCCCTTCAGTAAAGAAGAGGGGCTTTATTTTTTGTTCAAAAATGATGGCGCATTGTGTACTCCGTGTTGACTGAATGCTTGGGTTTAGAAAGACCCGTTTTGAAATAAAAGTTTGAACGCAGTCATTTTGTAACCAGAAACATATGGAAGATGGGAGCGGTAAAGTGAATAAAGCACGTAATTTAGCGATCATTTTCGCTGCAGCGATTCTCCTCGGTGTGGCGTTTAACTTATTTTTACTGCCGCACGAGATTTTGGCGGGCGGCATCACTGGGATCGCGATGATTTTCAGTTTGCTGACACCGATCAACGGGGGGTTCTGGCTCATCGTCCTGAACATCCCGATTCTCATCCTCGGCTGGATGAAGCTCGGTAAAGCGTTTATTGGCTACAGTGTCTTTTCAGTTGCTGTGACATCTATTGCGATGTTGTATATCCCGGTAATGAAGATAACGGACGACGTTCTGTTATCATCCGTTTTCGGCGGTGTTCTGGTCGGTGTCGCAGCTGGTGTCATCGTTCGATTCGGCGGCTCGACAGGCGGCTTCGATATCGTTGGTCTTTTATTGACAATGAAGCGGGATCTTCCGCTCGGCGCGCTTGTGTTCGTGCTGAACAGCGGCGTGGTCTTCATTTCCGGTTTTATCTTTTCGTGGGAACTTGCCATGTATACGATGGCTTCGATTTATATTTCCGGCCTGGTTGTTGACCGGATCCACACACGCCATATCAAACTCACACTGATGGTTGTGACATATAAGGGCGAAGCGGTCAAAAAGGAATTGCTCGATAATCTGTATCGCGGAATCACAGTGGTGGACGGAGAAGGCGCTTATTCAGCAGCAAAGCTAAAAGTGCTGTACAGTGTCATCAGCCGCTATGAGCTTTCTTATGTCCGCCCGTTAATCAAAAACATCGACCCGCATGCATTTGTCAGTGTCAGTGAGACGATGGAAGTTATGGGGAATTTCAGAAGAGACAGTAACTTTCAGAAGAAACAAATCAGTTAAAAGAAGCTGCGTCAGAATTTTTCTGGCGCAGCTTTTTCCGTGGTGTAGACCGGTAAGTGCAAACTGACGTTCACCGGCAACAATTCAGAAGCCGGTGCGTCATCATTCAGGCATTTTCACGGGTCGGACAATGACAAAACGACATCTCCCGAATAAGTAAAAAGGAGCCATGCGTCAGTATCAAACTGACGCATGGCTTTCTTTTCTACTTTTTATTGTTAAATTTCTATGCTTTTAATGGTTATTGAACTCTTACTTCTGAACCGATTTGAAGCGTGTACGGATCGATGCCAGGGTTCAAATCATATAATTCATCGAGTGTCAGGTTCTTGTGCAGGTTGGCAATGCTGTACAGCGTTTCACCTGGCTCTACGGTGTGGTACATTTCCGTACTGTCAGGCGTGCCGCTGACTCTTACTTCTGAGCCGATCTGAAGATTGTACGGATCGATGCCAGGGTTCAAATCATATAATTCATCGAGTGTCAGGTTCTCGTGCAGATTGGCAATGCTGTACAGCGTTTCACCCGGCTGAACCGTGTGGAATGTTTCCGTGCTGTCAGGAGTGCCGCTGACTCTTACTTCTGAGCCGATCTGCAGATTGTACGGATCGATGCCCGGATTCAGTTCATACAATTCATCGAGTGTCAGGTTCTTGTGCAGGTTGGCAATGCTGTACAGCGTTTCACCCGGCTCTACTGTATGGAACGTTTCTCTTGTGCTGCCAGGAGTGCTGCTAATAATCACTTCTGAACCGATTTGCAGGTTATAAGCGTCAATTCCCGGATTAAGGGCATATAAGTCATCTACGGTGATATCTGGACGCTCTTGGGTAATGCCCCATAATGTATCTCCGGCTTCAATTGTAAATGTGTGACTGTTGGCTAATGCTCCGCTTCCGCCGGCAAGCATTCCTAAAGCGAGGGCAGGTGCTAAGACTTTTGAAACTTTCTTCATCTTAAGATCTCCTCCTTTTTTAGGTCTCTATTCAACGTATACCTCTCATTCTCTGTATAAAACATAAATCGGTATAATAAATAGTTCTAAATAAATGGTTTAATTTTCTATTAAGTAGTACAATAATACTTATTAAACTATTTGGAATTATTTTATTATAACAATTGCGTTAAGTTTGGTAAAATACCCGAAAAGAAAGGAAGTGTGCAGAATGGCAACAGAAAAGCAGTACCGGGTCATTTATCATTTAGGTGGGGAAGTGAAAGCCGTCGATCTCGTGAAGGCGGATACTGCTAAAGAAGCAGCTTGCAATTTGGATTGCGGTGAAACGAAAACATTTATCGGTGAAAACAATGTATTTTATAAATTTCGTATGGAAGACGTAAAAATGATCAGCGTCGAAAAACTTGAAGACGATAATTCTGTTGGCAATAAAGCATTTCTATAGAATGGATGCTGAACCGGGAACTGCTATGAGGATGTCCTGCCGATTGGCAGAGGCGATTGAAAAGAAGGGATACGCTCCTTGAAAAACCGTTTATCGGAAAATAGCTTGTGCTGTACCATGAACTGGGTGTTCATGGTATTTTTTTATGCGTATTTCTACGCGTCTAACGGTGAATGCATCAGCGTCTCATCATGTCTTGCGCCGCCTGGCAGTAAATTCAACCATCTTTAATCGGTTTAAGCAAGAACCGGCACCTATCGGATGGAATAAAGCATAGAATTAACGAAATATGATGAAGAATGCTAAAACTCCTTCTTTTCGGGCTTATATTGTCCCTTCTAATTTGTTACTATTGTCATAACACGGAATAAAAATTAAAAAATTCAAAAATTATCGGGGGGATTCAATGGCAACCAGTTATGTCCTCACAGGATCATATGCCTCTAAAGAAGAAGCGGGAATCAAATTATGGCAATTCGAGGAATCTGACGGCACATTGACAGAACTTCAAGGAATTGAAGGAGTGGAGCGGCCATCATTCATCGCTGTCCATCCAAACAGGATGAGCTTTGTTACTGCGAGTGAAACAGCTGATGGAGAGCTGGTTGCCTTTCGCTTGTATGGTTTTGAAAATGAAGTGTCGGAAATCAACCGGCAAAAGACAGGCGGCGATCATCCGGCACACGTCTGTATTGATGAAGCCGGCGAATGGGTGCTGTCGGTCAATTACTCCGGTGCGACGGTCAATGTCTTCCCGCTCCACGGAAACGGATCGATCGGTGAAATGACTGACGCCGTCATACATAAAGGACAAGGACCGGATAAAGAGCGGCAGGACGCGGCACATCCGCATTCCGTCCGGCAAATTCCAAAGACCAATCTCTTTTTGGTGGCGGATCTTGGAACAGATCGCATCATGTCTTACCGTCTTGACCGGACGAATGGGAAATTATCCTTGGTTTCCCGAAACCGGACAGCGCCGGGCGCCGGGCCTCGGCATATGGCGTTTCATCCGTTTGAATCGATTGTATACGCACTCGGCGAATTAGATTCAACACTCACGGTTTATAAATGGGACAGAGAAGGCGTGCTGAATAACCTGCAGGCAGTTCCGCTATTGCCGGCCGATTATCAAGGCGACAATACAAGTGCTGAAGTGACTGTGTCGAAAGACGGGAAGTTTGTCTATGCATCCAACCGGGGGCACGACAGTATCGCGGCTTTCACCGTGCAGGAAAATGGAACGCTCACACCATTGGCTTTCACAGCAAGCGGCGGAGCTGGTCCGCGTCATTTCACGCTCATCCCGGGGCAGCCCTGGCTGATCGCAGCCAACGAAAAGTCCGATTCACTTGCCGTGCTCCGGATTGACCCGTCCGGTGTGCCGCAGCCTGCAACGCTTGCTGTTTCAACAAAGGCGCCTGTCTGTGTCCGGGTAGTCGGCTGAATGGCATGGGAGGACCATGATGTGACTTGTCGAGTATGTCGGTACAGGGAAGGACTTTCCAACGCTTGATAGAAGTAAGTAAAGAGAAATGGCAGGTGACGGAGGTGAGAGCGCTGAACAAACGGGAACATTCATTGACTAAGAAAAAACTGGAAGAGTTCCATGATGGAAAGATGCTGGATGCTTATTTGTATTTTGGTGCATACGTCAGCGGTAACGCAACATCATTCACAGTCTGGGTGCCGGATGTGCGGAATGTCAGTGTCATCTGCACTGCGCCTGATGAAGGGCGTGAACAGCACGTTCCAATGGAGCAGCTGCCGGAGGACCCGACGATTTGGCGGGTTGAGATCGACCGGCAGCTGTCCGGGTTCACCTATGAATATGAAATTGAAACGAATGAAGGCGAACGGCTGCGAAAAACGGATCCGTTTGCCCGGGCAGCGGAGTACCGGCCGCAAACCCGGTCTATCGTGAGGGGAGCGCCGGAACACCGATGGTCTGAAGCGGCACTCAGGCAGAAGGAAATACAGAATGACAATCATCTGGAAAAACCGATGGCCATTTATGAAGTGCATATCGGGACATGGAAACGGAAGGCGAATGGTGACTTCCTGACATATAAAGAATTGGTGGATGAGCTGATTCCCTACGTCAAAGAACAGGGATTCACGCATATCGAGATTATGCCAATCACTGAGCACCCGCTGGATGAATCGTGGGGCTATCAGACAACCGGTTTTTTTGCCGCCACAAGCCGTTTCGGAACCGAAGATGAATTGAAATACTTCATCGATAAATGCGCCCAGCATGGCGTCGGTTTATTTCTGGATTGGGTGCCCGGTCATTTTTGTGTGGACGCTCACGCATTGGCAAACTTCAATGGCTCCCTGCTGTACGAGGAACCGCGGCCGGCCCGCCGGATGAATCCGGATTGGGGGACGCTGAACTTTGACGTGCAGAAAGGGGAAGTGATCAGTTTCATTTTCTCAAGCGCCCATTACTGGCTGGAGGAATTCAAATTCGATGGCGTCCGGATGGATGCGGTTGTGAATCTGCTGTTCATCCCGAATGTCCGGGACAGGCCGCATAACGATGAAGGAGCCGACTTTCTCCGAAAGTTGACTACCGCATTGCGTGAACGGCATCCGGATAAGCTGCTGATCGCGGAAGATGCCTGGCATTTTCCCGGAGTGACAAAAGATGTGGCGGAAGGCGGTCTCGGGTTTCATTATAAATGGAATTTCGGCTGGATGAATGATGTTCAGCGCTATATGGAAGCGCCGCCTGAAAAACGTCCGTCGCTGCATGAGAAGATCAATTTCTCGCTGATGTACCATTACGAAGCCCGGTATATCTCCACGCTTTCCCATGATGAAGTCAGTGCCGGGAAAGGTTCGCTGCTGCACAAGATGGCCGGCACATTCGAGGAACAGCTGCAGCAGCTGCGCCTCCTGTACGGGTTCTGGATCACGCATCCGGGCAAGAAACTATTGTTCATGGGCCAGGAATTCGGTGAACCGGGCGGCTGGGAAGGCCGGAAGCCGCTGGACTGGGAAGCGCTCGAACAGCCGGAATTCCAGCAGATGGCGGCTTTTATAAGAGAATTGCTGGCGTTCTACAAAACGGAACCTGCGCTGTTCGAGCTGGATGATGAACGGCGGGGATTTCAATGGCTGGACGCAGATAACGCAGAACAAAGTGTCGCTTCTTTCATTCGCCGCGGCCATAACGAACCGGATGACTGCATTGTCATCTGCAATTTTTCCAACCAGGACTATCCGGATTTTCCGGTGGGACTGCCGGCTTCCGGGACTTATGAGGAAGTGTTCTCTACCACCAGACTGATTTCTGAAGGAAACGAAAGCCGAGGGATGAATAAGACGCACGCTAAAAAAATTCCGATGCACGACCAGGCTTACTCCATGGTAATTGATCTTCCGGCATTATCCATGAGCGTCTGGAAACGGCAACAGGACGGGAGTGAACGCAATTGACAAGCAAAATGGTCGCAATGCTGCTGGCCGGCGGGCAAGGAAGCCGGCTGAAATCCCTGACGTACGATGTGGCAAAACCCGCAATCCCATTCGGCGGGAAATACCGGATCATCGACTTTCCGCTATCGAATTGCACCAATTCCGGCATCGAGACAGTGGGCGTGCTGACACAGTACGAACCGCATCTTCTCCATGCGTATATCGGTCTCGGAACTCCCTGGGATTTGGACCGCCGCCACGGCGGTGTCACCATCCTGCCGCCTTATGCGGAGATTGAGGGCAATAAATGGTATGCCGGCACGGCGAGCGCCATTTATCAGAACCTCAAGTTTCTGGATGCGGCGGACCCTGATTATGTGCTGATTTTGTCAGGCGATCATATTTACAAGATGGATTATGATCTGATGCTCGATTTTCATAAAGAGACACAGGCGGAAGTGACGCTGTCTGTACTGGAAGTACCGTGGACTGATACCCACCGTTTTGGTGTCATCAATACGGATGAGCAGATGAACGTACTCGAATTCCAGGAAAAGCCGAAGCAGGCGAAAAGCAATCTCGCATCGATGGGTGTATATATTTTCAATTGGCGGACGCTCAGAGAATGTCTGATCGAGGACAGCAAAAAAGAGGAATCCTCCCATGATTTCGGCAAGGACATCCTGCCGGTTCTGTTGAAAAACGGCTCGAAGATGATGGCTTATCCGTATAAAGGCTACTGGAAAGATGTCGGAACTGTCGAGAGCCTGTGGGAAGCGAATATGGACCTCCTCGATTCTCATTCCGGACTGAATTTGAATGATCCGGCATGGCGTATCTATTCGTCGAATGTTCAAATGCCGCCGCACATCGTTACGGATACAGCGCTGCTCCAGGATTCCGTCGTGAATGAGGGGTGTGTCATTGCAGGCGAAATAAACCGATCCATCATTTTCCGGGACGTCAAAGTACAAGAAGGGGCGGTCCTGTCGGAATGTGTCCTCATGAATGGCACGGTCATCGGCAAAGGAGCCAAACTGAACAAAGTCATTGTGCCGCCTAACTTGAATGTACCGGATCATTTTGAGATCAGTGACCAGCAGGACGAAGTCATTTTGATGACCCAGGAACGGATCGATGAGTGGAAAGGAAGTGGCGGAAAATGAGCATGATGGCAGTAATTGACGCATCGGTTAAACTGTCCGGGATGGATGACTTGGCAATGAATCGGACAATCGCTTCAGTTCCGTTTGCCGGGCGTTACCGGCTGGTTGATTTCCCATTATCCAATCTGGTGAATTCGAATATTACGTCTGTCGGCGTTTTTGCTTCTTATCCGTTTACATCGCTGATGGATCATATTGAAATGGGCAAGAGTTGGGACCTTGACCGCAGACGGGATGGGCTGCGGCTGCTGCCGACTGTCCAGCACGGCGCCGGCATCATGAGTGTCGGGGCATTTGCCTCTTTTGAAGAACATATCCAATTTTTCAACAAAAGCAAGCGGGATTATGTCGTGATTACGAATCCATTTACCGTTTGCCAGCTTGACTATGAAGATATGCTGTCGGTGCATAAGCAGTCGGGTGCGGATATTACGGAAGCAGTGAGTGACGGCGTTCAATTGAAGAGCTATATTTTATCCAAGCCATTGTTCCTTGAATTGATAAGCAGTTATAAGGATAAGCGGGTCATCAGCATCGAAGATATCGTAAAACTGAAGAAAAAGCCATATACGTATGGACAGTATCATTACAAGGGCTTTTTCGCTGTCATCGATTCGGTTGAGCGTTATTTTGAAGTGTCAATGGCGCTGCTTGATGAAGAAAACTGGCGTTTGCTGTTCCGGGCGGATCGGCCGGTGTACACGAAAGTGAAAGATGAACCGCCGACGCGCTATATCAAAGGCTCAGACGTGAAGCGCTCGCTCGTTGCCAATGGCAGCACGATCCGGGGTGACGTAAAAGGCAGTATCATCAGCCGGGCGGTGATCATCCGGGAAAACACGAAACTGCAAAGCTGCATCATCATGCAGAAATCCTTGATCAGCGAAAATTGTGACTTGGCATTCGTTATTGCCGACAAGGAAGTGATCATTGAAGAAGGGGTCTCTCTTCATGGAACGGCTGAGCAGCCGATCGTTCTCCGTAAAGGCGACCGGGTGACAAAGGAGGATTCCCGATGAATATCGTCATGGCAGTGGCGGAATGCGTCCCTTTTGTGAAGACCGGGGGACTTGCCGATGTGGCAGGAGCACTGCCGAAAGCATTGGCCAGGCTCGGCCACAACGTAACAGTCATTCTGCCGAAATACAGCCTGATTCCTGATGAACTGCAGCAGCAATTCACGAAACAAGATGAAGTGAAATTCGAATTTAAAGGGAAGCAGGCAAGTGCTGGCATATTTGCATATGAATCAGAAGGTGTTGGATACCTGCTGCTGGAAAATGATGAGTATTTTGCACGGGAAGGAATCTATGGACAGCCGGATGATGCCGAACGGTTCGCTTTTTTAAACCGGGGGGTGCTGGCAGTACTGCATTCCTTGCCGCTTCCGGCGGATATTGTGCACGTCCATGACTGGCATACAGCAATGATTCCGTTTTTACTGCAGGAAGATCAGCAGTATGCCGGGCTGAACGAAGGTCTTCAGACGGTGCTTACGATCCATAATCTGCAGTTTCAGGGAAATTTCCCGCCGGAGACCTTTACCGCAATTTATGGAATGGACAGCCAATACCTGAATGACGATGCGGTGTTGTGGCATGGGAATTTATCCATGCTGAAAACGGGGATTCAATATGCGGATAAAGTAACGGCGGTCAGCCCGACATACCGCGATGAAATTCTGACGGACCAGTACGGGGAAGGGTTGCAGCAAGTACTTCGAGCGCGGCAGGATGACCTGCTGGGTATTGTGAACGGTCTTGATACCGATGCGTATGATCCGGCAGCGGATCCGGCGATTGAACAGACATATGATGCATCATCCGTTTCAGCGGGCAAAGCGGCGAACAAGCAGGCGCTGCAGCGCCGGTTCGGACTACCGGAACAGCCGGACACGCCGCTGATCGTCATGGTCTCAAGGCTATCCGGACAGAAAGGGATCGATGTGCTGGAAGATACGCTGCCCGAGTTAGTGGAAAAAGAGGATTTGCAAGTGATCATCCTGGGTACAGGAGAAGAACGATATGAGCGGTTTCTGCGTGGGTTGGCGGCAGATCACCCGGATAAAGTGTATGCTTATATTGGGTTTGATGAAGCGCTTGCGCATCTATTGTATGCCGGTGCGGATATCTTTCTGATGCCATCCCATTTCGAGCCATGCGGTCTGAGTCAGCTCATATCGATGCGATACGGAACTGTGCCGGTTGCCAATAAGACCGGGGGACTGCAGGATACCGTGACCGAATACGATGAAGGAATGCAGACCGGGAATGGATTTTTGAGCGATTTTTCCCGTGGCCGGACATTCAGCGGAACGCTAAAGCGGTGTCTGTCGTTCTACAAGCAGCCGGAAGATTGGCGAATGATCCAGCTGAATGGCATGCGGGGAAATTACTCGTGGCCGCGTTCCGCTGAGCAGTACGCGAAGCTCTACGAACGCATAAAACAGACAGAGGAGTGACCGAATGTTCGGTTCGAAAGAAGAATTCAAGGAACATTTCATGAGGCGGTTCGAACAGCAGACAGAAGAGCAGTCGCCACAAACGGCATATGCTGTATTGGGTGACATGCTGCGTGAACACATACAGGAAGATTGGGAACGGACGAATACACGCTATGCGGAACACAAGGACAAGCAATTGTATTATTTTTCAATCGAGTTTTTGATCGGGCGACTGCTCGGCCAGAACCTGCTGAATCTGGCGTGCTATGATCTGGTCAAAGAAGGACTGGACGAGCTTGGATATGATTTGTCGGAGATCGAAGAATTTGAACCGGAACCGGGTCTTGGAAATGGCGGACTCGGCAGGCTGGCGGCCGGCTTTCTGGATTCGCTCGCTTCCCTGCAGATGCCCGGCCATGGCTGTGGCATCCGGTATAAAGGCGGCTTGTTCACCCAGCACATTAAAGATGGTTTTCAGACGGAGCAGCCAACCGACTGGATCCGGGAAACCGGCAGTCTCGACGTCAGACGGGAAGACCTGGCGCTGGACATTCCATTTTTCGGGCAAGCCGGAACTGCAGAGAATGCAGAGTGGGTAAAAGCCGTACCATACGACATGCCCGTTGTAGGTGCAAATGGCCGTACAATCAATACACTTCGTCTGTGGCAGGCGGAACCATCAGATCGCCCGATACCATCGACTAAAACGATGCAAATATATGAACGGGAAACAGCTGCCATTTCCGACCGGCTGTATCCGGATGATTCGCTGGACGAAGGAAAGATCCTTCGGCTGAAACAGCAGTACTTTTTGTGCAGCGCATCGATCAGAACCATCTTAAAAGAGCGTCAGTTTGAGATCCGGGAATTGCCGGATCGGGTAGCGATTCAAGTGAATGACACACATCCGGCGATGGCAGTGCCGGAATTGATGCGCGTGCTGCTCGATGAAGAGGGACTGGACTGGGATGAGGCATGGGCGATCACGACCCGGACCATCTCCTATACGAATCATACAATCCTTGAAGAAGCGATGGAAAAATGGGACAGTTACTTGATTGAAACACTGCTCCCGCGAATCTATCAGATTATCGAAGAAATCGACCGGCGCTTTAAGGCAAAACTGGCCACCCAGCAATTGAGCACCCATGACCGGCATAAATTATCGATCATCGAAAATGACCGGGTCAAAATGGCGGTACTTGCGGTTGTCGGCAGTTATAAAGTGAATGGCGTCGCCAAACTGCATACGGAAATTCTGAAGCAGCGGGAAATGAAAGAACTGCACGAGCAATTTCCGGATAAATTTCATAATAAAACGAATGGAATCAGCCATCGCCGCTGGCTCATGAAGGCCAACCCGGAACTGGCGTCGCTGATTACCGAATCGATCGGATCCGGCTGGGTCACCGAGCCTGAGCGGCTGCGGGAATTGGACCGGTTCGCAAAGGACCAGTCCTTCCATGCGTCATTCGAGGCAGTGAAACGGCAGAAAAAAGAGCAGCTGATCCGGCACGTTGAGCATATTTCCGACAGTCCGATTGATCCCGATTCGATCTTTGATATCCACATCAAGCGGATTCATGGTTATAAGCGGCAGCTGATGAACATTCTGCACATCCAGATGCTGTATGACCGCATCCGTCAGGATTCCTCGTTCCGTCCGTATCCGCGCACCTTCTTTTTTGGCGGGAAAGCCGCACCGACTTACGATTTTGCCAAGCAGGTTATCAAGACGATCAATACAGTGGCACATAAAGTGAACAGCGATCCGCTCGTCAGGCAGCATGTGCATGTGGTGTTCGTGGAAAATTATAACGTGAGTAAGGCGGAGCAATTGATCCCTGCGGCAAACGTCAGTGAACAGATCTCCACCGCTTCCAAAGAAGCATCCGGCACCGGCAATATGAAATTCATGATGAACGGAGCACTGACATTAGGTACGGTTGACGGGGCCAATGTCGAGATTTTCGAGCAAGTGGGTGAGGAGAACGCTTTTCCGTTCGGATTGCTCGCAGAACAAGTAATGCAGTTTGAGAAGGACGGGACATACGATCCGCAGGAAATCATCCGACACGATCCGGAAATCCGGCAAGTCATGGCTGAATTGACGGGAGGTCAGCTGACAGACGGTATTGAAAACAGCAATTATATCATCCGGCAGCTCATTGACCGGCGTGATCCTTTTTTCGTACTGAAAGATTTAAGAAGTTATATGGCCGTGCATGATCAAATGCTGATGGCTTACACAGAACAGACCCGATGGACCGAAATGGCCATCAAAAATGTTGCGGCGTCCGGCTATTTCTCAAGTGATCGGACCATCCGTCAATATGCTGAGGAAGTTTGGCATTTGGACCGCCGGAGTTGAATTTCGAAAGGACGGGAAACATGGCGCGTGAAGCTTTTTCCAATACCGATCTGAAAGACTATAAGGCAAGCGGAACGCTTGCCGGGAAAGTGGCGATTGTAACAGGCGGCAGCAGCGGAATCGGACAGGCTGTCGCCATTGCCTATGCAAAAGAAGGGGCGAAAGTGGTCATCGGCTATTTGGACGATGAGGAAGGTGCGGATGAAACCATCAAGATCATCGGGCAATATGGCGGTGAGGCCAGGGCATTGAATGGTGATTTGGGTAAATCAGGGAATTGCGACAAACTGGTGCAATTTGCAATCGATGAATTCGGTCAGCTTGATATTGTTGTCAATAATGCCGGTTATCAATACCCGCAAACGACCCCCCTTGATATTACAGATGAGCAATTGCTGAAAACATTCGAAATTAAAGCGTTCGCCATGTTTTATATGACACGGGCTGCCCTTCCTCATTTGAAAAAGGGGGCGCGAATCATCAATACAGCGTCCATTAATGCTTACCGGGGCCATTCCGATTTAATCGACTATGCAGGCGCGAATGGTGCCATGGTGGCGATGACCCGCTCGCTCGCCCGGCGGCTGGTGCGGGAAGAGATTGCCGTGAATGGCATCGCGCCCGGGCCCATCTGGACCCCGCTTATTCCAAAAACGTTCGGTCACTTGAATCCGGACGTGGCGGATGATTTCGGGGAAGACGTGCCGGCAGGCCGGCCGGGTCAGCCTTATGAGCTGGTGAAGGCATTCGTTTTCTTGGCGGATCCGCAGAACTCATACATGACCGGCCAATTCCTGCACATGAACGGCGGCGACTATATGTCGACGTGATGAAAGAGGCCTCCAGTTGTCATCTGGAGGCCTTCTTGAGATAGATGCAATTTCCTTTATTTAGCAAAGTGTGCTATGATAGGCTCATCACCGAAACGTGGGGTTGTGTAAGTGAAAGTTGATTGAACGTAAAAATTAGAAAAAAAGCGAAAACCCCGTTATCGTAATTGTTGACTAGACAAACCACGATAGGAGTTTTCGCTTTGTGCACCCAGTTTATCAAATCCCTGATTCCATTGCCAGCCTTTTTTACCGTCTCTCCGCCATCCGATGAAGCGCCGGCTGTTTTCCCAGTCGATCCGCCGGCCCACTGTATCCGCTGTCCGATTTGTGGCGGAAGAACCCATCGCCATGATCGGAAAATCCGCCGCTTTCGCCATGGGTATGCCTGGCATATTGGTACCCTGTGGATTGAACTAGCCGTTCCCAGACAGCGCTGCTTGGGTTGTGCCTACACGTTCACCTACGATTACGGGCTTGGGCTCATCCGTTATTCCACCGCTGCCTACCGTCGCGAAATCGTCCGTCGCTGCCATGGCCGCGCCCTTTCGGACGTGGCCTCCGAGTATCAGCTGCCATATACCACGGTGGAACGGTGGTTTTACCGGTATGCGCCAGAACAGGCAAAAGAAGAAAAAGCGGAACGGATCTGTGTCGATGAGTTCGCTTTCCGTAAAGGCCATTCCTATGCGACCAGTGTGCTGAATGCCGATACCGGAAGCGTGCTGGCTGTCGCCCGCGGACGGGACGAGGAGGCGATCAAAACTGTCCTGGCAAAGGTGAAGGGATCTGTGAAAGTGGTGGTGAGCGATCTGGCACCCGCCATGGCCAAGGCAATCCAAGCCACCTTTCCGTCCGCCGGCCACATCCTGGACCGTTTCCATATCATTCAATTCTTTACGGAGGCGCTCAAAAGGAGGCGCCGGTATTTGATCGAGGCGAAAAAGCATCACACGGTCCGCTTTATCGACCGTTGCCTGGCGTGTGAGCCGGCGGCTCTTACTGAAGGAGAGCGTGCCTATGTATTCCGCTGGCTGGAGGAAGACAGCCACCTATGCCATCTCTATCAGGCTTTACAGCACATCCGGTATGTCTTCAAAGCGACAACACCTACACAGGCAGGGCGACGGCTTTCCGACTGGATGAAGCGCTATCAGTTCCATGGATGCCGGGCAGCAGCTAAAATCGCAAAGAGCCTGATCGTTAGGGAAACCGCATTACTGGAAACCATTCTGTCCCCTTTATCAAACGGCATTATGGAAGGAACGAACAATAAGATCAAACTTATCAAAAGACGGGGATACGGCTACCGGAACGATGCCCATCTTTTCCTGCGAATCCGCTTGGAGACCGGGTGAACGCCTGTCACCCCCGACTTTTGGTGATGAGCCCTATGATAAGGATAATGTGAATATGTGGATCCTATCAGACTTTTCTTAGTCCCTTTCCATGCATATGGAAAGGAGGAATCTCAGTGAATCTGGAACATATCCAAGAGACCCTTAAAACAGTCCAGTATTACCATAATGTCAATATCGTTCAGACGTTTGAGAAAGAAGACGGAACCTCCATCAGAGTGAAGTGCATAGAAAACACCCGCACCCTGGAAGTCAGTTACTCGGCCAGCGAAACGATTGAGCGGTATGAAACAATCGAAGAAGCGGCAGTGGCAATCGAACAGTATTTGAATCTGGAAATAACAACTTAAGTTCGCTGGCCCTGCCGGCGGATTTTTTACATGGAAGAACTGGATATGCAGCTGTTATACCATGCGTTTTGTACGCATGGTATTTTTTGCGTTTAGGGAGAGCTAAGTCTACGGGCTGGCGGCTTAATGTGAATTCAACAGGCTTTAACATGAACTCAGCTTTTCTTAAAAGGCGTTCAAGTGAACTTAAAGTGACTTCGCTGCATCTTAATCACAATTCAGCCTTGTTTTTCCCGTAACGGTAAAATCTTTAAAATCATCTAGTGAAAGAAAAGCGGAAGCTCCCTCGAGGGGCTGGGTGCTGGAGTCTGGACAAAAGAAAAGCGGAGAGAGCCTTATTGAGAATGGCAATTAAAAAAAGACTCCTTCTTAAACAGGAAGGAGTCTCCAGAACCCCGCTGGTTACACAGACAGGGAATGGACCATATTGCTGAAGTAATTGTAGACGGATACGAGGCCGTTATGCGCTTTGTATTCTTTTTTGCGGCGGGCGCATCGCTTCAGGAATTTCCGGACATGTTGGTACCGGACGTTTTTCATTTCTCCGAAGGGGATGAACCGGTCGTATACATAGAATAATGCCGTTAAGTCATGGATTTTTTTATTCGACAGCTTTTTCTTGCGGGCAGTCGGTCTGGTTTCATGAAAGGATCTGGAGAATGCCGCGACCGGCGGTGAAACCGGTTCGGTCAGCTGGCCGGTCGCCACAATGTCCATGATCAGCGGATTGTTATGCGCTGCGGCATTGCGGATATTCCGGACATATTTCAGCACGTCGCATAATTCCGCGTACTCTTCATTGCCTCGCGTTGTGTAATAAAACTCAACAAAGTTTGCAAGCGCTCCGAAGGGGATGAACTCGAAATACACCCAGACCGGCATATCTTCCTGATACCGGGTGTACATATTGAAATTGTATTGGGAATCTTCGCTGACGGTGTACATATAATGCTTCTTCGGCACGCCGCCGTGTGTGCAGAATTCCTCCACGATGCTGAAGCCGTCTTCGTTCGGATCGTTCGTAATATCCGTCAGCAGCATCGTTTTGATGGCATGTTCGATATCGAGGCACATTTGCAGCACCAGATAGCGCAGCTGCACATCGATTTCTGCCAGATCAGCAAGATAGGCAAAATCCAAGTTCACATACTTGCCGTGCTGGTTCTTCAGGAAGTTCCGCCGGTAAGAGGAAATTTTATAATAATAATGCATATTCATCAGTGTCTTTTTTGCTGTTTTCTTCGACATAATGTTGAACTGGATGCCTTTTGCTTCCAAATGATCAATCATTTCATCGAACGTCAATTTACTTTTTAACTGCAATTCCGCCGTGGTTGTTCCATCAGCCATCGTCATCATCCTTACCAGAACTTTCAAATTTGTTGCTATTATAACATTTTTAGTAGGTTATTAAGCATTTATTTTAAGAATCCAAAAAGGAAAGGCAGAATCATTGCCTTCCCTCTTCCGGTTTATAAGGTTTCTTTAAACTGATCGTAGCCCTGTTCTTCCATTTCAGCTTCCGGAATAAACCGCAGGGCAGCACTGTTGATGCAATAGCGAAGACCGCCTCTGTCGGCAGGGCCGTCTTCGAATACGTGTCCCAGGTGGCTGTCACCCGCCCGGCTCCGGATTTCCGTCCGCATGCCCAAAAAACCGGGATCCTCATGTTCGGTCACGACTTCCGGTGCAATCGGTTTTGTGAAGCTCGGCCAGCCTGTGCCTGAATAGAATTTATCGGCTGACGAAAAGAGCGGCTCGCCGGTCACGATATCCACATAAATCCCGCTTTCTTCATTGTCCCAATAGGCATTGGAAAAGGGGATTTCCGTCCCGTTTTCCCGCGTCACATAATATTGATCATCTGACAGTTTTTCTTTCAGTTCTGCATCACTCGGTTTCGGGTACAGGGAAGGGTCAATCACTAATGTTTGTTCAGGGGGACTGTCCAGTTCTGAAGCTGCATCCGCTGGTTCTGTCATCAGCTCGACTTCAGCCGGTTCAGCAACGGTTGTTTCTGTGGAAGCCGGCTGTGATTCAGATTGTGTTGCAGGCGCCGCTTCATCAACCGCACAGCCGCTTACCGCCAATAAAATAAGGAAAGAGCCAAATCGCAGTGATTTCATTTTGGATTAACCACCTTTTTGCTCGTTTTGTTAATTATGTGATTCCCTCTTCAATAGCGGAATGAAACAACTAGGCACAAAAAGCCGCAATCTCCAAAAAGGGAGACTGCGGCTTTATAAATCGTATGTTCGGTTTCTATTCCAACTTGAGTGCTCCCAGCGCGAGATCGGCGAGTACTTCCTGACCGGCAACGGTAGGATGGATGTCTCCCATGATGACATATTCGGCTTGGTTGCCATCGAAAGCGGAATAGGCATCTACTATGTAGATATCATCGAATCCACTAACAGAAGCAGCGAGCGCTGGATTTACGCCGGGGAAAGTGCCAGGAATCCCGGTTAAGAGCAGGTCCGCTGTACCATATAGCGGATCTCCCGTCTGGTATGGATTATAGACGTTATACAGGACAATCGGTGCGTCGGTAAGTTCACGAATTTCTGTAATAATAGCATTGAGGTTTAAGAAAGCATCATCTGTCAGAAGCTTCTGAAGGACCAGTTGCTGGAACGAATCAGGATTCTTTGCGCTCTCTACACCAGCTTCTCTCAAAATTTCTAATAAATCATTATTAATAATCGACAAGGTCACATAATCAGCGTGTTTCACAACTTGACGATATTTCTGGCTGGTCTGCAAATCACTCAGCAATCCTTCCGTCTGTTCACCGGGAACAGCCAGATTTCGTACGCGCAAATCAGCTTCCTCGCCAATAATGGATGGATAGCCAGCTTTTGATGGATGCTGGTTGTTCACACCAAGGTTGTAACCAAACGGAATGGAATCACCCAGCGCAACAAGGGAATCCCGCGCATTTTCATTTTTCGCCAGGGCAGCAGGAGACAGCAGGGAACCGGCGACGAGCAGCACAGCAAGGAGCTTCAAAATTTTACTCAAAAAAACACATCCTCTCTTCAGTCTGAATTAATTATAGAATATTCAATAACTTTTGTCTGTATTAATTTTACCAAGAAAACCGGTTTATTTTTCAGGAAGTTAAAAAAAGGGAAATGGACATCTGAAGCGAACTTCATACTACTGAAGGGGGATGTAAATTATGGAGTTCCAAACAAGAGATGAAAAATTGCCGGCACAACTGGAGCGAGTGAAAAGCGCAATTGAAGAAGATTTACTGAAGGATGAACGCGTGCTGGCGGTGTTTTATGGCGGTTCCATCGGCGAGGGAAACACCGACCGGTATTCGGATATCGATTTGCGGGTTGTGGTGGGCGCCGAAGAAATCCAGGAGTTTATAGCTGAAAAGCGGAAACGGCCGCATCTGTGGGGAAATGTCTCATTTTTCGAAGATGCGAACCCGGTTTCATCGTATGTCGTCACTCATTATGAAAACTTCATTAAAGTGGACTCGTTTTATTATCAGCCCGCAGACCTGAAACCTTCTGTTTGGCTGCAGCATATCACAATTGTGAAAGATGCAAATGGACTTATGGCGCAAATCCAACAGGTATCCCAAACGCTTTCCTACGAGCCCTCTTTTGCTGAAGTGGAGGGGTGGCGCACCAAATTCTTCGCTTATTTGCATGAAACGTATCGAAGAACCAAACGGCAGGAATATTATTATGCTTTGCGGTGCCTCGATAATATGCGACTTTCTGTGGCCGGTGCTTGGTATATGTATAGAGGCAAAAAGCCGAACGCATTCGGCGACTGGGCTCATTATGAAGGGGAGAAAAGTAAGCTGACAACGTTTCAGCAGGCAATGCTTGCAGGCTGGGACTGTTCCCGGAATACGGCGGATATTTTAAAAACAGCGAAAAGCATCACTGCTGAATTTACAGCAGTTCATAATTCTTTATGCGATAAGATCGGGATGGAAAAAGAAGAAGAGCGGATGCACCGAATCTTTAACCGGGTCTTCAGTGAAGTGCATTGAATATGCAAGATCTTCTTCACATCAGGCAAAAAGAAAAAGCCGCCGAAGCAAGCTGGCTTTACCAAAGAAGATTCTATTTCTGCTTGGCTTCGAGGACTAATACGGTATAGCCGATATTATTGACGAAATCCCAGTTTACAAAGCTGTCTGCGATTTTTCGCTTTAGGATCGGTTCCAAGTCTGCTTCGTCTATCAATTTATATTCCATCGGCCGTTTCGTCAGCTGAAGCTGTTCTGTATAGCCGTTTCGGATCAATTCCTTTTCAATTCGTACGAGCACACCTGTGCGTAACACCAGAATCGTCCGATCGTTCAGCCAGTAAATATGCGTGGATTCCGGCAGCTTCTGGCCTTTTTTGCTGATTCTGTCGATTTCTTCTATGAACGCTTGCTT
Organism: Planococcus lenghuensis; assembly: GCF_001999905.1. Lineage (NCBI taxonomy): Bacteria > Bacillati > Bacillota > Bacilli > Caryophanales > Caryophanaceae > Planococcus > Planococcus lenghuensis. The sequence goes on from NZ_CP019640.1 coordinate 551,082, forward strand.
ATCCACATCACCAGGCCAGTCAAATAAACTTTCAACCAATGTTTCGTCCATAACACCTAAAATTAGGCCGGTCTCTTTGTCGAAATCCCAGTCTGTATAGATGTCTTTGATATCTAATTTCGTCAGTTTCCAAAGGTTGCGCTGAATCTCTGTGCGGATATCATTCATTAATAAATCCCGCACTTCTGCAACTTTCTGATGTTCCTGCTTCTTGATCAGAACCGACTCGGTCGGTGACAGGAAGCCCCTGATATGAATCGTGATAAACGGGCGCTTAATATTGATGAACACCGAAGACGGTCCTTTTCCGAAGTGCTCGCGCAATACAGTGGAGATATAGCCGCTCACTTGTGATTCAAGCGTTTTTTCTTTGGACATTGAAATTTCCCTTCTAACGGAAGAAGAGTCATTCCGTGTGCATCCAGTATAGAGAAGTTGAGTGTAAATAGATACCAAAGCCGTTTATGGCTCTCCTAAGACAATGTTTCACGTTATCTGTCCGGCGTATTGATTCGCGGCCGCTTTTTCATGACAATGAAGGTAATGAACAGGTACAGAAGAACAGGGGGAGCCGTCATGATCGAAGTCCGGCATTACTCGCAATCGTTCGGAAAGAAACAAGTACTGCAGAATGTGAATTTTTCCATAAACAAAGGAGAAATTGCCGGACTGATCGGTCCGAGCGGATTAGGCAAGACGACACTGATCAAATCGGTCATCGGCATGCAGGCACCAACGGAAGGGACACTTCATGTCATGGGAGAGAAGCAGCCGACACTCGCCGTGTCAAAAGATATCGGGTATATGGCGCAGGCGGATGCCTTGTACGGCGATCTCACACCGAGAGGGAATCTGCGGTATTTCGGCAAATTGTATGGACTGAAAAACAAGCGGTTGACGGAGCGGGTTGAGGATGTGCTGCGCTTTACGGATTTGACGGCGGATGCCGGCCGGCCTGTCCATTTGTTCTCGGGCGGGATGAAACGCAGACTGAGTTTAGCAATTGCGCTAATTCATGAACCGCCACTCCTTTTGCTGGATGAGCCGACTGTCGGAATCGACCCGAAATTGAAGCGGGCATTTTGGAAGGAATTCGAACAGCTCCGTGCCCAAGGCGTAACCATCCTGCTGACGACGCACATCATGGATGAAGCAGCTCGCTGCGACCGGCTGCTTCTCATCCGGGATGGCCGGCTGATGGCTGGCGGGACACCGAAAGAACTTGAAGAACGCTTCGGATCAATCGAAGATGCGTTTATGCAGAAGGAGCAAATGTGATGCAGGCGCTCATTGTCGCAGAACGGGTCATCGCGCAAATTGTGAAAGATAAGCGGACGATCGGGCTCATGCTTGTGGTTCCATTATTCGTCCTGTTCCTGATGTGTACGATTCTGGGATCAGCATCGGATGAAGTGACAATCGGAATCGTCGATTTGCCGGATGCCTTTGAAGAAGTGCTGATTGAAGAGACAGATACGGCCGCTTTCGCTTCGGTCGAAGAGGCGATAGCAGCGCTCGAAGCGCTTGAAATCGAAGCGCTGATTTACATGGAAGATGACGTGCCGCATATTGTCGTGGAAGGTGGCGGTGTCTCAAAAAGCGGTCAGGCACTCGGGATCATTCAGCAGGCGCTGACCCGGCTTGCGGTGACGCAGAGCCAGGAAGCGACCGGACAGCTGACGGACGTGATCGGACAGCTGCAGAGCCGGCTTGCGCAATTGACTGGTGAAGAAGCCCAGTTGAACATACCGGAAGCGCCTGCTGAAACGGAACCGGAAATCGAATTTTTGCATGGCAGTGAAGACGCTGAGTTATTTGATCAGCTGGCGCCGGCATTGATGGGCTTTTTCATCTTCTTTTTTGTGTTCATCATCGCAGGGGTCAGTTTTCTTCGGGAACGGTCGACCGGCACGCTCGAACGGACACTTGCGACGCCTTTGAAACGTTCAAGCATCGTATTCGGTTACTTTCTCGGGTTCTTTCTGTTCGTCACCATTCAGACGGTGCTTATTCAATTATTCATCGTCAATGTGCTCGATGTGCCGCAGGCCGGCAATTACTTCTTACTGCTTTTCGTGAATTTATTGACGGCCAGCGTTGCATTGGCATTGGGCTTATAGCTGTCGAGCTTTTCGCGGACCGAATTCCAGCTATTCCAGTTCATCCCGATCGTCATCGTGCCGCAGATTTTCTTCAGCGGCATTTTCGATTTGTCTGACGCACCGGGATGGGTGGAAGTGATCAACCGGCTTATGCCTCTCACCTACGCGGCACACGCCCTGCAGAATATCATGATCCGGGGGGGTTGACGGTCTGCTGGATATGGCGGTGCTCGCCGGCTTCGTTATCGTGTTCGTGCTCCTGAACATGCGGGTTCTCCGCAAACAGCGGCCGGTGTGAGGCAAAGGGGTTTATTGCAGCGGGAAAATGCGCTACTCTTGTGGAATGAACAGGAGGTACGGATGATGAACAGACCGACGTGGCGCGAAGATGAGACCGTGGAAGTGCGGTTCGATGAGACGAAAACCTATCGCTATTTGCTCGCTTGTTCATGGGAACAAGGGGAAGGAACCGTTACATTCGTCATGCTCAATCCAAGCATCGGCGATGAAGAACGGTGCAACCCGACCATGAAGCGATGCGTCGATTTTGCCCGGGACTGGGGCTATCGCAGCATGCAAGTCGTGAACCTCTTTTCATACATCTCCGTGAAGCCGACGGGGCTTCTGGAAGTTGACGACCCGGTCGGTGCGGAAAATGATGCGCATATTGTGGAGGCTGCTGCCGGGTCGGACCTTGTCGTGTTTGCGTGGGGTGCGAAATACGGGGATATCAGCGGCCGGGACCGGGAAGTGGCCAGGCTGTTGGCGGAATATCCGCTTCATTGCATTGGAAAGACGAAGCAAGGGCACCCGCGGCATCCGCTGTATTTGAAGAAGGACTTGAAGCCAATTGTTTTTAATTAGAGATGAGACCCTGCAAGCCCTTTGTTCAGCGGGCTTGCAGGGTTTTTGTGTGGAGAGGATGGGGCTATTCGCCAAAATCGGGAGTCTATTCGCCAAACTCAGGGGTCTATTCGCCAAAGTCAGTTTTTCAGCTTCCCAAAATACATCAGTGCTTCTAGCGTAAATTCCTCATTAAACCCGGCATATTGACTGATCCGCACTGCCCATTCTTCCAGGGAGACTGTGTCTGGATCGGGAAATAATCCTTCATTTGTACTTAAAAAACTCCGCCATTTGCCGGCCGGCTGGTGGTACTGAATCTCGACGTGCTGACCGGCTGCTGTCACGGCAACGCGGGCTGCGGGGTAAAAACCGGACAATGGTTCAGGTGTGAAGGTTTCGCTTGTGTTATCCACCAAGATCGGGCTTACCCATTGATCACCCAGGTCACATAAATAACGGTATCCATTTTCATCTAGCGCAATGACGGCGGCGTGCATCCGGTCCGCGTCCGGAGCCGTCTCCGATCGAATATGCTTCGACACCGGCTTTCTGAAACTCATCCAACAGCCAAATCGCCAAGTCAAAGCAATTGCCGGAAGCACCGAATTGCGCCTGGTGTTCCTTCATCAATGCAACCGGTCGTTGTTTCACTTCACCGCTTTTAGCGAAATACCACGCTTTCGTCAACGTCTCCATCGGGAAATCGCTGAATTGATTCCAGGCAGTTAAGATCTCTTCAGGCGGTCTCATGGCACACACCTTCTTTCTGCCTGTTTATTTCCACAGCCCGCGCGGATTCCTGTTGAATCCCGATATTTGGAATGTACCGATCCGACCTTCTATAATGAAACATGGAACGAATATACAGAAAAGAGGCGAGGCAGTATGAGTACAGAGACAATGAAAGCGATTGGCTTCTATAAACCGGGAGACGTGAAGGAACCGATGGATTTGGAAGTAGTGGAAATGGAGCGGCCGAAACCGGCAGGGCGCGACTTGCTTGTGCAGGTCAAAGCGGTATCGGTGAATCCGACTGATCTGCGGACCCGCGATGCAAAAAAAGATGGAGACGAATCGTTCACGGTTGTCGGACGTGACGCGGCAGGCATCGTTGCAGAAGTGGGCGAGGACTGTTCGCTGTTCAAGCCGGGCGATGAAGTATGGTACGCCGGCACGAATAACCGGCCGGGCAGTCAGAGTGAGTTCCAGCTTGTCGATGAGCGCATTGTCGGGAAGAAACCGAAAAGCCTTGATTTTGCACAGGCTGCAGCGCTTCCGCTGACAAGCCTGACGGCATATGAAGCGATGTTCGACCGGCTCGGCATCTCGGAAAATGCGGCCGATAATAAAGGCAAAAGCATCTTGATCATCGGTGCAGCGGGCGGCGTCGGTTCCATCGCTACGCAAATCGCCAAGCAGGCAGGTCTGACGGTTATCGGAACCGCATCCCGTCCGCAGACGGTGGAATGGGCAAAAGAACACGGGGCTGATTACACGATCAACCACCGGGAGCCATTGGAGCCGCAGCTGAAAGAACTGGGCTTCGATAATGTGCCTTATATCTTCTGCCTGTCAGCAACGGATGAGCATATGACGGACATGACGACCGTCATTGCGCCGCAAGGGAAAATCTGCTCGATCCTGCCGGCATTCAAGCCGCTCGATCCGCGCCTGTTTGCGAAAAGTGTCACGTTCGCATACGAATTGATGTACACACGCTCCGTGTTCCAGACAGAAGACATGATCCGCCAGCATGAATTGCTCGACCGGCTTGCGGACGATGTCGACGCCGGTGAACTGGAGACGACGAAAACTGAACACTTTACACCGATCAGCCCGTCTGCATTGAAAGAAGCTTACAGCAACCTGCTGACCGGGCGCACTATCGGGAAGATTGTGGTGGAAGGACCGTTTGAAGAATAAAGGCGGTATTGTCTGATGCTTGGGGAGAAAGTTTGTGGAACTCAGCGTCGGATTAGTGGAATTCAATGCGAGGTTAGTGGAATTCAGCATTAGTTTTCTTATTGTCCATGTCTCGAATTCATAAAAGGCCGGCTCCCGCGGGAGTCGGCCTTTTATCCGTTCATCAGTCCGTTCCAGAAGAAGGCCACGATCTTTTCCGCCGCTTCTTCCGGGGAGTGGAAAATCCCTTCGCTTCCCGCATTGCGGTAATTGCCGATCTTCACAAGCGAAATGTAAGCATGAGCAGCGAAACGCGGATCTATATTCCCGATTTCACCGGCTGCCACCGCTTCGGTGAATGCTTCTTCCAGCACGGTGTATAGCTCTTCTTCTGCCTGCTGCATTTTCTGTACCTGCTGTGCGGTCAATACGTTTTTTGTTTCGCGCATGAAGCCGTCCATGTCAATATCAACGGTCGCCCGCAATTGGGCATCCGCCACATTCATCAGACGGACACGCAGCGGAACATCTTCCTGAAGCATGGCCTGCATGCGTTCCCGGATCCGGTCCATCATCTGGATCATCGTTTCCGTGAACAGTGCCGCTTTATTGCCGAAATAATAATAGACAGTCGCTTTTGTGACATCGCATTTATCCGCCACGTCATCGACGGACACATCCTGATAACCATTGGACAGGAAGAGACCGGTTGCAGCACGCAGGATCAATTCCTTTGTCGGTGTCTGCTGGCCGTCGATGCGCGGTCTGCCTGGAGGCCGTTTTTGTCTGGGGGTCACACTCATTTTCCTCACTCTCCAATAGGTTTAGTATAACATTTCCGTTCATCTGTTGAATATTAACCCGTTAGTATATTATAATGGAATCAGTCAAATTAAGCACGGAATATTGGAGGAAAAATAAAATGGGTCAGTTTTTGGAGAAATGGGGCAATGCAGTTGCCGGTCCGAAAAGCCGATGGGTGACTGTGGTAGTCTGGGTGCTTATCGTCGCCGTCTTATCAGCGGTGTGGCCGCAAGTGAATGAAGAAGAAGCGGGCGGCAATGATTTGCTGCCGGCGGACGCGATGTCATCGGAAGCGGCAGCGATTTCAGAAGAACAATTTTCAAATGGTGCCGGTGTCCCGTTGCTCGTTGTCTGGCACCGGCCCGGCGGATTGACGGAAGCGGATGCGGCCGCGGTGCAGGAATTGTATGCCGACCTGCAGGACCGGCCGCTCGCAGAGCAGTCACTTGTACCGGATTTCGCATCACTGCCGCTGCCTGCACTTTTTGAAGCCGCATCGGCAGACAGAGAAGCGCTGACAACGCCGGTGTTTTTTGATGCGGAAGCGATGACGGAAGAGCTGCAGCCGGCACTTGAAGACTTGGAGTCCCGTATTGCGACGCTGACATCCGATGAAGTGTTCACGGAAGACATTGATGAAGCGGGGCTTCATGTCCGCTTTACAGGTCCTGTCGGCATTCAGCGGGATGCGACTGAATTGTTCAGCCAGGCGGATGTCACGCTGCTGCTGGCAACCGTCGCTCTCGTGCTTGTTCTCCTCGTTCTCTTATACCGGTCGCCGATCCTGGCGCTCGTACCGCTTGTCGGCGTCGGGTTCGCCTACGGGGTCATTTCGCCGCTGCTCGGTTTTCTGGCGGACCGCGGCTGGATCACGGTCGATGCGCAAGCCGTATCGATTATGACTGTGCTCTTGTTCGGAGCCGGGACGGATTATTGCCTGTTTCTCGTTTCCCGTTACCGGGATGAACTGCGGACCGAACGCGATAAATACATGGCATTAAAACTGGCCATCGTCAATTCCGGCGGTGCGATCGCTGTCAGTGCATTGACGACAGCGGCCGGCCTGCTGACGCTCGGCCTTGCGTATTATGCTTCGTATGACCGGTTCGCTGTGCCGTTCAGCACCGCCATTATCATTATGGGCATTGCCGTGCTGACGTTATTGCCGGCGCTTCTGGCCATCCTCGGCCGCTCGGCGTTCTTTCCGTTTGTGCCGCGGACCGAAGAGATGACCCGGGAACGGGAAGAGCAGAAAGGGAAAAAAGTCCGCCGGCTGCGGACCCGGAGCCGGATCAGCGAAGCTGCCGGCCGGCTCGTGACAAAGAAGCCGTGGCCGGTCATCCTGATTTGTCTGATTGTGCTGGGCGGCCTGGCATTGGCCGCATTGCGCATTGAAACAACGTACGGCGTACTCGATTCATTCCCCGAAGACATGCCCTCGCGCGAAGGATTCGCGCTTATTGCCGACCATTACCCGCCCGGGGAGATCGCACCGGCGAGCGTCATCGTCGATACACAAGGCACGGAGGTTTCATTGGACGAAACACTCCTTAATATTGACGGAGTGGAATCGATCAGCGGACCGCGCACCGGGGAAGAGAACCCGGACATCATCCGCTATGACGTCACCTTCGACGTCGATCCGTACTCGGCTGAGGCGGTTGCCCTTGTGCCGGAATTGCAGAATGCCGTACAAGAGACGTTGCAGGAAGCCGGCGCGGACGGCGCGGAAGTTTGGATCGGCGGAGAAACAGCGGTGCTGTATGACACCGAACAGATCACAAGCCGCGATCAGGCAGTCATCATTCCGGTCATATTAACGATTATCGCTTTGCTGCTGCTCGTGTACTTACGGTCGGTCACCGCGATGCTCTATTTGCTGGCGACAGTCGTGCTGTCCTACTTCTCGGCGCTCGGCCTCGGCTGGCTCGTCATCCATTACGGCATGAGTGAACCTGCGCTGCAGGGACTCATCCCGCTGTATGCATTCGTGTTCCTCGTCGCACTCGGCGGCGACTACAACATCTTCATGATTTCGAGCATCTGGAAGAACCGGGAACGCATGCCGTTGAAAGAAGCGATCGCGGAAGGTGTGAGCGAGACGAGCAGCGTCATCACATCGGCCGGTCTCATCCTCGCAGGCACGTTCGCGGTGCTCGCTGTCCTGCCGCTGCAGGTGCTTGTCCAGTTTGGAACCGTTACGGCGATCGGCATCCTGCTCGATACGTTCGTCGTGCGGCCGCTCCTCGTGCCGGCGATCACAATGGTCTGCGGCAAGTATGCCTTCTGGCCGGGCAAGCTGTGGAAAAAATAATCGTGAGACTAAATGCCTTTCCGAAATCGGGAGGCATTTTTTTAGTGCCGGCGGGTAAAGGAACAGCAAGAGGTGACAGACATGAACGTGAAAATAATCGTTACATACGAAATGCCGAAAAAGGCGAAGACCGTTTTTACATCAGATGAAATGAGGGCGGGTGAGGCGCTGCTGCTTGCCGAGGATTTCAATAAAACCGGAAGGGCGAAGCACATCGAATTCGTCGACCGGCATGACAGCTCCTGGACGGTAAAAGAATTGAAAGGCTACGTGCAGGGAATTCAGACAGAACCGCATAATGTGGTCGTCTATTTCGATGGCGGCTTTGACGTCCAGACGAAGCGGGCGGGGCTTGGCATTGCGATTTATTATAATCAGAACGGCAAGTCGTACCGGCTGCGGAAAAACGCACCGGCGGATGAACTCGATTCAAATAACGAAGCTGAGTATGCCGCATTCTACTTCGCTTTGCAGGAATTGGAACTTCTCGGCGTGCACCATTTGCCCGTCGAATTCATCGGCGACTCCCAAGTTGTGATCAGCCAGCTGACCGGGCTGTGGCCGACGCTTGAACGGCAGCTGAACCGATGGGCCGACCGGATTGAACAGAAACTGGACCAGCTTGGCATTCAACCCGATTACCAGCAAGTGTCCCGCAAAAAGAACGCGGAAGCGGACCAGCTGGCTTCACAGGCCATGAGGGGAATCGACATATCCGGAACCATCGAACTCATTCGAAAAGAGTGAGTTTTTTATTTTTATTCAAAATATAGAATAAAAATAAAGGAAAAATAAAATGTGCGTAGAATTAAAAAGAATGCATAATTCGATTTATGCAAATATGTGTATAAAGAGGGGGCGAGGGTATGCACCTGCATATGATGGAGCAGCCGAAAATAGCCGGATTGGATGAATTACAATTAATCGTGAATGAGTTGAAAGCGGCGCGCTGGGTTTACGGACCGGACAAAGAGGATATGGAAGAAGACGATGAAGCGTGGCTCTTGCTGACGGTGATTGACAGCCATCAGCCGGAAGCGGCCGAACAGCCCGTCGACACCATCCGGCTCCTCGTCCATTTCCTGTCCGAGTATGGCTGGCATGATGATGAAGAAATGCAACTGCATTTGGAGCAACTTCTTAGCCGGGCAAGCGCATTTCTGCCGAAACACAAGCGCTATCGCCGGACATTCCGCAATTGGCTCCGAACAGCAGCGGGTTACAGCCATAACCGGAACTTGGCAATCTAAACCAGCATAGCAGTCCCATTTACAGGTCATCGCCAAGGAAACAGGAACGATGGCCCGGGTTGAATTTCATAAAAATTCATACAATTAAACGTTTTCGTGGTAAAATAGAAGAAAGTATAGATGGAACCGCTATCTGTACAGGAATGGGGGAAACCTGCATGCTGTTGAACATGACGGGATACGAAGAGCACGAACCGACCTTAGAGGAATTGCAGCAGCTGTACCGTGAATTGACAGAAGCGCGTGGCACGTTCGCGCCGAAACCCGAAGAACTGGAAGAAGATGACGAAGCGGCACTCCTGCTTGAAAGCATTGCGCAATGCACGCCGACGGATCTGGAAAGCTACGCGGAAGCTGTCGAATTGCTCGTGTTTTTGCTGACGGAATCCGGCTGGCACGAAGACGAACTGGAACAGCTGCGGCTTGAGAACCTGCTCAGCAGAGCCAATGCTGCCATCCCGGACAAGAAACGGACGCGCCGGGCGATGCTCATCCAAATTAAGCGAATCGAAGACGAAACAGCAGATGAAGAACTGGCAGGCTGAATGAGCGGCTGCCGGTTTCAAAAACGATCAGTTAAACAAGAGAACCCCATGCTATTCCGGCTAGTCACATGCGGAAAAGGCTTGGGATTTTTTGTTTTTTAGGGTGGTGTGTGGGCTTAAAATGCATTCAAGTTTTTTTAAAGGGTACTCAATTTGTTTTAAAGTTCATTCAGCCAGTCTTAAAACGCACTCGCCGTCGCTTAAAACGCACTCGCCCGATCTTAATCGTCACTCAGTCTTACTTTTAATAAAAATCACAAAAGGCTGACCGATTTTCCGACTCCAGTTTGTGAGATTTTATTGGAGAGGTCAGGCTGTCGTATTGGAAGCAATAGATTTTCTTAAAGCGCGTTCAGACTGCTTTAAAGCGCACTCGCCCGATCTTAATCGTCACTCAGCCAATCTTAAAACGCACTCGCCGTCGCTTAAAACGCACTCGCCCGATCTTAATCGTCACTCAGTCTTACTTTTAATAAAAATCACAAAAGGCTGACCGATTTTCCGACTCCAGTTTGTGAGATTTTATTGGAGAGGTCAGGCTGTCGTATTGGAAGCAATGGATTTTCTTAAAGCGCACTCAGATTGCTTTAAAGCGCACTCGCCCGATTTTAATCGTCACTTAGCCAATCTTAATACGCACTCGCCGGCGCTTAAAGTATATTCAGCAGTTTTTAATCGTCAATTCATCTTATTCTCACCATAAAACAAAAAAAGCTGACATCGAAAAATCGACATCAGCTTTTACCACACCTTATTTAACTTCCTGCATGACACCAATATTAAAGAATCGCTTCCGCAATAAGTTTGTCGAGCTTACGGATATCGATTTTCTTATCAAGATTCAATTTGAACTTGCCGGCTTTCGTCCAGAACTCGAGTTCCGCGTTGAAGTCGAATGTGCCGCCATTTTCCGACGAATACATGATGATGGATTTGAACGGAATCGTATAGATCTCGACTTTTTTGCCGGTAAGCCCTTGCCGGTCGGCGATGATGAGCCGCTTACTCGTCACAACCGCGACATCCCGCACGGTCTTATACGCCACATGCGCTTCCTCGCCTGCGATGAGCATATCTGTCACTGTATCCGGCACCGCTGTTTCCTGAATGAATGTCCATGTCATTAATGCACCTAAATCCGCCATATGACCAACTCCTTTTCTTGTTATTCCCAGTATACCGGACATCCCAAATCACAAAAAGCCGACACCGAAAAATCGACATCAGCTTTTACATAACCTCTTCTACTTTCTACACGAAAACACAAGAAACAACGGGATCCGCTGCCGGCGATGAAACTCCCCGCGCGTAGAAAAATGCATCAATTGCGGCGCGCATTCTTTCAGGCTTTCCACCGCAAATCCGGCTTCCGTCAGGGCAGTAAAATAATCGTCCGTCGTCCGGTGGTATTTGACGACTTCTTCGTCGATCCACGGTTCGACCCGCCGGCCGGTCTTGAAATAATCGTCGACGAGCCAGGAACCGCGCCGGCCTGATTCCTCCGCACTTTCCGGTGAAGACGTCAGCACGGGATGCTGCACGCTGAAAACGAATTGACCGCCTGCACTGAGCGAGGCATAGATGTCTTTGAACAGCTGCCGGACATCCGGCAAGTAATGAAACACCATGCGCGACACGATCAGGTCGTAGGCCTCATCGGAAGCTGTCCAGTCTTCCAGGTTTATCTGGCGGACAGTGCTCGCCGTTCCGTACAATGTTTCAATCGCCATTTTCACCATATTGGCTGAGCCATCGATGCCGTCATAATGCCGGCAGCCCCTCTCAAACAAGGTGCTCCCGAACCGGCCGTCACCGCAGCCCAAGTCAAGCACCCGCTGGCCGGTAACATCTCCGATCAGGTCGAGGATCACGGGTTCTTCCATGGTATTATTCGGGCTTTCCTCCCGGCTCCGGCGCGACAGAAAAGCCGTGAAAAATTCATCTTTTTCATAAAACGATGACCCGTTCCCAGACATCCTGATTCCTCCTTCTCTAAGTGGATGCTGCCCAAAAGAGCCGCCGGTCCACATGAACAGACGGCGCAGATGTACATCCGTTCCTATGTACTTGCATGAAGAACACATTTACAGATTTCATTCAGCCGTTATCATTCCCGGCGGTTTGCCGATGAATGATGGCTGGCTGGCTCTGATGAATGATCTCCACGAGCTGCTCTGCCATATAATCAGCGCTGTAATCAAACCCGCTGTTGATCCATTCGACAATCAGACCGAAAATGGCATAGGCGTAGAAACCGGCAAGCAATTGCGGATTCACGTTCGGGCTGGCTGTGCGGTTCAATAAATCCTGGAGGGCCAGATCCCGCAGCAATGCACACGTCTGATGCTGCAAGCCGGCAAGCTCCCCGGGTCTGACGATCAGCTGGTAGAAATCCGCATAGGCGGCAACATGATCGAACACCTTGACTGCGGAAGCGGACAGACTGCCGACGTCGAACCGGTGCCGGTTCCGGTACGGTTCCCGGTAGGCGCGCACAAGATCCGCTTCGGCATCACGGATGATTTCCGCCAGCAATTCTTCCTTCACTTGGTAATGCTTATAGAACGTGCCGCGATTCAGATCCGCCTGCTCGACAATGGATGTGACGGAAATATCCTTTAATTCATCCTGAAGCAATAAGGTCAGCAATGCTTCTTTCAGCGCTGCTTTTGACTTCCTGATTCTTCTGTCATGAAATTCCTTGTTAATAGACATAACAGCCCTCCAGTGTTGATTAATGAACAAAGCGTTCTGAATTTGGCGATTGTGATGCAGTCTTTTGGCTTATTATACTATAGATAGAAGACAGAGGAGGATGAATGATGAGACTTCAGGATAAAGTAGCGGTTGTCACCGGTGCAGCATCAGGCATGGGTAAGGAAATCGCAGTTCTCTACGCACAGGAAGGCGCGAAAGTCATCGTATCGGACATCAACGGTGAAGGGGCGAATGCGGTAGCCGATCAGATCAACGGAGCCGGCGGACAGGCGACAGCTGTCTCTGCAAACGTGGCAGTGGAAGAAGACATCCGGAATTTGATCGACACAGCGGTCAATACATACGGCACGCTGGATATTCTCGTGAACAACGCAGGCATCATGGACAGTTTCGAACCGGCCGGGGAAATCGAAGACGAGAAATGGGAGCGGGTCTTTGCGGTCAATACGACAAGCGTCATGCGCGCCACCCGTAAAGTATTGCCGATTTTCCTTGAAAAAGAAAGCGGCGTGATCATCAATATCGCTTCAGTCGGCGGATTGTACGGATCCCGGGCAGGCGCGGCATACACGGCTTCCAAGCATGCCGTCGTCGGTTTCACAAAAAACACCGGTTTCATGTATGCGCAAAAAGGCATCCGCTGCAATGCGATCGCACCAGGCGGCGTCGAGACGAATATCGGAGCATCCATGGGAAATGTCAGTGAATTCGGCATGGGCCGCGCGCAGGTCGGATTCGCTTCGAACCCACGCACCGGAAAAGCGGAAGAAGTCGCAAAAGTGGCCCTGTTCCTTGCAAGCGATGAATCCAGTTTCGTCAACGGTACAGTGATTACGGCAGATGCCGGCTGGACGGCGATTTAAGTGTGAACAGGCAGTCGCTTTCACAAGCGGCTGCCTGATTTTATCTGAAGAATAACGGATTGAAAAAAACACCCGATTATGATAATCTGTTAACCGTCATGGAGATGTACCCAAGAGGCTGAAGGGGGCTGACTCGAAATCAGCTAGGGCGTGCAAGCGCCGCGGGGGTTCAAATCCTCTCATCTCCGCTTAAGTAAAACGAAACCGCCATACCCGGTAATCGGGCATGGCGGTTTTTTGCGGATTTTCATCCAGCGGCATCCGGTGATTTGCATTAAGCCCGGCCGCACAGCATCCGATTGCCGCCTACATCCGGTACACAGCGTCCGGTGAACTCCACGTTTCCACGTGCTCATCGCGGCCGATATTATCCACATAATCCTGGACAGTATGCCATTGCACGTCATAGCGGTTTCCGCTCAAATCCTTCGCGTGCGCCCGCATGATGGGCTGTTCCAGTGAATCATCTAAATACGGCTGTTCGGTCAGCTCCAGCTCCTTGCCTTCCCACATGATGATCATAGTCATCCCTCCCATTTAATAAACGGCTTAGTATAGGTTTAGCCCATTACCGGCAGAGTGTAAACGTCTTTCCGCAAAGAGAAGTCGACAGTGGCCGAAATGAGCGAAAAATCGGTTTGTTTGCGCTTACTGTATCTGTAAATTTACCGACAATTTAGACCTATTTGCTCATATATAGAAGCGTTCATCACAGGATTGTGATATGATAATTCAGGCTTGGCACAAATTCGGGAAAATTATTATCATATTACTTGAGAGGTGAAGCATGCAAAAAGCAACGTTAGTATTTTGGATTTCATTAGCTATTTCGTTGATTGTCGTCATATGGGGATCGTTCGCACCTGGGAATCTTGAAACGTTCACAGGGGAGTTGACCGGTCAAATTTACGGGAAGTTCGGCTGGTTCTACCTGCTGCTCGTTCTCGCTGTTCTGCTGTTCTGTATTTACATGATGTTCTCGCGCTTTGGAAACGTGAAGCTCGGAAAGAAAAACGAAGAACCCGAATTCAGCCGCGCTTCATGGTTCGCGATGCTATTCAGTGCCGGTATGGGGATGGGCCTCGTGTTCTGGTCGACCGCCGAGCCGATTTCACACGCGTTCAAGAGCAGTCCGGTTTCACCGGAAGGCTCGGAACAAGCGATTAAAGAAGCATTGAAGTTCTCCTTTTTCCATTGGGGAATCCATGCCTGGGCTATTTACGGTATCGTTGGACTCGTCCTGGCTTATTTCAAATTCCATAAAGGGGCACCCGGTTTGATCAGTGCGACGCTTGTGCCGCTGTTCGGCGAAAAGCTGATGCAGGGCTTACTCGGGAAGCTGATCGATTCGCTTGCGGTATTCGCGACGATTGTCGGAGTCGCGGCGACGCTCGGATTCGGTTCCGCACAGATCGCCGGTGGTCTCTCGTTCCTGTTTGAAGGAATTCCGGATTCATTTTTTGTCCAGCTGATTGTGCTGGCGGTTGCCACTGCCTTGTTCATCTGGTCCGCCTGGTCGGGGCTTGGACGCGGCATCAAGTACTTGAGTAACATTAATATGGCGCTTGCCGCTGTCCTGATGCTCCTGCTGTTTATCGTCGGACCGACGCTGTATATCCTGAACATGTTCACGAATGCGCTCGGTCAATATGTGGCGGATTTCTTCGAACTAAGCTTGCGGCTCGCACCGCTTGATGAAGAGAACCGGGCATGGATCAACGGCTGGACGATTTTCTACTGGGCATGGTGGGTATCGTGGGCACCGTTCGTCGGCATCTTCATCGCCCGGATTTCACGGGGACGGACGATCAAGGAATTCCTGGTGGGTGTACTTGTCGTGCCGTCGCTGCTAAGCTTTGTCTTCTTCGCCGTCTTTGGCGTTTCGGCGCTGAATGTCGAACAGCTCGGCCTTGCCGAAATCTCGGCACTGTCGCTTGAGACATCGACATTCGGGGTGCTGGCCGAATATCCGCTCGGCTACGTCATGTCACTTATCACGATTTTCGTCATCGCGATTTTCTTCATCACGTCTGCCGATTCGGCGACATTCGTCCTCGGGATGCTGACGACGAACGGATTGCTGAATCCGCCGAACTCCGTGAAAATCACATGGGGTCTGATCCAGTCATCAGTGGCTGCCGTCATCGTCTACTTCGGCGGGACGCAAGGACTGCAGAATATGCTGATCATCGCAGCATTGCCGTTCGCCGTCATCATTATCCTGATGGGCTGGTCAATGCTGAAAGACGTTTCGAATGAAGCGAAAATGACTAAAACTAAACGGGACTAATTCCGATCCTGTTCAATTGAAAACACCGCTCTCTGAAAAGGGAAGCGGTGTTTTTTATGGTTGCGAGTAGTGGGCCGGTTTAAAGTGGATTCAAAGGGTCTTAAAGTGAACTCAGCTGCTCTTAAAACGCGTTCGCCGGCTCTTAAAGTGCACTCGCTGGCTCTTAAAGTGACTTCAATCAATCTTAATCGCAACTCAGCCGCATTCTCATTAAGAATAGCAAAAAGCTGCCACCGACTTCACGGCATCAGCTTTCTTGAATTCATTTGAAAGATAAAGGCCGCAACTTGATAACAGCCAAGGCTTCACAATGCGTTCAGCCGACCCTGATCGCAACCCGGCCGCACCTAAACAAGAAACTCCCCCGGCGTTCAACGCGCCGGGGAAGTTTCCGTATCAATAAGCTGCTTCTGCTTCTTTTTCCTGCACGCGTGTCTCGCGTCTGTCTTCCGTCTCCGCGACATACAAGGCACACGCTGCATCACCCGTGATATTCACAGCGGTCCGGGTCATATCAAGGAGCCGGTCGATCCCAAGCACGAGTCCGATACCGGCAACCGGCAGATCAACACTTGTCAGCACCATCGCGAGCATGATGAGCCCGACCCCTGGCACGCCGGCAGTTCCGATACTGGCAAGCACGGCTGTCAGCACGACTGTTATAAGTGCGGCCATCGACAGATCCGAACCGTATGCCTGCGCGATGAACAGTGTCGCAACCCCTTGCATGATCGCGGTGCCGTCCATGTTGATCGTAGCGCCGAGCGGCTGGACGAATGAACTGATCGGCTTCGGCACACCGAGTTTCTTCTGTGCGACATCCATCGACACAGGCAGCGTCGCACTGGAGCTCGACGTACTGAATGCGATGCTCATCGCCGGTGCGAACGTTTTAAAGAACCAGATCGGGTTCTTCTTCGCCAAGAACGCCACCGTGCCGCCGTACGTGAACGCCGCGTGGATGAGCAGCCCGAGCACGACGACAAACATATAGGCGCCCATCGCTTTGATTGCTGACAGTCCTTGTGAACCGATCGCCGTCGCGATCAGCGCGAACGTGCCGTACGGAGCAAAACGCATGACAAGACTCACCAAATAAATCATGACGTCATTGCCCTGCTCCACCAGATTCAAAATGCCTTGCGTCCGTTCCCGGAGCGCCGCCAGAGCGAGTCCGACAAACACCGCAAACACGATGATCTGCAGCATATTGCCGTCCGTCAGCGCGGCGAGCGGGTTGCGCGGGATAATGCCGAGCAGCGTATCCGCCACCGGAGGCGCTTCTGCTGCTTCGTACGTCGCCCCTTCCAGATCAAACTCCCCGGCTTCACCCGGTTGGATCAACGCGGCGAGTCCGAGCGCGATCGTAATCGCAATCGTCGTCGTCACGAGAAAAAACAAAATCGTCTTGATGCCGATGCGGCCTAGCTTCGACGGATCGCCGAGCCCTGCTGTCCCGAGAATGATCGAGATGAACACCAGCGGCACGACCAGCATGCTGATCAGCGCGATGAAAATCTGCCCGACCGGCACGAACACATATGTATTGAGGACCTCAAACACGTCCGGCGCGAACAAGTTCAGCAGCAACCCGACAATAGCCCCGAGCAGCAAGGCGATGATAACCTTCTTTGTTAAATTATTCGTCTGCATAAATTCTCCTCTTCCATCATTGTATAAAATAGGCAACTAAGCGTTATTTTACAGACTAGAGCTTGTCTTAAGCAAGCAAAGCCTTCTTCCGGCAATTTTGCGACAACCTAAAAAGCCGCCGGGCAAGCCCAAGCGGCTGAAGAGAGGCGGTCAGTCGGCAGTATCCGGCGCCGTCTCCGGTTTATGATATTTACCGATCACATAATAGATACCAGCCAGCACTGCAGCGAGCATCAATGACGTGATCCACGACATGCTGGAAAGGGCGTGGCCGAACGCTGTATACAAAATAGCCGGAGCGACCAGCCCTGCAAGGGTATAGCTGGCATACTGCCTGAATGATTTCGTCATTTCCATCACATAGACATTCAACAGATTAAAATGGACAAACGGCATGACACGCAGCACAAGCACTTGTCCGAGCGACAGTGTCCGGCCGTGGCCGAACCGCTCCTTCAAGCGGTCAAGCCGGGCTTTGAACCCGGGAAAACGATTGACGAGCACATACATTTCAAAGCTCATGAGCGACAGGCCGATAAACGACAGAATCGCACCCGGCACGAATCCGAACAGCACACCGCCGAGGATGCAGACGACAAGCACCGGAATCAGCAACAGCGGACGGAGCATGTGCAGAAGGATGAACAGCACCGGCGCAAACCAGCCGGCACTTTCAATGTAAGTGGTGACCGTTTCTTGCAATTGGTTCATAGGAAACTCCTCCATTCCGGAACCACATTATTACACTATACCCGTTTTCGGCGAATTGCAATGAGCATGAAAATAGAGGGAAAACTGGCGGGACTGTGGAAAAAGAATCAGGAACAAGTGACGGAGAGAGGGACGGGACAGGATGAAACAAATTGACGTGCTCATCATCGGAGCAGGCCAGGCAGGGCTTGCTGCCGCTTATTACCTGCAGAAAACAGATAAAACGTTCGTGCTGCTCGACGGCGCCGGCCGGATCGGGGACAGCTGGCGCAACCGCTATGATTCGCTCGTGCTGTTCAGCCCGCGGCGCTACAGCCGGCTGCCGGGACTGGCGATGACGGGAGATCCGGAAGGCTACCCGGGGAAGGATGAATTCGCTGCTTACCTGGAACGGTACGCGGGCCATTTCGGATTTCCCGTGGCACTCGGCGTCCGGGTGGAGAAAATGGAGCGGTGGGCGGACGGGTACCGGGTCGTGACGACTGCAGGTGATTATGTTGCTGCACACGTGATCATAGCGACCGGTCCGTTCCAGCGGCCGCACATCCCGGTGCTGCCCGGGGGAGTGCCGGAAACGCTCACCCAGCTGCATTCAGCGGAATACCGGTCACCTGATCAGTTGCCGGATGGACCGGTCGCTGTCATCGGCGGCGGCAATTCGGGTGCGCAGATCGCAGTCGAATTGGCCGAAAGCCGACAGGTCATGTTGGCGACCGGGCATGAATTGGTCTTCATTCCACAGCGGATTTTCGGAAAAAGCCTGTTTTTCTGGCTCGGAATATCCGGCATTTCGCGCATTTCGCCGGATTCCCGGCTGTCGACACGTTTGAAAAAAGGGGAGCCGGTCATCGGCACTGCGCTGAAACCGCTGATTGCAGCAAGCCGTGTGCAGATTGCAGAAAGAGCCGTCGCATTCTGCGGCGGCTCCCTGGTCTTTCAGGATGGATCGGAATTCACACCGCGCAGCATCGTCTGGGCAACGGGTTTCCGGTTTGATTACAATTGGCTGAATGTGGCAGGCACGCTCAATGAGCAAGGCCAGCCGGTTCACCGTCGCGGCCATTCGCCGGTTTCGGGTCTTTATTTTCTCGGACTTCCGTGGCTGTCCGGGGTGTGTTCCGGCCGCATCAACGGCGTCGGGCGGGACGCGAAAAAGCTCGTTCGCCAAATCGTCAATCCAGCTTGATCAGTTTAATGGCTTCCCGGATTTCCTCGTCAGCGGACGGATTCGTCCATTCATGCGGATAATAGCCGAGCGGCCGGCACAGCACTTCAATGCCGTCGTGCTGCTCGTGATACCGCGTGTGGATATGGCCGAAAATGTACTTTTTCACGCCGTACTTCTTGGCGAGTGCGCCATAGCGGCTGCTGCCCATCATGGAATTGAAGAAATCCCAGCTTGGATCATTTTTTACATGTACGAGATGCATGAACGGAACGACGTGCGTCACGAGAATGATTTTTTTATGCTGATGCAGTTCAAGCTGCTGTTCGAGTTTATCGGCATAATACTTGCTGCGCTCGATATCGCTTTGCCCCCAATGAGCATGCAATTTATCGGGCCATGTGAAGTCGCCGTACGTTCCGCGGGAAAACTCTTCTTCGGTAAAGCCGTCGACGCCGAATGAATAATCGTACCAGCCGCCATCGCCGATTGCGACCCAGTCGCGGCCGAGCTCAATGGGGCCGTTGCCGAGGTTGCCGGGAAAGCGGAGCAGCGTGTCGTACGCTTCATTGGCGTCATCGGCATAGACGTCATGATTGCCATGGACGAAAAGCACTTTCATCGCAGGGAATTCCGCCTGCAGACTGTCCAGCAGCTTCCGGCTTTTTTCCGGACCTGCCGTCATGTCACCGCTGATGATGAATACATCCGGCGTGTGTTGGCAGATCCAGTCAGCCAGCGCCTTCATAATGGAAGTTTGGGTGTTCTTGCGGTTCAGCCCTTCGTGGATATCGGATAACACAGCGACTCTCAACTGGAATTCCTCCTTCATGACACAGATGGCTGCCCGCTGCGCTTCGCCGGTTTCATGCTGCGGACGAGCCGGGTGAGGAACAGTCCGAGCAAGATGGAGGCAATGATGAGCACAGCTGCATTGGGCAGCGCTTTTTCATAAATATCGGCAGGTTCCAGCAAGGCGAGCGCCTCCGGAAACGTCGGGGCCACATACGCAGCCAGCACAGCCAATGAATTATTGAAGATATGCAGCATGACCGGCACAAGCAGGTTGCGCGTCTTGATGAACAGAAGCGATGTGATCACACCGAACATGAAGGCGCCGAGAACATCGGCATGCAGAACGCCGAACAAAATGCTCGAGATTAGAATGCCGCCCCACATCGACGTTTTGCGGATCATCCGGTTCAGCAGAACGCCGCGGAACATAAACTCTTCGGCGATCGGCCCGATCACTGCGAGGAAGAGGATCTCCAGAACGAGAAAACCGGGGGACGTCGTCATCGGCACCGGTTCCATAAACAGCTCCACGAGCCACGGAGCAATCGGCATGAGCGCAGCCAATTGCAGCCAAAACACGCTCAGTGAAAACGCGATCAGTATGAACACGAGAACAGCCAGGCGCGGAATCCATTCCTTCATGCCGGCCGTAAACAGGATACCTTGCACCGGCCGGTTCTGTTTGCGGAAGTAATAGCCGAAATACAGAACGGGCACGATAATATACAGAATGGCCATGAAGATTGTATTGACGGCATCATCACTTACGGTAAATAAATAACTGTCGATAAAGAGCAAGGCGACGACCATCACGATGATGGCCAGAATATTGTATAAAATGAGGTAGCGCGTCTTCATTTCCCAGAACATGCAGTCACTCCCTTTCAGTTAGCTATACGGAAATGGAAGAAATTAGTTTCAGTATTACTGTTTATTATACCAAGATTCAGCGGAAACCGGGCGACAACACTGTCGTTAATTCAGAAAATTGTAACGCCCGGTTTTTTGGTTCGTCTAATGAACCAAAGCTGAAAGGAGATGATCGCCATGAAACGGCTGACAGGAAGATTCGCAGTCGCATCGCTTGTGCTCATTGGCCTGACAGCCTGCGGGGAGGAAGAAGCGCAGGAAACGGAAGTGGCTGCAGCTGAAGACACCCATGAAGCGGAAACGGGCGGCGGGCTGCCGGTGACGTGGATCGTGCACGAAGGAGATAAATATACCTTCATTGAAATCGTGCCGAAAGAGGACATCGATATGGAGCAGGTCGTATCCACAGGAACGTTCACTAATATGGGGGATGGCATGAAATTCGGTGAAGAAATCCTTCAATATGAGAAAGACGGCAGCCTGTTCGTCATCGATAACACCGGTCCCACTGAACAATGGGCCAAGTTTACGTTGAAATAACAAAAAATGGATTGCCGGGATTTGGCCGGCAATCTGTATACATAGCAGCAGTCGGAAGGGTTGCCGGGATATGGTACGCTTATAGCAGGAGGTGTTCATGCGGCATGACGGATACGTTGCGGATTTACGTTATCTCAATCATCGTGATTCCATTGGTGATGTCGTTTCTGATCGACGCGGGAACCCGGGAGTCGGGTGGTGTGATCATGTATGTGCTGATCGTCATCGCGACCCATCTCATTGTCACAAAAGTCCAGGAGGAGCAGGGCCGATGAAGCGGATCGGGGCATTGCTTCTTGTCTTGCCGGTTCATTTGGTCATGGGCGGCATTTCCTTGCTGCTGCTCGCCGTGTCATTCAACGGGAGTTTGGAGTTAGTGTCACTTACTGCATTTTTTATAAACTTTATCGGCTTTGTGGCACTCAGTATGATGCTACTGAAGAACCGGGAATGGAAGAATGTGCTGTTTTCTGTGGGCGTGTTCCTCGGAATCGGTCTCGCACTCGCTGCCGTATTCCTGACAACGGGTCGATTCGATGAAGCGTTTTTCATTTATCATGCAGCAGGTCATATGTCTTTACTCTGGATCATGGAGCAGCCGGGTCTTTGGCAGGCAGCGGCATATTCCATTATCCCTTCCGCATTGATTGTCACCGGAGTTTATTTGGGAAAAAAGATCTCGTCGAAAGTGGCATTTATACGAACTGCCTTGTACAGCGGAGCCACAATCGCCGCAATCCTGATCGTGCTCATGAGCAGTTTCGAAGGGGAGCGGATCGAGACGCAGGCGGAACTCGCCCGCGCGTTTCCGATGGCGACCGGGTTTCCATTCGATTTCGCTGAATTGCGGCACCCGAAAATCGACCCGCCGCTGCCCTGGACATACAGCGGTATCAGTTGCTGTTCCATGACCATCATTTCGTGGAGCAAATTCGGGCTGTCGGCCGCGGTCCTGTCGGTCGGCATGCTGGTGGCAATAGAAGTGGTTTATTGGGCGTACCGGCGATTCAATACGGGTAAATGAAACCGGTATCGCAAGATTAACAAGATCGCTCTTTGGTATGCAGAAAAGTAAAGTATATATAAATTGAACTAAAGAAAGAGCATTTTAATTAACGGCATTTGAGGTATCTATGCTCGCTTGCCGCGGACGAACAGGCAAGCTTCCTCTGCCGGCTGGACCGACATGCGGGGTCTTGCCTTGTCCGTTTTTCCGCAGGCGTCTCACATTTTGTCTCTCATGCTCGTTCGAGTGGTGGATCTTTAGCTCAACATATATAGTTAAATTCCAATAACCTTTTTAGTTAACTGTATTTCTTGAACTAACTACGAGAAATTGAACTATCTCTTTTGTATAGTTGAACCAATAAGGCGGTTTGTTTGCATCAAACATGAGTGATTGATGTTCAGTTAATTTATGTTGCTGTCTTTCGATTTCCACTGTTACTAATTCTTTAATCACATCCGAGGCATCTGCGATTCTCTTAGTGTGGGCTATCGTTCCTTTCGAAGGCATGTTAACCGTTCACCTATAGAATTTTATGGCATCTAAAATTCCCTCACTTTTTCAAAGGGTTATTTCTTTTGTGATACAGGAAGTTTCGAGAAGCCTGAAGTAAGTGCTGGAAGCAACTTCTATCAGAAGGTGGCTTCATTTTTCGTGTTTCCTTTTTTGTCATAACATCTCCTCTCAAGATTAGTAATATCTCCTAAAAATTAATTTTATTTGAATATTGACAGAAAATTCTGTTGTGAATAAAATTGAATTGAAGTGAGACTTCAACTTGAGAGGGAGGGAAAGAGATGAGTAAAAACCAAACACGTCGTGTTCTGGTAGCTAGCTTGGTTGGAAGCTCGATTGAATGGTTCGATTATTTCTTGTATGGTACAGTTGCGGCACTTGTTTTTAATGAACTATTCTTCGTGAACGAGGATCCGACAGTGGGATTGTTATTAGCTTATGCATCATTTGCTCTGGCTTTTTTCATTCGGCCATTTGGCGGCGTGATATTCAGCCATATCGGTGATCGAATCGGACGGAAGAAGACACTTGTCCTGACACTGAGTTTAATGGGAATTGCTACATTTGGGATGGGACTCCTACCTACATATCAGGCAATCGGCATATGGGCACCGATTCTGCTAGTCACTTTACGGCTCATCCAGGGACTCGGTATCGGCGGAGAATGGGGCGGCGCCTTGCTGCTAGCGGTAGAATATGCGCCAGCTGAAAAACGCGGATTATTTGGAAGCATTCCACAGATGGGTGTAACTATCGGAATGCTTATGGGAACCATTGCACTTTGGGTGATGACTTTGCTGCCAGATGGAGCGTTCATCTCGTGGGGATGGCGAGTACCATTCATCCTAAGTGCGCTGCTTGTCGTGTTTGGTTTATGGATTCGTAAAGGAATCGATGAAACTCCAGAATTTAAAAAAGTGCAGGAATCAGGAGATATTCCGAAACTGCCAATTGTTGATACATTCAAATTCCATTGGCGTGAAGTACTGATTGCAGTTGGAGCAAAAGTAGTGGAAACAGCTCCTTTCTATATTTTCAGCACATTTGTGGTATCTTATGCGACTGCGAATTTGGGCTTTAGTCGCACATCCGTGCTGGCAGCTGTTATGATTGCAACTGTAGTAACAACAATTTTGATTCCAATCATGGGGGCGTTGTCTGACAGAGTCGGACGAAAAAAATTGTATATTGCAGGTGCAGTAGGGATGGCGCTGTTCGCGTTTCCTTACTTTTGGCTGGTTCACCAAGGATCCGTTGCTCTACTTATTATTGCGACTGTCCTTGGCTTAGGAGTTATTTGGGCGCCAATCACAGCAGTGCTCGGGACAATGTTCTCTGAAATATTCGAAGCAAAGGTTCGCTACACAGGTATTTCGCTTGGTTATCAGATTGGGGCAGCAGTGGCAGGCGGAACAGCTCCGCTCGTCGCAACAGCATTGCTTGTCCGATTCGATAATTCCTATGTCCCAGTCGCTGTCTACATTATCTTTACTGCACTTATTTCACTGGTTGCTATTTGGGCAGTTAAAGACCATAAGTCTCAACCATTAGTTGAACAGGTTATCGTAAAAGAAAGCCGCGTATAAGCGGCTTTTTTTTGTAAGGAGGAATGACGATGCTGATCATCAATGAACGACAGATTGAGCAATGCTATGACATGACGGATGCCATTCATGACATCCGGCTGATCCTCAAGTCGAAAGAGCGGGGAGAACTGCTCAGTCCGCACCGGACCGTGCTCGATTTTCCGGCGCACCGGGCATCGGCGCTCTATATGCCGAGTGCGGACCTTGCCGTGGAAATGGCCGGCGTCAAAGTCGTGACGATCTTTCCGGATAATCCGGATTTGGGCAATCCGACAACCCAAGGCGTTATCCTGCTGACCGATGCGATTGACGGGCGGCATATCGCCTTGATGAATGCGTCATATCTGACCCGGCTCCGCACAGGGGCATTGAGCGGCATTGCGACCGACCACCTTGCGCGAAGTGACAGCCGCACGCTCACCGTAATCGGAACCGGCGCCATGGCATTCGAGCAAGTGCTGGGCGTGATGGCCGCCCGTAAAATCGAGCAAATTCTGCTCGTCAACCGTACACCGGAAAAAGCGGAAGTGTTCGCTGAGCGGCTGCGGGCATTCGGCGTGGAGATTCCAACAAAAGTGGAAACGGACACAGCAACCGCGGTCCGGCAGGCAGATATCATCTGCTGTGCGACCCGCTCCGATGAGCCGGTGTTCAACGGCAGCGACTTGCAGCCCGGCACCCACATCAATGGTGTCGGCTCGTACTTGCCATCCATGCGGGAAGTGGACGAAACGACTGTGTTGCAGGCCAATAAAATCGTGGTGGACAGTCTCACTGGCGTCAAAGCGGAAGCCGGGGAACTGATCCATGCAGCTAAAAGCGGAAAATGGTCATTCGATCAAGTCCACGCGGAACTCGACGCACTTGCAAACAACACGGCAGCTGGCCGGGAATCAGCGGACGAAATCACTTTTTTCAAGTCAGTCGGTGCCGCGTATTTCGATCTCGCCGTCGCCCGGGGCGTCTACACAAAAGCGCAGGAAAGCGGAACGGGAACAGAGATGGACATCTGAATAAGTTAACTTGTTGTGCCATAAACCTCGTGTTTATGGTATTTTTTGTTTTTGGTAACGGGCGGAGCACGGACATTAAGCGTTTAGAGTGGTGAGGGGGCTTAAAGTGAACTCAGTCGACCTTAAAGTGCATTCAAAATTTTTTAAAAGGCACTGAACTGGTTTTAAAAATCATTCACCGCCCCTTAATATGCACTCACCCGATCTTAATCGTCACTCGACCACCATTTACATCATAAATCACAAAAAGCTGACACCGGAAACCCGATACCAGCGCTCACAATCTCCATCAAAAAGGATAAATCGCCGGATAGATGCCAAGAGAAATTTTAAAAGGCACTCATCCGGCTTTAAAGTGCATTCAAAATATTTTAAAAGGCACTGAACTGGTTTTAAAGATCATTCACCGCCCCTTAATATGCACTCATCCGATCTTAATCGTCACTCGACCACCATTTACATCATAAATCATAAAAAGCTGACACCGGAAACCCGACACCAGCGCTCACAATCTCCATTAAAAAGGATAAATCGCCGGATAGATGCCAAGAGAAATCTTAAAAGGCATTCATCCGGCTCTAAAGTGCATTCAAAATTTTTTAAAAGGCACTGAACTGGTTTTAAAGATCATTCACGGCCCCTTAATATGCACTCATCCGATCTTAATCGTCACTCGACCACCATTTACATCATAAATCACAAAAAGCTGACACCGGAAACCCGGCGTCAGCTTTACTTTTAATTAAAAATCAATCGTCAATTCATTGGCGTCTGCAATTTTTTCATCTTCTGTATTGAACACATCGCTCGTCGTTAAGGTAAGGGTCCGGGTATCTTCTCCGTCAAGCACGAATCCGATATGGCCTTTCACTGTTTCACCGGGCGCGATTTCGCCATTCAGTTCTTCCAGGTAGATATCATCTTCCCACGTATATTCTTCTCCGGTATCCGCCGAAGCGAGCGCAACCGGCGCGAATTTCAGCGGGGCATCCGTGGTGTTGCGGATTTCAATAAATGCGTTGATGATCGGAAATTCTTCGGCTTCGGTAAAGTGATGATAGTAATCGGTCAGGCTGTAATCCGGCTGATAGCTGAGCAGTTTTGCTGCATGCACCGTCAATTCGATGCCGCCGATTTCGACGGTGTCGCCATCCAGTGCCGCGGCGAGCAACTCGATCTGCCCCCGCGCATCCCGGAACACAGCGCCGGTTTCTGTCAGCGTCCGGTCATCCGTCACTTGCGGGTTCACAATATAACCTTCATAAAAACCGGGAATCGCGATATGGGAAGCGGCCGCAGATACGCCGGCTTCCGGCTGTTCAGAAACAGCGGGGGTGTCGGCTTGTTCACTGCAGCCGGCCAGCAATGCGGCCAGCGTAAAACCGATGAGGCTTGCTCGTTTCATTTCAAAACTCCTATCCCGCAGTGATTCCCGCTGCGACACAAGCCGGCGGGAACCGAGAGTAAATACGGATTATTTATCAGTGATCGTAACGTCAGCTTTCAATAAATCAAAGATCAGTTTCGCTTGGTCGGTGTTATCCAAATGACCGGCGAAATTGTCGCTCGACGGGCCGTATGCATAGACGGATACATCTTCACCGGTGTGGCCGCCTGTCGTCCAGCCGGTGAATGTGCGCGCATTGTAAATCGCTTCAATGGCGTTATCAACAGCCCGCAGATCGTTTTTCGCTGCTGCAGTTTCAACGGAACGGATCTCGGCCGCTGTCACTTTGAAGCCGCTATAAGCTTCGAGTGTTTCACCCACGCCTGCACCATTAATGATGCGCTGCGCCATGAAATCCGGTGTGCGTTTGGCGCCTTCAATGATTTCACTTAACCAATTGTACTGACCGGCTGCGCCCATCGAGAAGCCGCCTGTCGAATGATCAGCGGTTGCAATGACAAGTGTATGCTTGTCTTTTTTCGCGAAGTCGATCGCTGCCTGGAAAGCCAGTTCAAAATCTTCCATTTCACTCATCGCGGAGACGATATCGTTATCGTGTCCGGCCCAGTCGATCTGGCTGCCTTCCACCATAAGGAAGAAACCGTCTTTATCCTGGCTCAGGCGGTCAAGTGCAGAAACCGTCATGTCTTTCAAAGAAGGGGTGTCTGCGTCGCGGTCAATCATTTTCGGCATGCCGCCCGGCGCAAAGAGACCGACGACTTGTTCGTTATCGTCCGCAAACAATTCCTGCTTGCTGTCGACATAGCTGAAGCCGTCCGCCTGGAACTCTTTTACGAGGTTCCGGTCTTCACGGATCAGCAGGTCAGTGCCGCCGCCAAGAAGAACATCCACTTTATGTTCACCGTTAATTAATTCATCAAAATAATCATCCGCGATGCCGTTCATGTTCCGGCGGCTTGGGTCATGCGAGCCGAAGGAAGCAGGGGTTGCGTGTGTGATTTCAGACGTTGCCACGAGACCGGTCGCTTTTCCTTGTTCTTTGGCTGCCTCCAGAACCGTCTTCACTTCGGATTTATCGTTATCAACGGCAACCGCGCTATTGTATGTTTTAATCCCAGCGGCCATGGCGGTCGCTGCTGAAGAGGAATCGGTGATATTTTCGTCCGGGTCTTCCGCGTACGTCATCTGCATGCCGACGAGGTATTCATCCATCGCTGTCCGTTCGACGAGCTTCGTCGTCGGATCATCTTTCAAATACCGGTAGGCGGATGTGTAGGAATTGCCCATTCCATCCCCGATCAGGAAAATCACATTTTTGACTTTGGCGTTGCTGTCAGCCTGTCCGCTTTTTGCTTGTGCGTCAGCTGCGGCACCGAAAATTCCGGCGAATGAAATGACAGAGATGGCCGCGAACGGGATCAATTTCTTCTTGAATGAATGCGTGGTCATGAAATCACTTACCTCCTGCTTTATATATAATAAATCTTTATAAATTTAACCGTTATTCTGAAAAAATAATAGATGCGGAAAGTAGGGGAAAGAGAAGCGAAAAACAGATGGCAAAATCCTATGGAAACAACAGCGGGCATAGGAAAACGAATTTAAGTGAGTGGAAAGTAACTGAAAGCTGAGAAAGAGAGGGGAGAAGCGGTTTTTAATGAAATTTTCAGTTTTAATGGACGAGGAAATACCCGGCTGCATCGCTTGGATGCCGCCGGGTTGGATGGCTTGCTGAGTTTATTCGTCGGTGATGTCCGCATCAGCGCCCAGCAGCCGAAATAATTTTTTTGCTATATCCGTATTATCAATGTGACCGGCAAATTGCGTCCGACCCGGTCCGGCGGCATAGACGGGCACATCTTCACCGGTGTGGCCGTCAGTCGTCCAGCCGGTATGCGAGCGGGCGTCGAAAATGGCTTCAATGGCATCATCTGTCGCGCTGAATCCCTCGGTGCGCGCGGCTTTGCGGACGGCGGCGATTTCTTCCGACCGCAATTCAATTCCGATATACGCATCAAGTGTTTCTTGAACGTCAGCTCCGGTCAAAATCTCCCGGGCGATGAAGTCAGGCGTACGCCGTGCCGTCCGTACCGAATCGCCGTCCCAGTCATAGTAACCGTCAGCGCCAACGGATAAGCCGCCGACGGAATGATCCGCGGTCGCGATGACGAGCGTGTCGCCGTCTTCCTGCGCGAAATCGATGGCCGTCTGGAATGCCTGCTCGAAATCCGCCATTTCGCTCATCGCTGCGACGATATCATTATCATGCCCGGCCCAGTCGATCTGACTGCCTTCGACGAGGAGAAAGAAACCGTCATCGTCCCGGCTCAGCCGCTCGATCGCCGACTCGGTCATTTCCGCAAGCGATGGCACATCATTCGTCCGGTCAATGCTATACGGAAGGCCCCGGTCTGCAAACAACCCGACCACACGGCTGTCGCGGTTTTGCCGCAATTCCACCCGGCTGTCCACATAGCTATAGCCGTCTGTCTGGAATTCCTCGACCAAATTGCGGTCGGACCGAATCAGCAAATCCCGCCCGCCGCCAAAAAGCACATCGATTTTATGGGCACCATCAATCCGGTCGTCGTAATAATCGTCTGCGATCGCCCGCATGTTCTGCCGGTCGGCGACATGCGCAGCAAAAGCGGCAGGGGTGGCATGCGTCACTTCCGAAGTGACGACAAGTCCGGTTGCTTTCCCTTGGGCCTTAGCGGCTTCCAGCACCGTCTGGACCGCGGACCGGTCATTGTCGACGGCAATGGAGCTATTGTACGTTTTCACACCTGCCGCCATGGCGGTCGCCGCGGCGGCAGAGTCAGTGACATTCGCTTCCGGGTCATCGGCATGCGTCGACTGCATGCCTGTGAGATACGGATCAAATGCGGTATCGTCGACAATCGCTGTACGCGCATCATCCTGCAAATAGCGGTACGCTGATACATATTCTATCCCCATGCCGTCACCGATGAGAAAAATGATGTTTTCCGGTGTTGTATAAGTGTAGAAGTTCCCGGACTCTTCCGTTTCAGCAGCCAGGTTTATAGTTCCCGGACAAGTGAGTGCGGCGGCATTTATGAGCAGCAGCTTTTTTCCGAGTGACATGCCCATCGTAGGTCTCCTCCTGAAATGCAATGTGTTTAAAATCATCGATGTCGGGAGAAACAAGGCAGGCAGCAGCATTTATCAATAAAAAACGATCCGCCGGTCATGTCACAGACCGGCGGATCGTCCTTAAAGAATTCAGGTGGGGTTACTTATTTTTACCCCGAAATGCACAAGCGCAATCCCATTTTGAAATAAGAGCAGCAACTGGTTTGAGATCGATTGAGCCGACGTTCAGAGCCGGTAAAGTCCTGTTGAGGGAGACGGAAGCGCTCCAAGAACAATTGGGGGGATGATCGGATCTTCCGGCAATAAATCCTATGTCCCATACTAATATTTTAAAAATTGTGTTAAATTATTCTTAATAAAAAGAGGCCGGCAGGAGGTGAATACAGTGGGCCGGACGACTGAGATGGCCTTAGGCGTATTTGGCGGTCTGTTTGGGTTTGCAGGGGCGATGATGGCATTGTTTATCGGAATGGCGGAATTCGTTTTCACAGGTTCCAGCCAATTGATTGCAGCGGGAGCCAATGCGCTCGTCTTCAGTGCATTGGCCGTCATCGGCGCCGTGATGGTTGAGATACATGCGAAAGTTGGCGGCGGTTTGATGATGGTCAGCGGAATTTTGATTTTGCCTGTGCTGGATCTGTTCGGTGTAGTGCCTGCATTGCTGCTGGTGCCGGCAGGCGTAATGGGCATGGTGCGGAAAACGAAGCCGGAACTTCCCAAAAACCTGGCCGCCTGACCGCTCACGAGCCGTAATCAGGGAAACTGCATTGAGCCAAGGGATCAATTCGGATCATAAAAAGAGCGGACGCACAGCGCCCGCTCTTTGTCCGTTCCGATCTGACCGGCCGATGGTTGTCTGATAGCTCAGCGGGCATATCCGGGGTATTTCCGCTGTCCGGCAGTCGATCGGGGCCGCGGCTGAGCGGCCGAGCCGACTCCATCTCCCAATCCACGTCGACATCAATCCAGCGCCTGCGAGACCAGACGCCGGCTCCACATCGCAGACCCCCCTTTCGGTAAGACAGACCCCATCCAGTCCGGGGGGATGGATGGTTACCTTTATCGTAGCAATCATTTCGGAATCGCGACTTGACCGGGATCAAGTTTTACATCCAAAAGCAAAGCTTCGTAAATCAGCGGCAATTGCGCCTTCAAGAAAGATTGCCGTTGTCCTCTGCGGGTAAATACAGGGCAACAGCATCTTCCGGAAGGAGGGATGAGTTGTGCTGACGACGGTCATCTCTGCAGTATCAGCTTTCATTGCAACGAGCATCGATTACATCTTTATCCTGGTCATTTTGTTCGCGCAGCTCAAGAAAGGCAGCGCTAAACGCATCGTCATCGGCCAGTACTTGGGGCTGACCGTGCTCGTGGGCGTCAGTGTGCTTGCCGCATACGGACTCGCGTTCATCCCGCAGCGCTGGATCGGATTTCTCGGGCTGATCCCGATTTACCTGGGATTCGATGTGCTGTTGAATAAAGACGAAGACAACGAGGATGAAGACGTGCTCGAATCGGTCGGCCGGTTCCAGCACGCCGCGATCGGTGTGATGATTCTGGCGCTGGCGGCCGGCGGGGACAATCTCGGTGTCTATATCCCCTATTTCACAACGCTCACCGGCGGGGAATTGGTCGCTGTCCTGGTCATTTTCTATGCGCTGACGGGCGCGCTTTGCTACCTCAGTTATAAATTGGCGAAAATCGGCGCCGTATCCATCACGATTGAGAAGTATGAACGGTTCATTGTCCCTGTCGTATTCATTGCGCTCGGCCTCATGATTCTGAACGAAAACGGGACATTCGAGCTGATTGCGGGCTGGTTCAGCTAAAAAGAGATTTGGGGGTGACCCTGTGTCAGAAACAATTCACCCTCGATTGGCAGGCATTCAAGCTTAACGTGCACTCAAATAGTTTTAAAACCCACTCAGCCAATTTTAAAACGCACTCAAAAGTTTTTAATGAACACTCGACTGACCTTAAAACGCACTCAAAAGTTTTTATTACGCACCCAATCGATTTTAAAAAGCAATTATTGACCCAGACGAAGGGAATTGAATGTGACCCTGTGTCAGAAGCAATTTAGGATTAAAGTGCACTACACCCACTCAGAAGGTTTTAATGTTCACGCAGCCGATCTTTGAACGCACTCACTGACTTTCAAAATGATTCCACACCTCCACAGGAAAAACACGTCCCGCAGGTTTCTTGGCTGCCGGACGTGTTTTCGTGTTTCACGCAAAGCATAGGGGTACGATTCATTCAAAATAAGAGAACCCGAAGAAGATAAAAAAGTGCTAAACTGAACAAGGATATCCATGCCGGTTGAATGATCGCATTGGATGAAGAAATGGAATGGGTGCAACCAACGTCAACGTGGAAGAGCTAATGAAAAGGGGGACTTGGAATGACATGGCTTGTCAATGAACCGATCGGGCAAAAAGAGCTGGCTGCCCGCTTCAAAGAACTGGTCGATGGACCGGACATTCTGCAAGTGGCCGGCGCGCACGACGCAATGGCAGCGCTTGCAGCAAAGCAGGCGGGATTCAAGGCGCTGTATTTATCAGGTGCTGCCTACACCGCGAGCCGGGGGCTGCCGGATCTCGGCCTGTTGTATTCCAATGAAGTGGCCGACCGTGCCCGCGATATTGTCCGGGCGACGAATTTACCGCTTCTTGTTGATATTGACACAGGATACGGCGGTGTCATCAACGCAACCCGCGCAGCCCGTGAAATGGTGGAAGCCGGCGTGGCGGCCGTGCAGCTGGAAGATCAAGTGCAGCCGAAGAAATGCGGTCATTTAAATGGCAAGGCGCTCGTGCCGACAGAAGAAATGGTGCACAAGATTCAAGCGATCAAAGCGGCCGCCCCGGGTTTGATTGTGGTGGCCCGCACGGACGCATATGGCGTGGAAGGCATCGATGCGGCAATCGAACGGTGCACGGCATATATAGCTGCCGGGGCGGATGCGTTGTTTCCGGAAGCGCTTCAAAGTGAAGCGGAGTTCCAGGCTGTGAAATCGGTGGTGGATGTGCCGATTCTGGCCAATATGACCGAATTCGGCAAGACACCTTACTTCACAGCGCAGGAGTTTCAGCGCATGGGCTGCGATTTTGTGATTTATCCGGTCACATCGCTGCGGGTTGCGGCAAAGGCCTATGTCCGGGTATTTGAGGAAATCCTGACCGCCGGCACCCAACAAGGCCAGCTAGAGAATATGCAAACCCGAAAAGAGCTGTACGAGACCATTGAATACGAGAAGTACGAGCAGCTCGACCGAAAGTTGGCAAAGACGAAAATTGAAGATTATCACGGCTGAACACCAGCCAATCTGTACACTGCCCGCAATGGACCAAACGAATATAAAATCGGCGGTGGGACGGCAATTGCGCCGTACGTTATCGTTCGAATGGGAATAAGAGGCTTGCTATGATGAAGAATAAAAACAAACGATTTCTGCGCGTGTCCATTCAGTTGAAAATCCTCGGTCTGGTCATTTCCCTGCTCCTGCTCATTGTCGGTATTCTGACCGCCACGTTCATCTATTTTGATTATCAGGAAGGAATCGACCGGGCGGAAGAAGTCGCTTCACAGACGGCTAAAACGCTGTCTTATATGCCCGTTGTCCAGGAGACGCTCATGACAGGAGACCGGATGGCAGATACGGCACTCGTTGTTGAAAACCTGCAAAAAGATACGAAAGTGACCGGCATTGTCATCAGCAGCCGGGACACCGCGATCATTGAACAGGCACCGGAACGCGTGACCGACCGTCTGGCCCGCGCTCCTGAGGAGAACGAAGCGCTCGTATTCGGCAATAGTTATGTCGTGTCCATCGGCGAAGGAGCGGACCGGCTGCTGGCAGGTGTCGCTCCGATTTACGTCGATTATGGAGACTACTTGAAAGTGGAAGGGACCGTGACGGTCATTTTTGAAATGAGTGTCATTTTCGAGAGTCTTCTGAGGGGCATGAAATTGATTTTCATGGCCGCGTTTATTGCGCTCGTGTTCGGCATTCTCGGCAGCTGGCTGCTAGCGTCTGATATCCGGCGGGACACACTCGGACTGGAACCGAAGGAAATTGCCTCACTGTACCGGGACCGGACGGCGCTGTTCCAGTCCATCCGGGACGGGCTGATCGGCGTTGACCAGGACGAGCAAATCACGGCAATCAATAAAGCGGCCAAGAAAATGCTGGATATTCACGAGTGGGTGAAAGGGAAATCGCTGAGAGAAGTGCTGGCGTCCGATTCGGTCTACGGGGCGTTCCACCAATTGGCGGAAAGAGGGACGACGGAATTCGAACACAACGGCAAAACACTTGTTGTCCATTCGGAGCCGATTTTCAACGATTCGAAAAAAGTCGGAACCGTTTTTAACATCCTGGACAAAACAGATATCCGGGAAATGGCCGTGACACTGACAGAGGTCAAGCAATATTCAGAAGACCTCCGTGCGCAGACCCATGAATTTAAGAACAAGCTCTATGTTCTGCTCGGATTGCTCCAGCTCGGGAAAACAGAGGAAGCGGTCACGTTCATCACGGAAGAGTCAGCCGGCCAGCAGTCGCAGGCGAATGTCATCCTCTCCAATATTTTGGATGAAAAAGTCCAGGCCATCCTGCTCGGCAAATCAGCGAAAGCCTCAGAGCAAAAAGTGAAATTCCAAGTAAGTGCCGACAGCACGCTGGAACCGCTGCCGGAAAGCATCGATCTGCTGCCGCTCTTGATCATCCTCGGCAATTTGATCGACAATGCATTCGACGCAGTCAAACAGCAGACAGACAGAGAAGTTTCCTTTTTCTCCACCGATATCGGGAATGATGTGCTGTTTGAAGTCACGGATAACGGGGCCGGCATTCCGCCGGACAGGCTTCCGCATGTCTTCATAAAAGGGTATTCCGATAAAGGAGAAGACAGGGGGTACGGGCTTTTTAATGTGGAGCAGGAACTGGAAAAGCTCGGCGGCGGGATCGAAGTGGAGAGCGAACCGGGCGAAGGCACGACATTTACGGTTTATATTCCGAAAAAGCAACGGGAAACAGAAAAACGGAAGGGGGAAGCAGGATGATTCGTGTGGCGATTTCTGAGGACGATTTTCGTGTCGCTCAAATCCATGAAGCATTTTTGAAAAAGATCAGCGGGGTTACCGTAGTCGGGAAAGCGGTCAACGCCAAGGAGACACTTGCGCTTCTGGAGACGGAACAAGTGGATCTCCTCCTGCTGGACGTTTTCATGCCGGACCGCCTCGGCTCTGATTTGCTGCATGAAATCCGGCTGAAGCATCCGGAAGTGGACATCATCATGATTTCAGCGGCACAGGAAAAGGAATTTATCCGAAAAGCGATGAATTATGGCGTGTTTTATTACTTGATCAAACCGGTCCAGCTTGAGCAGTTTAAAGAAGTGATGGAGCAATACAAGGAAAAGCGCCAGCTGCTGGACAGCAATGAAGAAATCGCACCTGACATGATTAAAGAATTATTCAATCAGCCCACGAAGGATAGCCCGTTGGATGACCAGCAGGACTTACCGACCGGCATCAATTCCATCACGCTCCGGAAAGTCATCGAGCTGATTGAATCCCATCAGGAAGGGCTGACGACCGACATTGTCAGCCAGAACCTGGGCGCTTCCCGGACAACGGCAAGACGCTACCTGGAGTATCTGGTCGGCAAAGGACTGGTGAACGCGGAAAGCGTGTACGGCATCGTCGGCAGACCCGAAAGAAAGTACTATCCGGTCAAATCCTGAAAATTGCATAGCTCTGTGACTGCAGCGGATCCTGTGCCCTCCCGGTAAAATGGGGGGCATGGGTTTTTGTGTGTCTGGTGCAATATTGTTTTTTTATTGGCGTTAAAGAATGGTTTTAATGAACAAAATGGCATTAAAAACTTTAAAATTATTAAAATTGGAAACGTTTACATTCTGAATATTTCAAGTCTATGATGAGGGCAGTCTTATAAATCACTTTAACCAGGCGAAAAAACAAAAGGAGTGAATGACATGAAAAAAACAATGTTACTGGCTGCCTCAGCGCTTATCCTCGGTGCGTGTTCCGGAGAAGCAAGCAGCGAAGAAGAAACGTTCCCAACAGAAAATATCGAAATTGTGGCACCGGCTTCACCGGGCGGCGGCTGGGATCTGACAGCCCGCTCCCTAACGAAAGTGCTTGAAGACAATGAATTGGTGGATCAGTCGATCACCGTTGCGAATAAACCGGGCGGCGGCGGTGAAGTGGGCTGGCAGTACCTCAACGGTCAGGATGCACACACCTTGGCAGTTAACTCCAGCCTGTTGATCACGAATAACCTGCTTGGATCAAGCGAACTCACACACGAAGATTTCACACCGCTTGCGACACTGGCGACAGAATGGCAGTCGGTTGCAGTGCCGGCCGATTCGGAAATTGACAATGTAGAAGAACTGATGGAAAAGATCAAAGAAGATCCGTCTGCAGTGAACATCGGCGTAGGACCTGCCCTCGGAAACGATGACCACTTATCGTTCGTACAGGCTGCCCGGGAATTCGGCGTCGATCCGAAACAGCTGAACTTCCTCGTATATGAGGGCGGCGGTGATGTATTGACAGCGCTTCTTGGCGGACATGTCGATGCGGTGACGACTTCACTTTCTGAAGTGAAAGACCAGCACCTGGCAGGCGATGTAAAAGTGATCGCGATTTCTTCGCCTGAACGGCTGCCGGACATTGAAGATGTGCCGACATACGTTGAACAAGGAATCCCGGTCGAATTTCCGCATTGGAGAGGTGTCATGGGACCACCGGATATGACGGAAGAAGAAATTGCGTACTGGGATGAAAAAATCGGCGCGCTTGTAGAAACGGAACAATGGGCGACACTGCTTGAAAACAACGACTGGGACAGCTTCTATAAAGACAGCGCGGAAACATCGGAATTCTTTGAAGAGCAGACAGAACTCTATGAAGGCCTTGTGCAAGATGCGGGTCTCGGCGAATAAACCGGTAAATCAGCTGATGACGAGAGGAGTGGAAGTATGAAATTGATCAAATTGGGCATGCCGGTGTTTTTGGTCCTGCTGAGTATCGTATTTCTGGTAGGAACATATAATTTGCCGAAAGCGAAACTCGGCAATCCGGACGCACCGCTCTATTTCCCGATGGGCGTGTCGGTTCTCCTGCTCGTCTTCAGCATCATTTACCTGGTCCAGGAACTGAGACGAGCGAACGAAACGAACGAACAGATCGCTGAAATGCTCAGCGGCAGAACCCCGCTGCTGATCGGTGCAACGATTGCACTCGGCATTGGATACGCATTGATATTTGAATTACTCGGATTTTTGTTTTCAACCCTTCTGTTCCTCGGCGCGTTGTTGTTCGTCGTGAACGGACGGAAAAAATGGGTGGCGAACATTATCGTCACCGTCGTTTTCTCATTTGCATCATGGTACGCCTTCAGTGAACTGCTCGGCGTAAGTCTGCCATAGGAGGTTATGTAAATGGATGCTTTTTTAGAAGGACTTCTAACCTCACTGCAGCCGATCAATATCCTCTGGATTTGCGTGGGCGGTTTTCTGGGGACGATCGTGGGAATGCTTCCGGGTCTCGGGCCGGCTACAGCTGTAGCGGTCCTGATCCCGATTACATTCGGCATGGATGCGACCAGCGCCTTGATCCTGATGGCGGCCATCTATTACGGAGCCATGTACGGCGGCTCCAGAAGTTCGATTCTGCTTAACACACCAGGTGACGGCTCGGCGATTGCCGCAACGTTCGATGGCTACCCGATGGCTCAGAAAGGGCAGGCCGGACAGGCGATGGCGCTTTCCGCTGTCGCTTCATTCATCGGCGGCATTATTGCGACAATCGGTTTCGTAGCACTGGCAAAGCCGCTTTCCGCCTTTGCCATCCAGTTCGGACCGGCTGAATATTTCCTGCTGATGCTCTTGACGCTGTCAGCCATCATTTCCTTATCACTCGGCCGGATGGTGAAAGGGCTCATCGCGATGTCGCTCGGCCTGTTGCTCAGCACGATCGGCGTTGACACACAAACCGGCGTTTACCGGTTCACGTTCGGTATTCCGCATTTGAGTGAAGGGCTGGATTTCCTGATTGTCATCATCGGCAT
This sequence comes from Planococcus lenghuensis, assembly GCF_001999905.1. Taxonomy (NCBI): domain Bacteria; kingdom Bacillati; phylum Bacillota; class Bacilli; order Caryophanales; family Caryophanaceae; genus Planococcus; species Planococcus lenghuensis. Next base: position 589,197 of record NZ_CP019640.1, read on the forward strand.
TTATGCGGTCGGTGAAGTGCTTTTCAATTACTTGAATATCGACAAGCAGAAAAAAGAGAAAAAAGAAGTCGGCAAGATCTGGTTTACTAAAGAGCAGTGGAAGCGGTCGAAATGGCCGATTCTCCGCAGCGGTCCGCTCGGCTTCATCATCGGCGTACTGCCGGGGGCAGGCGGATCCATCGCCTCGATGCTCAGCTACACCACTGAAAAACAAATCTCCAAAAAGCCGGAGGAATTCGGCAAAGGGGCACCTGAAGGATTGGCCGCACCGGAATCGGCGAATAACGCCGCATCTGTCGGCGCACTCATCCCGCTCCTGACAATGGGAATTCCGGGGTCCGGAACGACAGCTGTTATGCTCGGTGCCTTGATCATGCTCGGCATCCGTCCAGGCCCGCTATTATTTGAAAATGATCCAGGCATGGTATGGACGCTCGTCAACAGCATGTTCATCGGCAACATCGCTTTGATCATCATCAATATTCTACTAGTCGGATTGCTTGTCCGGATTCTGGACACACCGGCGAAAATTCTGTATCCGATCATTGTCATCCTGGCATTCATCGGTACCTACACGCTCGGTTACAGCACAGTCGATTTCTTCTTCCTGCTGATTTTCGGTTATTTCGGTCTGCTATTGAAGATTCTCGACTTCCCGATTGCGCCATTGATCCTGGCGATCATTGTCGGCGGGGATATGGAACAGAACTTCCGGATGTCGCTTGCATCATCCGGCGGCAGCGTCGGCATTTTCTTCGGCTCGACAATTGCGGTTGTGCTGGTCGTCCTGACTGTGTTGTCGCTGTTCTACCCATTGATTATCCAGTCGATTAAAAAATTACGGGGTGCAGGCCCTGCTGCTGACTGATAGAGAGGATGAATAATTTTGGTGAAGAAAGAACAGAACAATACTTACGATATCATCGTCGTGGGAGCTGGCAACGCGGCGCTGTGCGCGGCGATCGCCGGCAGTGAACAAGGAAGCAAAGTCGCTGTGCTCGAACGGGCGCCGAAAGAGAAGAAAGGCGGCAACTCCTTCTTCACGGACGGCGCCATCCGGGCGGCTTACGGCAACCTGGACAATATCCGGAAAATCATTCCGTCCCTTTCCGACGAGGAAGCGGCGAACACGGTGATGCCGGAGTATACGAACGAAGAATTCTACGGAGATATGATGCGGGTGACGCAAAAAGAGAGCGATCCGGAACTCGCCGGCACGCTCGTCAACAAATCGCTCGAGACGATTCTGTGGATGCGTGAGCAAGGCGTCGAATTCGAGCTCAATAAAGGCAATCAATCGTTCGTCGAAGAGGGCAAACGTCACTTCTGGGGCGGCCTGCCGCTGAAAACGAAAGAAAAAGGCATCGGCCTGATGCGTTCTTTATTCCAAAAAGCGGAAGAGCGGGGCATCGACGTCATCTATAACGCCAACGCCACGGAATTGATCACCGAAGATGGAAAAGTCGTCGGAGTCACGGTGGAAATCGACGGCACACCGGCCCAACTCCACAGCAAAAGCGTCATCCTTGCCTGCGGCAGCTTTGAAGCAAATAAACAACAGCGCCAGCAGCATATCGGCGAAGAATGGAATGCGGCGATCGTGCGGGGCACAGAATACAACACCGGCGGCGGCATCGACATGGCGCTCGCGGTCGGGGCGCAGAAATACGGTCAATGGTCCGGTTGCCACGCGATCGGGACGGATTACAACGCACCGAAAGTGGGCGACTTCAAAAAGCCGGGCGACATTTACAAAAAGCATTCGTACCCGCTCAGCATCATGCTGAACAAAAACGGGGAACGGTTCGTGGATGAAGGCGCGGATTTCCGCAATTACACGTATGCGAAATACGGCAAAGAAATTCTGAAGCAGCCGGGCCACGTGGCGTATCAGATCTTTGATTCGAAAGTGCGGCCGCTGCTCCGCGAAGAATATAACCTCGAGGAAGCAACGGCTTATGAAGCGGACACATTGGAAGCGCTCGTCGATCAATTGGATGTCGACAAAGAAGGCTTCCTCCGCACAATTGAGGAATACAACCGGAACGTCCAGGAAGGGGACTTCAATCCTTCCGTAAAAGACGGCAAAGGGACGGACGGCATCGTCCCTCCGAAGACGAATTGGGCGAACACCGTGGAAGAAGGCCCGTTCTATGCCTATCCGGTAACATGCGGCATCACGTTCGCATTCGGCGGCATTAAGGCGGATAGCGCAGGACATGTGTTGAACGGATCCGGCGAACCGATCGAAGGGCTCTTCGCAGCCGGTGAAATGATCGGCGGGATTTTCTATCACAATTACCCGGGCGGTTCCGGACTCATGTCAGGAGCGGTATACGGGAAAATTGCGGGCACATCCGCCGGTCAATACAGCAATGAAGCGAAGGATGCAGTCAGCAAATAAGCACCGCTGCTTCTAAGAAGAGCCACCAAGCGATTGGTGGCTTTCTTCGTTGGATCGCATCCGAATTTCATGTCGTCCGAAGGGGTCTTGTCATAATGAAAAAACACATTCTTTTTGCCATCGCCGCAGTCATTTATTTATTGATCATCCCGGGTTATGCCGACACGCCACTGGAATTGAAGGCGTTTGCGACACTCGTGGTCATTCAGATCTTATGGATCGGGCGGGTATTTCCGCTTGCGCAGAGTTCAATCATCCTGATCCTGATTTTGTCTTTCCATTTCTTCACGTATGAAGAAACGCTCAGTTACATCGCGTCGGATATCGTATGGCTCTTGTTCTCGACATTCATCATTTCGCATTCGTTCATCAGTACAGGATTGGCGGGCCGGATCTCCCTCGCGGTATTGCGCTTATCGAGAGGGTCCGGCAAATCGCTCGTCTTCATGTCGTACGTGCTCATGTTCCTGTTATCATTGATGATTCCATCGAACGTCGGAAAAGGGAGCCTTGTGGCGTCCGTCTTCGACAGCCTGCTAAAAAACATGAAACAGATCACGAACGTGGAAAACCTCGGCAAGAGCCTGTTTATCGGGATTTCCTACATCGTTGCGATTTCAGGGGCATTGGTCGCGACAGGCGCCAGTTCCACGATTTACACATTCGGCATTCTCAATGAAAACATCGACGGGCTGAGCTATTTGAAATGGCTTCTCTTATTCCTGCCGCCGATCGCTCTTTTTGCCGTTGCACTCGGCGGGCTGTCGCTGCTCATATTCCCAACCGAGAAAATCGACCAGCAGGCCCTCATCCGGGTTATGGACCAGGAAGCGGCGAACATGGGAAAACTGAGATTTCCGGAGAAGAAAGTCATGCTCATCATCGGCATCGTCCTCGTGCTGTGGAGCACGCAGCAGCTCCATGACATCTCCATTCCGCTGACGGGCATGCTCGGTGCCGCGCTGACAATCATGCCGGGCATCGGCGTCTGGACATGGGAAGAAGCGAGGAAATCGATCGACTGGGACATGATTCTGTTTTTCGCGGCGACAATCATGGTATCCGGAATGCTCGTTGAGACCGGCACGATCCAAGTGGCGGCGGACTTCCTGTTACATACTTTGCCGCTTGACCATCCGATCATCATTCTCGTGTTGCTCGTCTGCCTGACAGCTGCCGTCCGGCTGATCTTCGTCAACGTTCTCGGACTGTTGACGATTCTCCTGCCCCTTGGTCTGACACTCGGAGTTGCGCTCGAGGGGCTTTCGCCGGCCCTCGTCACGATGGCGCTGTTCCTCGCCGGCGTTCCGGGCTTTTTATTCATCACCCAGTCGCCGGTCCACTTAATCGCCTATTCATATGGGTATTTCAAAGAAAAGGACTTATTGAAAATCGGCGGTTATGCGCTCGTCGTCTGGATTGCGCTTGTCAGTATCACTGCCGGGTTCTATTGGCGGTTCGTGTTCGAATTGTAGGGGGAAGGGGGGGGATTTGTTTCTCTCCCTGTGTCACAAACAACTTCAGAACAATTCAGTTCCATCGCCGGATTTTCCTTGAACAGGAGAATCCGGTTTTTTGAAGAAGTAGATAGATAAGGGGGCGAGGCATATGAAGCGATCCCTGCTTCTTTTATTGGCGGCAATCGGACTCGTTGGCTGCACCGAGCCGGAACCGGAGCCGCCGACGATTGCGGAACCCGCTTCTGAACCGGGAAGGACGGAGGAGTTGCCGGATGAAGTGGCAGAAGGTGAGTTTGCAGCATGGATTTATACGGATCAGGAAACGTACAATTTGCCGGTCGAAGAAATTAAGGTGACCATTGAAAACGTCGGAGAAGAGCCGATGGTTACAGGTGAAGCGATGAGACTCGAGAAGCTGGAGGAAGGCGTCTGGATGCCGCAGCTGGCGGGAATGGAATTTACACAGGAAGCGTTGGATATTCAACCCGGGGAAACACTCATCGGGACAGTGCCGATTGATTTCATGGAAGAACCGCTGACCGCCGGCGCGTACCGGGTGACGAAGAGAGTGGCGCCGAAATCCATGGATGCGCTGACCTTTCACGAGATCGCGGCGACTTTTGAAGTGACGGAATAATTGGGGGAGTCCCTGCACATGGCGTCAGGTGTTAATCGGCATTCATTTGTTTTTAAAGTGCATTCAATGGGTTTTAAAACACACTCACCCAGTCTTAAAATGCACGCAACCGGTTTTAAAGTGATTTCACCGTCCCACACAAAAAGCGCATCCGGCAGATTTTCTTTCTGCTGGACGCGCTTTCATTGTGCTTGATCGCTAACACATTCACTTATAACTAATCGGAATAAAATCAGTGAATCTCACAAGGTGGCAATCAAAATGAACCGGTGCTGCTGGACATCGAAATAGCCATGTTCCTGGATGCGCTGATGGATGCTGTACAGCTCGTCCAAATAACGGTCGATTTCGAATCCCGGCACTTGCCACGGAATGGCTTTCAAATAGTAGACGAGGGCGCCAATGTCGTAGAAACGCTGAACCGGAAACGCTTCCTGGCTGAACGAGACTTCCATGTCGATGTCCTGGAAATCCTGCACAGCCTGTTCCCATTTCCAATGTGTGAATTCCTCGTTCACCGGAACGCCGAGCGCGTCATTGATCTGATGGCAGTCATCACCGCCGACCTGCTGGGTGATGAACGTGCCGCCGTCTTTCAGGATGCGCCGGATCTCACTCGGTGAATAAGCCTCGTGGCGGTTCAGAATCAAATCGAATTGATCGTCTTCAAACGGCAGCTGCTCATCGTCCTGCACTTCCGATACGGTTACGCCGAGCGGCTCCAGCCGTTTTCGCGCGATGGGGACGTTCGGCGCATAGCCTTCTGTTGCATGGACTGTCTGCGGGAACGGCTGCAGCTTTGAGAGAAATTCCCCGCCACCTGTTCCCATATCGAGCATCGCTGACGATGCGCGGACATGCGGCAGTACGAGACTGCCGTATGACCATGGCAAAAGTTCCGTCTGCAGCCGGCCGGTATCCGAGACGAACGAAAAATCCCAGCCGGTGAACGGCTGTTTTGCATCTTCGATGTACGATTGGAACAATAAATCATCCTTCATTGAACACCCTCCAATCCCTCTGTTTCATCCATTGTACCGGAAATCAGAAAAGTTCAATAGCTCATTAATGGTAAACTGGAAGAAAAGGAGGTCATCACATGGTCATCCAACCGAATATGTCCCCCGCAGCCATCCAGGAGATCTGGCCGGAAACAGCAGGGGTGTTCAAGGCACATGGTGTTCCGCGCGTGAAAGAAGCATTGGAGACGTGCGTCAGACCGGAGCGGCTGCCATCGCTGCTTGCAGAACTGAACACTGTAGTCGGCAGTTCAGCCGCCACCTGTATCGGCGGGGGCTGACAAATGCCGACCAAAAAGGAATAGGTGATTCCTTTTAACTTTAGAAGGATGTGTAGTGGATGTATGCTCTGGTATTATTCATCATCGCGGGACTCGCGGAAATCGGGGGCGGTTATTTAATCTGGCTGTGGCTCCGCGAAGGCAAACCCGTATATTGGGGTGTGGCCGGCGGGATGGCGCTCGCATTATACGGAGTCATTGCGGCGTTCCAGACGTTCCCGTCATTCGGCCGGGTGTATGCCGCGTATGGCGGTATCTTCATTGTAATGTCCCTGTTCTGGGGATGGGGCGTCGATAAAAAGACGCCGGATCTGTACGACTGGCTCGGCGGCGCGATCTGCCTCACCGGCGTCTTCGTCATTTTGTTCGCCCCGCGCTCATGAGTGGCAGCAAGCCGATTGAATTTGTATTTTTAGAGCAGGAAATGAAAACAATGCGTTTTCGTTTCCTGTTTTTTGTATAAACATTTCAGGAATGGGTTGACCGTCAGTGGCACCGGTCCGCTGTCAAATTGCCGTGTGCGAAAAAAGTGCTGCGAGACAATTGCCAAAGGAGACGTGAAGCGATGATTTACCGCAGGAAAATATACCAGGTGAACCCGGATAAAATAGAAGATTCAATCGTCATTTCAACGAAAACCTGTTGCCGGTGCAGCTCGAGAATGGTGCCCGGCTCATCGGCAGGTGGATGACGCAGGAACAGGATGGATACATTGAAGTATTGGCGATCTGGGAATACGACGACCGCGATGCATTCGAACGAATCGAGGCGAGCGTACGGGCTGACGCCGAACACATGAAACGGGTGGATGACTGGAAAGAGAAGATGGGCGGAAAGCATAGCTTGCAGAACGTCTTTTATAACATCGAGCAGGATTTTCTGGAATCCACCGTTTCGGTACAGCAGGAATAATAGAGGAGAAGGGAGGCTCGGTCGACAGCGACCGGGCCTTTGCCTGGTCTGTCATCAAGCGCTGCAGCACTGTTCATGGAAATGGAAACCTTCACACGTCTCACAAAATAGTATGTCTTTAAAATACGCTTTCTTTACTTCCAGCTCAACCGACAGGCGGTTCGTCAGCATCGACCGCTCGGCATAATTGAGTCGCAGCACGTGGTTGTGTTCGGTATAAACACTCACCATGTGGCGTCGTTTCAAGTCATAGATGACGCGGTATGTATGGGAATCTTTCATAAATGCAATGAGGGCCAGCTGGCCATTCTTCACTTCTTTCACATCGGCTCTGTCATACAGCACACAGAATGCCACTTTGCTTGCGACTTTCGTATTGATCATAATCATCTCCTGTCTGTATGTTTAGTATAATCGAACACACGTTCTGTTAACAAGTACATTCATTCATTTGCCCCGAAAGTTATTAGAACCAGCAGACAATGGGTATGATAGTTTTTAAACCGCCAAAACGGGAAAACAATAAAAAAGGAATGGTTGACTGTGAAACCGGATAAGCAGACGAAGAAGGGAGGAATACGGAATGTCGATGTGGGGAGAAGAAAAAATCCAGAACGACAAAGTGCGGAACCATAAAGAAGGTGAAAGCATGGAAAATGACTGGAAAGATAAACAGAATGATCAAAGAAGAGAAAAGGAAAATCAGAGAGAGCACGAAGAAGCGGATAAGCATGACGACAAGCTCTTGAGCCGCTTGGTGCGTGGCAATGAAGAAGTGGATAACGGCACAAGCGCCTGGACAGCGACGGAGAAAAAAAGCCGATGAAAGCATAAAAGCAATAGGAAAAGCCCGCCGACCGGCGGGCTTTTCCATTAATTTTATACGAAGATCATTTCGTATTCGTGAAGCCGCCGTCAATGCGGATCACTTCACCATTGATGTATTCCGCCTTCGATGTCAGCAGGAACGCCACCAGTTCCGCGACTTCTTCCGGTGTGCCCAGCCGTTTTTGCGGAATGCCGGCTTCGGCGTTGGCTTTCATGTCGGGGTTGTCTTCAAAGAACGTCTTTACCATAGGCGTTTCCGTTGGGCCCGGGGCGATGGCATTGACACGCAATCCGTCTTTGGCGTACTCGGCAACCAGGCTTTTGGTCAGTCCGACGATTCCGTGCTTCGTGGCGGAGTAAGTGACGACTGAATCCTGTCCGATAACCCCGGCACTGGAAGCGGTATTGACGATCGATCCGCCGCCGTTCTTCAGCATCACTTCGGCCACATAACGCACGCCGTACAATGCGCCCATCAAGTTGATGCCGACGATTTTCTCGATTTCATCGATTTCAGTTTGGAGAAAATACTGGCCACTGCCTGAAATGCCGGCATTGTTGAAGAAATAATCGATTGTGCCGAAATGTTCGACCGTCTGATCGACGTATTTTTTTACTTCTTCCGCTTTTGAGACATCCGCATGGATGAAAATGGCGTCCGGCCCTAATTGCTTCACCAATTCAACCGTTTCAATGCCGCCTTTTTCACTGATGTCCACGACCGCGATATTAACGCCTTCTTTAGCCAGACGGACGGCTGCCGACTGACCCAGTCCGCTTCCGGCCCCTGTAATCACCGCTGTTTTGCCCATCATGAATTCCTCCTTCATTTTCAATGCTATTGGTTCCGATTCTTTCGTACAGTTTTATTATAGAGCCGCAAAAATTGAATTGAAAACATTCCATATCAAGCGGGCAAAAGCAGAACGGATTTTATTATCCACAAGATTCGCTATTCACGTTTTCGTTATATACTAACGGGTATATTAATGAGTGGATGCGCAACCCAGAAATCAGCAGAATCATTCATTTTTCACAAGGAGGACGATAAACATGGCAACACACGAACAGCTGAACCAAGAAGCGATCAAGACGGTCAATGATTTGATCAAAGACATTGAAGTGGCAATGTTTACGACAGTATCGGAAGGGAAGCTCGTGTCCCGGCCGCTGCAGACACAGGAAGCGGATTTCGACGGCACGCTATGGTTCCTGACGCTGAAAGACACCGTTAAATACGAGGAGATCCAGCAAAACCCGAACGTCAATATCGCGTATGCAGGAAAATCATACGTATCGGTCAGCGGCACGGCGGAATTCAGTGAGGATATGGAGCGGAAGAAAGAATATTGGAGCCCGGTGTTCGATAAACTGCTCGAGACGACGGTCGATGATCCGAATGTTGTCCTGATCAAAGTGACAGCTGAAACGGCGGAGTACTGGGAGGCCGGAAAACCAATGAAGATGGCGAAGAAATTTGTCAAAAAGCTTACCACCGATGAATCATTGGGTGGGGATAACGAGCTCAATAAAACCGTCGATTTCGATTCCTCCAATTAATCGAAGCGGTTATCATCCAGACCGGCTGTCCTGCAGTTTACCAGGCCAGCCGGTCTGTTCATGGGCGAAAAAAGAGAGAATCAGAAACACTTCCCGCCGTGCTTAAATTGTTTATAAAACGGGAAAACAGGAGTAGAACTGATTTTCTTCCTGAGTTATTCAAAAGCAGAGAAACTGTACAGATTGGAGTGTTCGTCATCAAACACCAGCTTAAAAATAGACGTACCGGCACTGCGGCGCTGGCAGGGACTGTAGCGGCAGTCGGCGGTTATTATGTTTACCGGAAACAGGCCACAAACCAGAGTGCTGCAAGCAAATGTATCGAAATCATCATGCGGCTGACCGGTGTGAAGATGGTGCTGTCCGACCCCAAGAAATTCGATAAATTTATTAAAACGAAACGGTTGGAGGGAGATAAGCCGTATTCCATCCCGAAAATCGTGCGGCTCAAGAATCCGGTTAAACGGATGGAGTACGATGATATGATCGTGTATAAACTGCGCCCGTCCGAGACAACCGGCGAACAGACGAGTGACCGGAAGCAAGTGCTTCATCTCCATGGCGGCGGTTATATTCTGCAGCCGCATAAAAGGCATTGGCATTTTCTCGATAAGCTGGTAAGACGGACCGGCTGGGAAATCACGATGCCCATCTATCCGAAAATCCCTCATCACTCCTACGAGGAAAGTTTTCCGAAAGTCCTTTCACTTTATAAGGACATGCTGAAAGAGACAGCGCCGGAAGACATTGTGCTATTGGGCGAGTCCTCCGGTGGCGGGTTTGTACTGGCGCTGGCCCAATTGCTCAAAAAGGAAGGGCTGCCGCAACCTGGCCGGCTCATCCTGATTTCACCGTGGCTCGATGCGACCGTGAGCGATCCGGACATCGCCGTGTTCGATAAAAAAGATCCGCTGCTCGCTCAGCATGGACTGAAAGGGCTCGGTGAATTATGGGCGGGATCGGATGACCCGAAGAACGAGCTCGCAAGTCCGATTAATGGAGACTTGCAGGGACTGGCCCCGATTACGCTGTTTACCGGCACGCATGATATTCTCCTGCCTGACGCGAGAAACCTGAAAGAAAAGGCGGAGAAGCTCGGTGTGGATATCGCCTATCACGAGTACCCGAATATGACGCATTGCTTTCCGCTTTATCCGATTCCGGAAGCGGACAAGGCGCTTGAACAGCTGATTTCAACAGTAGAGTCGTAAAAGACAACTTTAACGGAGGAATGGTTCTGCCGGTCGGCAATTGCACAAATGCTTTTCAATGAACCGGAATTTGCAGTATCCTATAAGTAATGACATTTATAGGTTGGAGGAAAGTCGCATGAAATCTTTTCTGATCGGTTTAGTCGTGGCGCTGGCCGCTTTGCTCATTGGCTATCTGGCGGATGACTGGAGCCTCGCTTACTGGATCGCCGGTGCTGTCGGACTCTTGGCGCTGTTATGGGAAGGGCTGATCGCGAGCAGAAGAAGCAGCTCGGCCAGAAGCACGAGTTCTGAAAAGCGGCGGGAGCAGCGGGAGAAACTCGCGAAGATGCGGCGGGCGTTTTACTTCGCTTTGCCGAACCTCATCGTCGCGATTATTGCATTGATGATCTTCGAATGATCCCGCTTGCTCACAGGTATACATGAAAAAGGCGTTCCCGCTGGTGTCTACAACCAGCGGGAACGCCTTTTTCTGTTTTAATCCGCAAGTGCCGCCTGGATATCCGGCGCATGTTCCAGCCGCCGCTGAACGATGCGGAGCCGGATGAAGAACCCGATCGCGGCCGCTGTCAGACCGAGGCTGATGCCGATCCACAGACCGAACGGACCGAGATCCGTAAAGGCCGCAAGCACGTAACCGGTTGGGATGCCGATGACCCAGTAGGAGACGAGCGCGATCCAGAACGGGAGCTGCACATCCTTATAGCCCCGGAGCACCCCTTGGAGTCCGGCCTGCGCCGCATCCGACAGCTGATAGAGAATCGCGATGATGAAGAACTGGCCGGCGAGCGCAATCACCGCCGGATCTGTCGTATAAAATTGGGCGATCGATTCCCGGAAGAAAATGAGGAACACGGCGTTGACCGCCAAAAAGCCGATCCCGCCGAGAACGCCCATCTTGCCGTACTCTTTCGCGTTCTGCAGCTTTCCGCCGCCGACCGAATAACCGACGACAATCGTCAATGCCATCGAGATGCTGAGCGGAATCATGAAAATGAGCGACGTAAAGCTGAGGGCGATCTGGTTCGCCGCGATGGTGACCGTTGTGAATAAAATCCCGACGAGCAGCGTTACCACCGAGAAGATGCTGGATTCAAAAAAGATGGACAGCCCGATCGGAATGCCGATGACAAGCTGTTCTTTCCATGCTTTCACAGAAGGTGCCGGCCACATACGGAACAGCCGGTAATTGCGCACTTTCGGCAGCCGGAACGTCATCCAGATGGAGAACGCCAGCATGATCCAGAACGTGATTGCCGTCGCGTAACCGGCGCCGATCCCGCCGAGTGCCGGGAGACCGAAATTCCCGAAGATGAGCCCGTAATTCAATAGCACGTTGAACGGAACGGCCAGCACCGTGATGTACATCGTGATTGTCGTATAGCCTTGTCCGTCGAAAAAGTTCCGCAGCACATTCGCGATGAACAGCGGCATGATGCCGATTGACAGCCCGACCAAGTAATGGAAGGAAATATAATGCACTTCCGGTTCCAGGTCCATAAACGTCAAAATCGGATTGAGCAGGAAGCTGCCCGCCGCAATGACCAATATGGCGATAATGACCGCCAAATACAGTGATTGGGTGACGAAACTGGCAATTTTCTCTTTCTGCGCGCTGCCGGATAATTGCGCGACGATTGCCGTCACCGCAAGCAGCACGCCATTAATGCCGGTGAAGACCGGCATCCAGAGGCTCGAACCGATCGCGACCCCCGCCAAGTCTTCCGTGCCGACCCGGCCTGACATCATCGTATCGACAAGGTTCATCGCATACAGGCTAAGCTGTGTCACCATGATCGGCCAGAGGACAGAGAGAAATAAAGTTATTTTTTGTTTTTTTGTTTCTGCGTGATGCATACATTTCCCTCCAGATGAATCCGTGTTTCCTGAAATTTAGAGCTATGTTAAACCTTTATTATTGCTGTTTCGCAAAACAGCTTCGCTTTCCGCGGGCTTGCGTCGAACTAACTCGTGCTTGACGCCCGAGTGGATTTCGACACTGCGCTTATCCCGCTGGAGTCTCCGCTGTTGTGCTTCATACGCTAAAACATTAAAAAATCAACACTGTCCTGGTGGCTCTGCACTAAAACATGTTCTTGATTGGTTTCGATAACAAGAGGAACAGCATCAAAGTTAAAAAGGTGAAGATTGAACTTGAATGAAAGAGCGATAAGCGGCGAATCCTACGAAAAGCATCCATCTGAAGTGGTTTTCATTTGTGAAAACGGAGGCTTTTTATACCCTTACCACTACTGCGTGAGAACCACTGTTCTTTAACTTGGTCTAATTTAAATCCCCGCCCAGTATACCGCCCATGCGGCTTCGAGCTTCCGTTCGGTCCGTTCCGCGCCGCCGTATACGAGTTCGACGCAAATGGAATCGATCAGGGCAGAGAAGGCCAGTGTCGCCGTTTTGGCATCCTGCCGGGTGATTTCTTTCTGTTCAACGGCTTGTTCAAACCGTTTCAGATACAGCTCATCCACTTGGTCGATGTACGAATACACCAGCTTCACCGTTTGCTCGTACAGATGGGCAGGCGGGAAAAACGATACCCGGAGCCAGAATTTCAAGCGTGAATCGTGCTCGAACCGGTCAATGGTGCTGCGCACGGCATCGAGCAGGAACTCATCCAGCGGATTGTCGAATTGTTCGTTCACGTACGTTTCTCTATTATGCAGTTCCGCGGAAAAGGTATCTTTCAGCACCTGCAGGAATAAGGCGTCTTTGCTTTCAAAATGCGAGTAAATGGATTGTTTTTTCAGGCCGGTCTCCGCTGCAATTTGTGACAGGGAAGTCCCGTTATAGCCATGTTCAGCGAATAGCACGAGCGCTGCGTCTTTTATTGATTGAGAAGTCATAATTCCGTCCTTTCCTGACGACCGTTCGTAAGGAAGTGTACCAGCAATTCCGCTTAAAAGCAATAAAGGATGATTGGCGGGAAAGAAAACAGTTTTCGGATATTAAAATTTTCTTACTTTTCCTAAATAAGCGGGTTTCAAAACCGCGAAAAACAGGAATTTAAACAGCAATAAGAAAGGAGACGGTTCCAATGGGGAGAGAATTGCTGCAGAGGCTGATCCGGCTGTTCGGGTATGAACAGGAACGAGCCGTGGACGTGGATGAATTGGAACTGGACGCGGAAGTCGGAAGGAAGGCGCGCAAGGACCAGGCATTAACAGCGGTCATTGGTGAAGATCCGTTAGACCAGATCGATTGGCTGATTGCCCATGGATTCGACGAATTGATCAAAGTCCAGAAGCGGATTGACCGGGAGCACACAAAACCGCACATACCGGAACGCAGTCAGCAACTCGCTTCCATGCGGCAAGTGGTCGTGATTGAATGGGTCGCTGCTGAAACCGTGGATGTACCGAAACCACCTGTAAGAAGAGAACCACTCCTCACATACGAATACATCGCCTGCAGCAAAGTCATTCATTATTGGATCCGGAGTTGAAAGATCACTCTGTCAGATTAATCAACCAAATCAAACCCGTCAGCGTATAAGTGCTTGGCGGGTTTCGTTATTGTGGTGAATATCTCCATGCATTTTTTCGATAACAGCCTTAAATAACCTGTAAGTAGAGCCCATTAATAATCGCAAATTAAGCAATCACCTTTTATTTCTACCACTTTTTAGGTATACTAGAAGTCAATAAGTCGGATTTTCCTACTTTCCGACTAGCAAAGTAAATTTACCAGGAGGATGAATACTATGAAGACTCCAGTTAAGTCCATAAGTGATGAAACCTTCAAAAGCCAACATGAAGTGGAAGTTGAAAGCGCCGTCATCAACATTAAGAAAAAAGGACAAATCACCCTGCCGGTCGCTTTCAGAACCGCATTAGGATTAGAAGAAGATGATCAACTTGAAGTGAGCTTGGAAGACGGACGCGTGGTACTGACACCAGTTATCACGATTGCAAAGGATCAGGCGTGGTTCTGGAAGAAGGAGTGGCAAGAGGGCGAGCGAGAAGCACAGCACGATATCGATACCGGCAATGTCAAAAGCTTTACAGACGTAGAAGATGCCATTGCTTCCCTGCGCAACGGGGAGTAGCACATGGCGTATCAGCTGGACATTACCAATCGATTTAGACGCTCATATACTAAACTATCTCCTGAACTACAGGACGCAGTGGATGATGCGATACGCACGCTAGCCAATGGCCGCCCCTATCCGGTGGGCTTACGTGCCAAAAAGATGAAAGGGCATAAGTTCATTTTTGAAGCGTCACCAACCATGGCTTGCCGCATCACCTTCGAGTACGAAAATCCGGACTACATGATCCTCCGAAATGTCGGTGAGCATGATGTCACCTTGAAGAATCCATGACGCATAAGCAGAACAATGACCTTCACTTGGGGGGCATAGGCTGTTCAGTTGTTTTTGGAATGAACACGAATAAAGTCATGAGTGTTTCTTCAAATAAAAGCCAATGCAACGAAAACTCCTGTGAAGAACAGAAGAAGACCCACGCGCCAGCTTCAAGTTACCTGGCTTTCATTGTTTCCATAACCATTGGGTATCCTTGCTGTATATAGAACGGAGCGGGTTCTTACTTTTCATCGCGCTTCGTTCAATACATTGTATAACTGTTATGACAATTATATGGAGGCGGAAACCATGGAAAACGCCAAACGCAAAAGTACAAAGACCGGCAATTCACTCGGCGTCACCATTCCGGAAGAATTGCTTGCGCAAGTCGGATTCAAGCAAGGGGATGATGTCCGGCTGGAAGCGAAGGATGGTACTATCCGTCTTGTGAAAAACCGGAAAACTGTCCTGCCTAAAGATGTCTCTAAGGATTTCTTCGATATTTTGAATGAAACCATCGCTGACTACGATAAGACCATTCGTGGATTAGCGGACAGATAAAATGTGTGACGGATCAGAGATTCTGGCAGTCAGTTACTTGCTAATAGACCGTATTCACCCGTCAGGATAAAAGAGATTTCAGACCGGACAATTGTATAACTCAACGGTTGAACAGCTGATACAGCTGGTATTGGGTGAAGACACATGCTTACAAGATAAACAAAACCCGCCAAAGCAATTGCGCTTGGCGGGTTCAAGTATTATACAGATACAATTTCTTGTTTTTGGGCTAAATCCGGTTCGTTTCGTAGTATTTCCAGCAGCCGGCGGGCAGCGCCGCTCGGTTCATTCGTTCCACGTTCCCAAGATTCAATCGTTTTCACGGATACGCCGATGAGTGCCGCAAATGACTTTTGAGTTAGCTTCAATTCCAGGCGTAACTCTCTAATTTCTTCGGCAGAGAATACAGCCAATTCTTTTATTGCAATAGTTTTCGTTCTTACTTTTGACTGATTCCCCTTTGCATGTTCGATAGCTTGTCCCAGACTTGTTTTCAATTCATTGAAGAACTGATCTTCGTTCATTCGGCATCCATCCTCTCTGAGGTATAAAGGCGTTTTAATTGCTCTGTGAATGGCTTCAGCACCTTTTTCTGATCCGGTTTTAATGTCGCTTGCTGGTTCTTCGGATAAATGAGAAGCAGGATGGTGTGTGAAGAAAGCGGAATATCCAATAGATAATCCGGTAAGCTCCACTTTTTCCTCTTTGTTCCCGTTCAGGTGAAAAGCGCATCTTCCGAAGGCCGCCAGTACCAGATATGACAGCTCCTTGTTCAGGATCTGACAACAACTGAAACTCCAATTCCCGTTGTTCAACGGAGTTGAGGCCAAGTTGCTTCCATTTATGATCGAAATTCTCCACGTACATGAACGTCCTTTTCATTGAATACTCCTCTAGAATTTTCTAATCTCATTCCATTTTACCCTATTTAATAGGGTATTTCAACTTATGAACCCTTTATGCTTTGACTAGCGGCTTATCACTTCTTTAAATCATTCCTTCTTTTAGCAACCAATAAAAACCGCCGCTGCGTCGCCTCGAAATAGCCGTTTTCCTGAATCCCCTTATGAATTACATACAGCTCATCCATATGCCTTTCCACGTCAAAATCCGGCACTTGCCACGGAATTGCCTTCAAGTAATAGATGAGGGCACCGATGTCGTAAAAGCGCTGGGGAGGGGAGGCTTCCCGGCTAAGTGTGACTTGGAGGCCTTCCGATTCGAGTTCTTTTTGTCTCGTTTCAAGCGCCGAGTAGACGGTTCGCGGATTCATCGGCACGCCGAGTGCTTCGTTAATCTCCGCGCAATCCAGCCCGCCGACTTGCTGGGTGATGAATGTGCCGCCATCTTTCAGCATCCGCCGGACTTCTTTCGCGGAATAGGATTTATGCCGGTTGATGATCAAGTCGAACGCACCATCTTCAAACGGCTGTGCTTCTTTATCGTGTTCCTGTTCGATCCGCACGCCGAGCGGCTCCAGCCGGGCTTTCGCCACCGGCACGTTCGGCACGTAGCCTTCCGTCGCGCACACCACATGCGGAAACAGCTGCAGCTTGGACAGGAATTCCCCGCCGCCCGTCCCCATATCGAGCATGGAGTGGGCGTTGCGTATGTAAGGCAAAATAAGACTCCCGTACGACCACGGAAGCAGTCCGTTCTGCAGCCGGCCGGTACCAATGATGAACGAGAAGTCCCAGCCGGAGAAGGGCTGTGCGGCATCGTTTATAAAAGCGGTAAATAACGGATCGTTTCGCACGGCTACTCCTCCAATTCCTCAATTGAAATGCGTGCTGGCATAGCGGATGAGCACGTCCCGTTCGTCCGGATACATCAGCTCCAGCGATTCGATTTCCTCGGCCGTCTTCCAGGCCACTTCGGCAATCAATTCATCTCCTTCCGGTGCTTTTGGCATTCCATCGGTAAGTTCGGTTTTGAAATAATACACCGTCAATTGAATGCCCGCCTGCGGATAGGCGAGTTCTTTCGTCTCCACCAGTTCCGTGACTTGCGCTTCGCAGCCCGTCACTTCCTTAACTTCCTGTTTGACCGCTTGTTCGAGTGCATCATCGTCTTCCGTCACAGCCGTCGGGACGCTCCATTTCTTGTCGTCTTCCGGCGCGCCTTGGAGGATCATCAGCACCCGTCCGTCACCATCCAGGCATAGCTCTGCCGCTCCGGTCCATTTCAACATATACGTCAGCCCCTTTCACTGTTCTTAGTATACCGGAATCTGAAAAAGGGGGCGATGGTGTCACCGGCTGACCGGTTTCTGTGCCGTCCGTTTTTTCAAAGCAAGTTCCGGCACATCTTCACCGCTTTTCACCCGCTTCAGTTGAGCAACGATGATGACGCTGATGATGACAAGCAAAAACCAGGAACTGATTTTACCGATGTGCACGAGCGACCACGCGTCGGTCTGACTCGGGTATTGCCAGGCGCCGAGGTACGTCGTGATGTTCTCGGCGATCCAGATGAAGAACCCGATGAGCACGAACGACACGATCATCGGCATCGTATAGACGCTCGCATTCACCCGGAACGTGACGGACGTCCGGAAGAAAATGATGACGAGCAGCCCGGTCAGCACCCAGCGAAAATCATACGTGAAATGGTGTGTGAAGAAATTGAAATAAATGAGGGCACTGACGCTGAATGCGAACAGCGGCTTCGGCCAGCGGTAAATCTTCAGCTCCATCCGCCGCCACGACTGGCAAATATAGCTTGCAACACTCGCGTACATGAATCCGCTGTAGAGCGGCACGCCGAACAGCTTGCTGAAGGCTTCTTCCGGATATGCCCACGAGCCCATATGCACTTTGTACAGTTCGAGCGCGAGGCCGATCACATGGAAGACGCAAATCACTTTCAGCTCATCCCGCGACTCGACTCCGGACGCCACCATCAGCACTTGCGCCACGAGACAGACGAGCAGGATGAAGTCGTAGCGCGGCAGTCCCGGAATCCGAATAGTTTTGACACCGCCAGCGCCGCGAAAATCACCACCGGAAAAATACAGCACAGCGCCTGCAGGTAGCCGAACGTCAGAAAGTTCTTCATGGAAACCGTCTCCTTTTTGGTTCGTTGTTATAAAAGAGGACGACGGAGAAGAGAAAGTGTTGCTGTTTTTCGTTCTTTTTTTATTGATTATCGATAAAAGTTGTTGCCCGCTGTTATTTCAGGGGCTTGTTAACTGATTCTCCTGCAGGAACCTGACCCTCCATGACGGCCGCAGTTTTTTGTTTCATTCCAATCGTTAAGGGAAAAAAGAGAAAGAGGTCTTTTTATCCGAATGAAATTCGAAAAAAAGGGGGAGTGCCAAGGAATGGCTCTTCAAAAAGAGGAATAACATCATCATAGATATTGACATATAGAACGATATTGAGGAGCGGGCTAGCCCCGTCGAAATAGCAACGAACAGATAGTGGAAAGGGAGAGATTCAGGATGCAAAAAAAAGATTCAGAAGGAACACTGGTTGCGGTCATGGTCGATGAGGAATCGCGGGCGAAGCAAAAAGCGATTCAGGAAGATGAGAAAGTGATTCCGACAGAACCGACGCCGATCTGGAACGTCGCCCACCGCGGCGCTAGCGGTCACGCGCCGGAGCACACATTGGAAGGCTACCGGATGGGCGGTACGATGCTCGGGGACTTCATCGAAGTGGATCTGCAGATGACAAAAGACGGCGTGCTCGTCGCCATGCATGACGAGCGGGTGGACCGGACGACGAACGGCACCGGTCTCGTAAAGGATTTCACGCTCAAAGAACTGAAAAAACTCGATGCCGGTTCGTGGTTCAACGATCTGTATCCGGAAAAAGCGCAGCCGCATTACGTCGGTCTCACCATCCCGACACTTGAAGAAGTCATCGAGGAATTCGGGACGGACGAACGGTATTACATCGAGATCAAAGAGCCGGGCATTTACCCGGGCATGGAAAAAGAACTGATCCGGATTCTCGAAAAATACAAGCTGATCGGCAAGGACCCGAAAGAAAGCCATGTACTCGTCCAGTCATTCAGTCCGGAAAGTCTCCAGAAGCTGCACGAACTCAACTCCATCGTGCCGCTTGTGCAGCTGTTCACCTATTACGGAGACATCGGCACGATCACGGAAGAGGAGTTAAGAGAAATTGATAAATACGCAATCGGCATCGGCGCGAACCACAACGGAATCGACGAAAAGTACGTGCGCCAAGTCGTGGACGCCGGTCTCATGATGCATCCGTATACCGTGAACACGAAAGAAGACATGCGGAAAGTGATCAACTGGGGCGTGACCGGTATGTTCACGAACTTCCCGGATCTCCTGCGGGACGTGCTGAAGGAATATGAAGAGGCGAGCTAAGACCGAGTGAAACAGATAATCACAAAATGCCGCTCTCCATTTAATGGAGGCGGCATTTTTTCATGCTGTTCAAATCGGAATAAATGAGGAAGGAAAAGTGATGGGTCATCTTTAGCAATGACATTTGCAGGCTGTTCATGGCATAGTAGTGTGCCACATCATCTTAAACCATAACGAATTTCATCTTTCAGAGATTCTACTCATCGGCAAACTCGGCATCTTGTTCTGCTTCAACAAATTCCCGGAATAGCGTTTTGAATTTCGTATCTGACCAGATAGCTCTATGTGTTTCCTCTGAAAATTGAATGAAATCATTAATTATCAGGTTATATAGCCGTTGTTCTTCATATGGGAACAGCAACGGATACAGCAGAAAATCTCTTACATTAGCAGTAACTAAAATGCTATCAGCAGCATATGAGCTATAAAGAATCCGTGAATCGGAAACACCGCCATACGCCATTTTCCCGTCAGTAAGAATATCTTTGAAATTAGCCCGTAAATAAGCGGTCATTTTACGGATGGAATGTTCCAATTCATCAGACACAGGAGGAGAAGTCTCCTGACATACATCTAATAATTTTTGCACGCGCATGTTCTCATTCCCGCTTAGTGTGTAGGACTGGATCTCCAGCTCTCTTTTAACTTCAGCAGGAACAAATATAATTGTAGATCCTTCAGCAATTTCAGTCTTTATTTTTCTCCAAAAGACTTTAGCAGCAAGCCTTAAATCGGGTTCACCTGTTTTGCTGGCATAGTATCTTATAACATTCGTATCAACCGTGTATGACTTGAAATCATCCGCCACGGGGCTTAAACTCCAGAGTCCAACTGAGCCAGCACTTCATCAGCAAGCGCTGTTGATTGCTTCTTCAGTTTTGCCCTTTTGTCAATGAACCGTTCCCAATTGGGTTGCTCCATCAGCTGAGCCGTCGCAATGCGCCACTTGCCGCTGCCTTCGAGCGTCTGCTGAGCAGAAAGCTTTCCTTCAGCGCAATAGCGCCGAACCATTTGAGGACTGATACCCATAATTTCTGCGGCATCTCTCACCGTCACGTGAGGTGGAATATTGAATTCACTGCTAAGCGCTTCAAACGCTTCTTGTTTCTCGTCTTCTTCCAGTTCGCGGTCAAGTCTCGCTTTTTCCCGTTCCAACTCTTCATACAGCCGCATCAGCTTTACATATTCCCGCGCACGCTTGCTTTTAATCCGTTCGTCAGAAGGCAGTGACTTTACTGAATTAAGCAATTCGAGCATGTCAATCACCTCGTTTTTCTCTATTATACTTGACCACAAAGCGAAATAAAAGAAAACAACGAAACTTTTGAAACCTGTCGCCGCATTGCCGTCATTAAATATCGCTATTGGAAATTGCGTCTCTGCTGTGTCAGCCGCTATTTAGCTTATTTACGCCAATTGCATGAAAAACTAGCTGTTCTTAATGAAATCAATCGATTTCCAGGGCGATCTCTACTTCTTTATTGAGAAAAAGAAATAGTCATAATCGGACGGAACACAGGGACGGCTTTTAATTGTTTGAAAATATGCACATGGATACAGAACGGCAGAAAACCAAGTGAATAAATTCAGCATACTGAATAATGGGGCATGAAAAAGAACCACCCAGTCAGCGATGGTTCTTTTCGGTATGTATGCGAATGTGGAGAGGTGCGAATCATTTTCAGTTTTGTACGAATTCGTACAAAAACCAGTAAGTGGCGGGTGGTCATACGGCTCCTGGATGTCCCTCGTCCTCGGTCAATGGGTCAGCGGGTGGAATCCTGGGCGTATGATTAGCGTAATTGTCTTCTGTGAGAAGACGGATTCATTTTTCACGTCGCACATTCGCCGGACGCCGGAAGACCGTACATCCGCACATCCCCCGAAGGGAATGCTTCCAAAAGGGGAGAAGAAGATCAGCGTCTCCCGGCTTTTGGAAACACACCCTTACAGGTATGCGTCCACGCCGTTCACTTCTACCATGACCAGCACCGACTGCCGTTCGATTTCGCGGCTCAGACGGTTTGCTTCTTTCATGAGCGCTTCGCTTTCCTTGGCGTAATGCTCGATATCATAAGAACGTTCTGTAATGATGCGTTCACTGCCGCCGTATACGTTCTGGACACTGGTTTTCTTCTGATTGCCAAGCAATTCGAACAGCGCCGCTTTCCGGCGGACCTGTTTCACATAATCCAGTGCACTGGCGAGGTTCAAGTTCACTTCACTGCCATTCGCCTTCGTATGCGTCACAACCGTCCCACGGTTCGCGTCATGGAGTTTATCCGCCACTTGAATCGACAAGGCGTTCAGTTCATCGAGCTTGCCGATCGCCGCTTCCAATTCCTCAACGGAAACCGATTCCGTTTCGATATCACCGTTCGTTTCTGTATAAGCGCCTTCTGCAATTTGCGCTTCCGCTTTATTCGCTTCTCTGCGCAGTGTGGACTGAAGCTGGAGCAGTTCGGAAATCGAAAGTGTGGTTGCCATGGTTTCAACATCCCTTCAATGATGGATTTAATGCGAATTAAAGGCACAGCACCAGGAAACGGGCCGTTCGTATTCAGTGACTGGCGCGTTGTCTGTATTGAAATGCACCCGATTATGACTTCGCTGAGAAAGCAAGTTTTCAATTAGCCTACAGGAAATCCGCTTCATTGTAAATCAAAAAGAGGGAAATTAAGGAAGAGACAGAAAGGCTCAAAATAGGTTCGATTGAATGAAGGAACACGGCCCATCAACACACTTATCAGGCAACTTAGAGAATTATGGAGATATATGGTAACCTAAAAAGAAAGGGGGAAGTCCATGTCTTACGATCTGTTACCGGAACACCTTTGGTATCTTGATATCCTCTTGCTATTCGTCGGAACCGGCTTGCTAATGTGGCTGTTCAGCAAGGTCGTATACAAACGGTTCGGGATCAAAAAGCTGTATTTCAATAGTAATCAACACGTGAACAACACCCACCGAAAATGGGACTTGACCACCCGCTCTGTCTATCTGTCTATTTTTGTTCTTATCTTTTTATTCACCTTGGCACAGAATATCTATATCCCATGGATTTTTTTGCTGCTCTTGCCACTGTACCTGATACAAACCGTGTTGGCCGCAGTCATGGAGTGGAAGCATGGAAGAGGACGCACAGTAGCCATTGCCACCATCGTGCAAATCGGATTCTTTTTTAGTGTCGTTGCTTTTCTAGTAGCTATTCTTTTCCTGGGGATCTGGCGTGCGTGAAATCAGGATCAATAGAAATAAGGAAATAGACTATTTGAACCGAGGAGGGATTGATCGGTATGCGGTAAAAATGAAGAGGATACGTGGAAGCGATCGACTAGGGTGGAACCGGCATATTCCCCAACTTTTCTGTTGTATCGTGAAATAGGCTAAAAAAGTACGGGTAAGTGAAATAGAATCCACAACGAAATCGCGGGTTTTCTTTGCTATGAGTCGTAGTTTTAAAACTTACTTTGATTGTAAAAGAGAAAATGTTAGTGAAGGCTATTCGCCGTAATTCACTTTAACTCCCCATCTACTTTTTCGAGTCGCATAACTGTTCTCTGTGGAAGGGGACAGGTTTTGGAATTTTGTATTACAGAAAATTTTTTGCACATAGACATCTATTAATTAAATGTAGTAGTTAAACCGCATTGAAACAGTCAAAAAATTAAAACCATATCTAGCATTTAGCTTCATTTTTTAAATGATCAAACAATTAATGGGATAATTACGGTAAACTAAAAGGAAAGAAAATTGTGATGCCTTGGAATTTTCCATTAAAGCGTTTAAATTTTACCTGTTTTCGTTAATCGTTAGAGATTTTCTGCTTGATGACGCACAAAAGATTGGGCGTTAAGCAAAAAAGATTTTTTAATAATAGGAAGTTGAAGAATGAAATAGACATCAAATCGTCATTTAAGTAATGACAGTCGTCATGTCAATCATAAGGATGACATATTACGAATTATTGAAAAAGCTCATAATTGAGAACTTATATATTTTGGGGAGAATAATTTACTATGAAAGAAATTAAAAAATACCAAGATAGAGATATAAACGATGAAATTGAGAAAAAAATAAATACTCTTAATAAAACTCGAGACAACAGACTAGAGATGAGTAAAAGGTTAACGAGTTATGACGATAAATGGAAAGTAGTGTTTTTCTTTCTAAACATAGAAGCAGTGATATTTATACTGCTGGCTCTTAGTGAGACAAACATAGATGAAATTTTGCCAGGAGAAATTTTTTCCCTCTTCTCAGGTATCTTTTCAATCTATGTAATATTGCTTCAGTATTATATTAATAGTTTGAATTATAGAGAGAGAGCTCTAAGAATGCATTATCATCAGTTAGATATTGAAGATTTAATTTTGAAATTTAAAGTGGTTTTTCTTAAGAAAAAAGACCCGGAAAACTCAATTGAATATTCCGAGGCTATTAAGGATTATAAGACTATAATGTTTAAATATCAGTCCATATTAAAAAATAATGAAAACCATAGTCCTATTGATAATAAAGTTAACGAATTTTATAGATCAAACATAGATTCGCAGAAAGCAAACAAGGATTGTAAGTTATTTAGAAAGTGGAAACCCTTAGATTTGACCGTCGATAATACAATTCTTTATTTAAATGTCTTTTTTACTTTCGGGCTTTTGGTAATTCTAGTTGGAGTGTTGTGGGTTATTTCCTAATTAGGAGGAGTATTATGTTGAATGATAGTTTAGATATACCAATGCTAACGTTGAGATATGGAGAGTCTTTATCAAAATCGAAGTTATATAACCCGCAGACGATTTCAATATTAAATTTGATTAAGAAAAACGAAAATAATGTTTTATTGAATGAACTTGAAAAAGGAGTAGAAGAGTTTTGTGAAGATAATACCCTGCATATTTCTCGAGATTTTGTATATAAAAACGATTACTTTACACCCCGTAATATGCACTTAATCTCGCCCCTTTATTATTTGTATTACACTAAAATAGTTTTTGAAATCGCTCGAAGTTACTTAAATGGAATGGAGACGTTGAATTTCTCATCTAAAAGACTGAAATCTTTTTACTCAGGAAGATTAGAGTTTTCTTTGGATAAAGAAAAAGTAAGTGAGAATTCAAATTTTAATAGTAGTTACAAACATTTCCAAAAAGAAAGAGAAAAGTATTTTGGACACCCCGCACTGAAGATTGATTTAAAAGACTTTTTTTCTTCAATTAAGGTTGTAAACTTGAAAGAAAAACTTGAAAAGCATATTGGCAGAAATCCAGCTATTGATGATTTAGTACTTTTCTATTCATTTTGCGGTTTTTCTTCATTACCTCAATTTCATTATTCGATAGCTTCTTCAATATTATCACAATTTTATTTACAAGACTTTGATAACAAAATGAAGAGTTTGTTGGATGAAGAAGAATTAATCCTAATTCGCTTTGTTGATGATATGTTTATAATTCCAGAAGATAAGACAGTAGTAGAAAAAAGAAATAATACACTTTTGCAGATAATTAATCATTGGCTCTGGGAAGATGAATTAGTTTTAAATTCTTCTAAGACAAAATTATTGAGTGCAGAGGAGTATGAAATTGACTTTCAAACGTTGCTTGATTATGAGGAGAATAATTCATTTTTGAGCGAAAAGAAAATAGAAGAACAAGCTAAAGAAATAATAAGTAATGGAAATTTTAAATACCTATTACTAGAGTTAAACAAGTTAGAAAAAGATGAAGGAGTCAATCTTAGCGCTTATAAATCCTTAACTGATGAATATGTTTCAATAGGTGGTGAAGATACATATAAAATCATCAATAATATTATTTATTCTCGAAAGTGGGAAATGATGAACGATAAAGACTTAATTGAGATAATAAAGAAATGGAAATACGTTCTGTATAATCCATCTCAATTCACGGTCTTGTATGTAATGATTTGCAGGTACTTAGAAAACAGAAGTAAAGTTGACGGTAGCCCAATCCGTAAACTTTTAAATTATTTACTAAGAAGAGATAATTTCACCTTTCGTGATACTTTAGTTGCCGCCGCTTATCTTTTCCAGAACAAAAAGAAACACAGCGATCTTTTAGATAAAATTTCAGCCATCAATAATGATTACGTAAAATTTATGAAAATGTATATTTCGGACTAGATTAAGATAAAAGAGCCGAGCATTTACCCGGACATAGAAAAAGAACTGATTCGGATCCTCGAAAAGTGTAAACTATCGGCAAGGACCCTAAAGAAAGCCATATACTCATCCAGTCATTCAGCCCCGAAAATCTCCAGAAACTGCATGAACTCTATCTCATCGTGCAATTGTTCATATACCATGAAGAAATTAATACGATTTTGGGAGAAGAGTGGA
The DNA here is from genome assembly GCF_001999905.1 of Planococcus lenghuensis. Taxonomy (NCBI): domain Bacteria; kingdom Bacillati; phylum Bacillota; class Bacilli; order Caryophanales; family Caryophanaceae; genus Planococcus; species Planococcus lenghuensis. The sequence continues at coordinate 615,094 of NZ_CP019640.1, forward strand.
GCAAAATGACGACTATACGATCGGAATCGGCGCAAACACAAAGGGATCGACGAGAAGTACGTGCGCCAAGTCGTGGACGCAGATCTCATGATGCACCCGTACACGGTGAATACGAAAGAAGATATGCGGAAAGTGATCAACTAGGGCGCGTGACCGGCAAGTTCGTGAACTTGCCGGATCTCTTGTGGGACGTGCTGAAGGAATGTGAAAAGGCAGGGGCAAGCTAAGGCTGAGTAAAGTAGACCATCATAAAAATGCCGCTCTCCACCAATGGGGAGCGGCATTCTTTATGGTTTTATTCGATTTAAAATAAGCAAGGAAGGAAAAGTGCTAATGCCGTCTTCTGCAATGGCTGAAGTTCTAAACTACTGCAATGAGGAGTGATGTATACTGTATATAGTGTAGCCTGCGTGAAGAGGGAAATGGAATCAGTAAGTCCCTGTCTATAGTCAAAGTAAAATGATAAAATTAAATCATGCAACCGAATAGGGAGCTCAAGGGCGGTCGGCCATCCCCGAACGAAAGGGGGTGGTAAAGATGACAGTTTACGAAGCATTAATGTTTGCAGTGGCGTTTGCAGGCTTGGTGCTGGTCATAGCTTCATCAGACCAGAAAAAATAACCCGCCCCTTGAGTTGACAGCTCGGCGGGTTATCCTCGTAATTGTAGCCGTTCCCCCTTGAAGGGACCTGTTCGTTGCTATGCCGTCGGTGTTACCAGCACCGGCGGCATATTCTAATTTCTCATTTTTAATATATACCCGGATTGATTTAAAATCAACCAGTCTATCCAGCCTTATACTTTTGGTTAATAACAGTAATAAATGAAATTAACCATTTGATTTAATACTATTCAAGTTTTGAAAATAGGAAACTTATTCATCTCAACACTTCGTTTCCTCTAGTTAAATATAACTCCAAATACTTTGATTATCTCTAAAAGTGACAATTAGAAAATTTAAAGATTCCATTGTTTAACAAAAAAAATAAGAATAGAATAAGAAATAGATAAGAACTCTGAAGGGGTGAGGGCCTTGGAAGTTAAACTCTTTTACCGAACGCAACGGGATCTTGCCATTGCGCTGAACCAGCTCATTGATAGCTATTTCGAAGAGGAAATCCCGGAAAGAAAGCTGATAGAAAACATTGTAACTATTCATGAGAATAATAAGCACAAGCTAGTGAAAAATCACCAATTCACAACAGTTATTCAGCAACATTGTGGGAAGCGGCGCCTGGCAGTTGTGGAACGAGTCTTAGAAATGAAGTGAACAAAGAATCAGTATGGAGGAATGGAGCGCATGACACAAGAAATGAATTACTCATCTGTCCTGACGGGTGCCTCTTTCATGCTGTATGAATTCAAACAAGTGGCTGCTTTAAAAGAGCAAGGGTTAAGCGATGCGGAAATCCGCAAGAAAGCCATCGATGAAAACTTGTTTCAGCATGAAAAGATATCGAGTTTGCAGCGTGGATTTCCATCTATTCTGCGGCGAGTGAATGCTTTGGATGAGGAATTGCTGAAGCTTCTCGCTAATGAATCATTAGAAACTGCTAAAGTAATCAATCTATATGCCATTATGAAAACTGATCGCCTCTTCCATGAGTTCATGATTGAAGTAATAGAAGAGAAATTTCAAAATAATGACTACACGATAGAAAAAAAAGATGTGAATACGTACTTTACAACGAAAGCTGAGCAACATGAGTCCATCGCTAATTGGAAGGAAGCGACTATCCAAAAATTGAAGCTGGTATACATGAACATCTTGCTTGGTGCCGGCTTATTGGAAAGCAAAAAAACCGGGGAATTGAACCGATTAATAATTGATGACCAAATAAAAGACCATTTGCGGCGGATCGGCGATGCCCGGTACTTACAGGCAATGGGGGAATAAAGGAGGCGGCCGATGGCTACATTGAATGCACGGCTTGATAAGATCATCCCGAAAATCCGGGAGGACAAGTTCCTCGCAGGGCGCGGGCTTGGCAATGAAATCAGTTTTTATGTATTCGACTATGATCCGAAAGATGAACTTGCTGTTCGAGATCACATTGAATACATCAAAAAAGAGTTCAGCGGCGAGTACTCTGGAAGGAAAATTGCGGAGTTCGATTTATATAAGATGCTAATTGAAATTCTGAAAGAAAAGAATATCTTTGACCGGGTTTTTGATATGGAACAGCGGCAAGGAAAAGATGCGTTATTCAAAGCGATGACAACATTCGCTAAACCGGAAATCTTTTTATCAAAAATAAGAGAACAGCTCAATGACCACGACGTCATATTCTTAACCGGTGTTGGAAAGGTTTATCCATTCGTCCGCTCTCACAGTATCCTGAATAACTTGCAGGAAGTGGTCGACAAGACACCGGTCATCATGTTCTTTCCTGGAAAGTATGACGGTCAGTCATTACAGTTGTTCGGCAAATTTAAAGACGATAATTATTACAGAGCATTCCGGTTAGTTGATTAAACGTTAAAGAGGGGGATCTACATGCAAATTAAAGACATGTTCCAGAAAGATATCGAACGGGACATCCGGGGCGTCATTAAAGTCGCACAAACGAGTGAAGAAGATATTCATCAGGAACTCGATGAATATGTCGTAACAAAAGAATTACATAAGCATCTGTCGAAGTTCTATGAGAACTACCAAAAAGGTATAAATGGTAAGACCGATAAAATGGGTGTCTGGATTTCAGGTTTCTTCGGCTCTGGTAAATCTCACTTCCTGAAAATCCTGTCGTATCTTCTGAAAAACCAGGAAGTCAAAGGCAAACGACCGGTCGATTTCTTTGAAGATAAAGTACTAGATCCGCTTGTCTATGCCAATATGCAGAAAACAGCCGGTGTGGAGACGGAAACCATTCTGTTCAACATCGATGCGAAAGGCGGCTTGGACAATAAATCAAAAGAAGATGCAATTCTCCGCGTCTTCCTGAAAGTGTTTTACGAGCACCGAGGTTATTACGGGGATATTCCGGGCGTTGCTGAAATGGAGAAATACCTTGATGACCAAGGCGTTTACGGGGATTTCAAGGCAGCGTTCGAGACAGCTGCGGGTGAATCGTGGGAGGAACGCAGAAACTCGTTCTACTTCGATGCAGACTATGTAATCGGCGCATTAACAAAAGTGACGGATATGTCTGAAGACTCCGCCAGAAATTGGTTTGAGAATGGTGTTAATAATTACGAAATCAGCATCGAGAAGTTCGCAAAAGACGTAAAGGATTATGTCGATTCAAAAGGACCGAACTTCCACCTAATTTTCCTTGTCGATGAAGTCGGCCAGTATATCGGTGACAGCCGGAGCCTGATGCTGAACTTACAGACACTGACGGAGGAACTTGGAGCACATGCATATGGAAAAGTATGGGTGATGGTCACGTCTCAGGAAAGCATCGACAGCATCGTCAAAGTGAAAGGCGATGACTTTTCTCGTATCCAAGGCCGTTTTGACACACGCCTGTCGCTGTCTTCCATCTCAGTCGACGAAGTAATCAAAAAGCGGATTTTGCTGAAAAACGATGTTGCTGAGGATAAACTGGAAGCGATTTATCCAGAGAAAAGTGCGATTCTCAAAAATTTGATCTCCTTCAAAGAAAGCACGGCAGATCTCCGTGGCTTCGATAATGACCAAGAGTTTGCAGGGATGTATCCATTTGTTCCATACCAGTTCAAACTGCTGCAGAACGTATTCGAACAGATCCGGAAACATGGTTCTTCCGGTAAGCATTTATCCGAAGGTGAACGTTCTATGCTATCTGCCTTTAAAGAAGCGGCATTGCGCTATAAGGATGCGGAAGAAGGAATGCTCATTCCTTTCCATGCATTCTACGATACCATTAAGGAATTTCTGAATCCATCCGTCTCCCGTGTTATTGAAAGTGCGGCGGTCAATCCTGTGCTCGAAGATGATCAATTCAATATCGATCTGTTAAAAGTACTGTTCATGATCAAGTATGTGAAAGAACTGCCAGCGAATATCGATAACATTGCCACATTAATGGTAACGCAAATCGATGAAGACAAACTGGAGCTGAAAGAAAAAATCAAGACAAGCCTCCGGAAATTAATGACACAAACACTGATCCAGAAAAACGGGGATTTGTATGTATTCCTTACTGACGACGAGCAGGACATCAACCGGGAAATCAAGCAGCAGAACATTGACGAAGAAATCATTAAACGAGAGCTTGCAAATTATATTTTCCAGGACTTATACGACGACAAGCGCTTTAACTATAATCGTGAGTATTCGTTCGCGTTTAATCAAAAAATGGACGAAAAGAATTACGGCAACCAGACGGCGAGCATCGGCCTTCACGTGCTATCACCATTATCGGACCATTACCACAAATCTGATCAAGAACTCATGATGATGACGTCCGGTAACGGAGAGATGATTATCAAATTGGGCGGCACTGGCGCGTTTACGGAAGAGATGGAAGAAGCACTTCGCATCGAGGAGTATCGCAAGAAAAAGAACATCACGCAATTACCGGAGAACATTCAAAATATCTTGAACAATAAACAGGCCGAAGTGCGTGAACGTCGGCGCCGTGTCCGTGAATTGCTGGAAGATGCGATCAAGTCTGCAGCGTTTTATATCAACGGTGACCAAGCAGATGTCAAAGGCTCTTCTGTGAAAGAAAAAATCAATAGCGGTATGAAACAGCTTGTCGATAACGTCTACACAAAGTTGAACTACATCAAAGAACACACAGAAAACGAACGGGCGCTAATTTCTATCCTTTCCGCTGATTCAGATCAGTTGTCCCTCGATGGCCAGATGGACACGAATCCGAACACGGCTGCCAGACGGGAAGTCAAAGAATTCATTGATTTGCAAGACCAGATAAACAAGCAAGTGCGCGTAAAGTTGCTATATGACCGCTATCAGGACAAACCATACGGTTGGAAGCAGCTCGACGTCGCAGCGGTCATTGCTGAACTGCTGAAAGAGCAACAGATCCGCGTCCGTTACAACTCAGAGTACTTGGATCCTGAGACTGATACGAATAAATTACTGCAAGTATTCGGCAGACCAGCGGAAGCTGATAAAGGCATCATTTTGAAGCGAGTGAAGACAGACGAGAAACTGATTCGGACAGCAAAATCGATTTGCAAAGAAGTATTCAATACGACTGCCTTATCTGAAGACGAGGACGGATTGATCAAAGACATCCAGTTGCTTATTGAAAAACAGATATCAGATATTAATAGTCTGAAAGCACAATACCAGGGCAAAAAGTACCCGGGGTTAAGTCTGTTGGATAAAGGGCTCGAGTACTTCGGCGAATTTGATAACCGACTCGATAACGTCTCATTTCTGACAAAGCTGAAAGATCTCGAAGACGATTTATTAGACTGGGATGAAGACATAGAAAAGGTTCAGAGTTTCTTTAGATCAAATCAGAAAGAACTATTCGAGAAGGGTCTTCAGGAAACAAAGCAGTATGAGGAGAATGAGGCTTACCTGACGGATCAGGAGGCCAATACAGCTTATAGTAAGCTAAAAGGCATTTTGGAGAAGCCGGTCCCTTACAATGAAATCAAGGATATTCCGGAACTAGTGAATCAACTGCAAACGCAGTTCGAAGAGGCATTGGCCGAGAAAAAAGCAGAAGCTAAAACAAAAATTGAAAATCATCAGAAAGAGGTTATGTCTCAGGCCGGAGATTATGGTGTTGAACCGGAAACGAAAGCACAGGCTGAAAAGTATTATGGAAATTTACTTGAGAATCTCCAACAACAGAAGGATATCATCAAAGTAGATGCGGCGATCTCACAGAGTTCAAGCTTTAAAGAGAAGATCGAACGGCAGATTAGATGGGATATTGCTGAATGGAAACGGAAGAGAACGGTGGAGCCAGTTGACCCTGGCGGAAAAGTAGTGGAGCCGCCAACCGTGGAGCCTAATAAACATCAAATGCGGCTTAGAGAACTAACAAATGAAGTTACGATAATAAAGACAGAAGAAGACGTAGATAGATACATTAATCTGCTATCTACAAAACTAAAGAATATTATCAAATCCAATAAGCATATTGAATTCGTCGAGTAGAGGATGAAATGAGATGAACAAAACCGCATTGAAACGCTTCGCGACAGAAGCAAGAAGAGAACTATTGGAAAAAGTGGAACTGCAGGCGCGGAAAATCGGGATTACCGCAGAAGCGATCCAGCAAGCGGACGTTGAAAGCTCGGACGCTGTCTTTATCGACGGCAAACAGCTTTCCGATATAGAACGCCGGCAGCGCAATAAGCTTGTTGCACGAATTAATGACATCGGCTTCCGGCGGGTGATAGATGAAGCGGCATACACATGGTTCAACCGCTTCATCGCACTTCGCTTCATGGAAGTGAACGATTACTTGCCGACGAAAGTGCGGGTGCTGTCAACAGCAGAACCGGACAGCACAGAACCGGACATGATCAAAGAAGCACTGTCGCTTGACCTGGATATAGATAAAGAAAAAGTTTATGAATGGAAAGTGAACAACAATACAGATGCACTGTTCAAGTACCTCATCAAACAGCACTGCAACTACTTGAATCGCTATATGCCATTCATGTTCGAGACGATTGAAGACTATACGGAAATCCTGTTCCCGGAAGGGCTTCTCGGGACGGATTCCTTCGTGCGGAGAATGACAGATACCGACTTCATTCCTGAAGATAACTGGAATAAGGTTGAAATTGTAGGATGGCTTTATCAATACTATATTTCAGAAGAAAACGAGCGAGTTATTAGAGCGAAAAAGCGGTATAAAGCAGAAGAACTACCATTTGCTACACAATTATTCACGCCAGAATGGATTGTGCGCTACATGGTACAGAATGCTCTAGGACGATATTGGATTGAATCTCATCCTGAACATGAAGACCTGATTCAAAACTGGGAATTCTTTCTAAAAAGCCAAGAACCAGATGATGTTCTTCAGGAAAAGTTGACTCCTTATATTAATAAAGATCTTAATGTAGAAGACATAAAATGTTTTGATCCCGCGATGGGTAGTGGTCATATCTTGATCTATATGTTCGACGTGCTATATGAAATCTATAGCAGATGCGGTTACAGTGAACGGGAGATACCACGACTTATCATTGAGAATAATCTCTATGGTTTGGATATTGATGACCGAGCATATCAACTGGCCAGCTTTTCTACCGTAATGAAAGCTCTTCAGTATAATAAGCGCTTTTTGAGAAGTATAGTTCGAGATGGATTAGCGCTGAACTTTGCTGCAATCCAAGAGACGAATGCAATCAGCGATGAAGAAGTAGCTTTCTTGGCAGGAGAATCTTCAGGCAAGGATTACGAGTCAATGAAAGAATTCATTAGCCAATTCAGACATGCTAAAGCCATCGGTTCACTAATAAAACTTCAATCGCATGATGAGAATTTCCTATATGAGCGTGTGGCAGCAATTGAAACGCTTGAAGGAGATCTATTCGAGCAGGAGCTTAGAGATCGCACGCTCAACTTGTACAAGCAACTTATTCACCAAGCAAGTTTGATGAGCGGAAAGCACGATGTTTTTATCACAAATCCCCCGTATGCGGGTAATAAATATTTGACTCCGGAAGTAGCGGATTATTTAAAGGAAAACTATTTGGACGTAAAGGCAGATCTGTTCTCGTCATTTTTTGAGTATAGTTTTGATGTAACGAAAGAAAATGGACAAATAGGATTTATGTCTCCGTTTGTCTGGATGTTTATTTCCTCCTTCGAGAAATTTAGACAAAAAATGATCGGCCAAAAAACAATCAGTAGTTTAATCCAACTCGAGTATTCAGGTTTTGAGGGCGCCACAGTTCCTATTTGTACATTCACACTACGGAATTATAATAGCGAATTACTCGGTGAATATGTTAAGCTCACTGACTTTAGAGGATCAACTAATCAACCAACTAAGACGCTAGAGGCAGTAACAGAAGCTTCTGTGGACTATCGTTACTCTTTTGATCAAAGAAATTTTAGTGAAATTCCAGGAAGTCCAATTGCTTATTGGCTTAGCGAAGATTTTGTGAATATATTTATTGAAAACCAAAGAATTGGTGAAGTTGCAGTTACTAAACAGGGATCCACTATTGGTGATAATAATTCTTTTCTACGGCTATGGTTCGAAGTTAGTAACATGAAAAATGAGAAATGGGTTCCATGCTTGAAAGGTGGTTCTTATAGAAAATGGTATGGAAATCATGATTACCTAATCAATTGGGAAAACAACGGAGCAAGAATAAAAAGTACTGGAAGAGCAACAATACGAAGCGAAAAAATGTTATTTAGAGAAGGAATCTCTTGGTCAAACATAACTAGCGGTAAATCTTCTTTTAGAATAATGGAACCCGGATATTTTTTTGAAAGTACTTCGAGTGTGTGTTTTCCGAAAGAGAATAATTTATATATACTTGGTATGTTGAATACTAAAATTTCAGAAAGTGTAACAAAAATCCTAAATCCAACCCTACATTTACAATCTGGGAATGTTGCGGCTATGCCTTACTTGTATGATGAGAAAGTAGGCAAAGAAGTTGAGCGATTAGTAACTGGATGTATAGAGATAGCTAAATTCGATTGGGATTCTTATGAAAATTCGTGGAACTTTAAAATTCATCCCCTAATACGGTTTAAGAATAAAAATTTAAAACAGACATTTCAAGACTGGGAACAAAAAACAAATCACTTATCAAAAGAACTAAGACAAAAAGAGAATCGGATTAATGAAATATTTATTGAAAGTGCAAAATTAAATGATGAGTTTACTCCAGAAGTAGACGAAAGAGATTTAGGAGTACGGAAAGCAGATATAGGACGAGACATCAGAAGTTTTATCTCATATACAGTTGGGTGCTCTTTCGGTCGCTATTCTCTTGATGAGGAAGGCCTTGTTCATGCAGGAGGAGATTTCAATCCTTCTCGCTATAAGAGTGTCCCGGTAAATAAGGATAATATTTTACCGATATTGCCTGATGCTTATTTCGAGGATGATATCGTAACAAGGCTCGTCGACTTTGTCCAAACCACTTTTGGTGACGAAACACTCGAAGAAAATTTAGATTTTATTGCAGATGCAGTTAGCCGAAAGAAGAACGAAACAGCAAGAGAAGCTCTTCGACGCTATTTCTTGAATGATTTTTATAAGGACCATGTTCAAGTGTACAAGAAGCGACCAATATACTGGTTGTTCACTTCCGGTAAGGAGAAGGCATTCAATTGTCTCATCTATATGCACCGCTATGATAAGACGACGCTTTCTCGAATCCGTACAGATTATCTTCACGAAGTGCAGACACGGATGGATTCTGAAAAGAAGGATTTACTGCAAGTCATTGAAGGGGCTTCGACTGCCCAGGAAGTCACCGCAGCTAAAAAAGAGTTGAAAGTGCTCGATAAGAAAATCGATGAGCTGAAAGCGTATGATGAGCAACTTCATCATATGGCGGATATGCAGATTGAAATTGACCTTGATGACGGCGTGAAAGTGAACTACGCGAAGTTCGACGGGTTAGTGGCAAAAATATAATAGACCAGTTGATGATACACCAGCACCCGCTGGTGTATCATTGTTATAGTACGAGTTTTTATAAAGCAGGTGAGAAGAGTGAATATGCACCAAGTAGAAGCATCGCTGCAGGCGATATTTGATAAACCGCTGGAAGACGGAGAGAACCGACGAATCGTATTTTGGCTGGACCAGGACCGAGAGCTCAGCGAAGAAGTAGACCAACTGAAGTTAAATAACGTGAAATTCCATACACTTACGGAACGCAATCAATTCGCAACGAAATATTTGCTGGAGGAAGAGGATCTCGAATCATCATACTTAATCTATACGAATCTGGAACTGGATATCGAAGATAACTGGCTGGCGGATACCGTCCTTTATTCTAAAACGTTTTTTGCAGATCGTCTATCACTAATCCTCAGTGAACTGAAGATTGATCCGGCACTGCGTCCAGTGGTAAAGCGACATGAGAAGTTCTTTAACAATAAGGAACGGTTCCGGAAGTTCCAAGCTTATGGGATCGAGTCATTCACAGAAGAGACAACTGAACTCGCGATTATGAGTGTACTTTGTAACTTGAAGACGCCTGATTTTGAAGCTGTGCTGAAAACAGTACTATTGGACACGCTGGATAATGAAGACAATAAGTACATATCGGCCTTCAATAAATTTTTCGGAGTTGATATCTTCTGGAACTGGGTGGATCGCCGCTATGGCTATGAGCGTCCTGTGAAAACGCTAAAGACGTTATTTATTCACCTGGCTGTGACCGCATTCAGTCATTCTGTAGATGAGCGCTATCTTCAAAACGTAAAGGACTTTATCGCAGATCGACAAAAAGCGAATGCCCTTGTGTTCGTTGACCATTGGATGCACCATAAAGTGGATGAAACGGTGTTTAATGAATACGCGATGATGGCTGAGCAAGAGATCAATTTACCAACGCTGCTACAATCTGTGCCGATTGATGAGTTTAAACAGGCGGAAACATTCCCGTATATCGATAAAGCGATCATCATTCATATTGCCAATAGCTTGTTGGAGCAGCGGGAAGATTTCGAAGATTATTTGAAACTTATCCGTCTGCGACGGGCGAAGCATTATTACGAACAGTACAGAGCGATTTATGAAGCGCTGTATTATACCGTGAAACTGCAGGAATTCTATCTTGAACACAAGGCAGGACTTCCGCAGAGCAACGCGGCGGATTTATTCAAGGCGTACCGGGATACTTATCATTTGATGGACTTTTATTACCGGAAGTTCTACGTGGCATTTGATGAAGAAAGCAACCACGAGTTGTTGAAGAAACTGAAGGAGCTCGTGGAGCATGTGTATACAGACTGGTTTATGGGCGAACTGAATGCGCATTGGTCGCAGGCAGTGCGGGCAGATTTGGCCAATAGTTGGTCCTTGCCGAATGTCCAGAATCAGCAGCGATTTTATTCATCTGTTGTTTCTGATCATATTCAAAAAGGCGAGCGGGCGTTTGTCATTATTTCGGATGCGATGCGCTATGAAGTCGGTGTGGAATTGGCAGAACGGCTGAACAGCGGCACAATCGGCACTTGCGCCGTGGAGCCATTCCTGAGTGTTGTGCCTTCTGTTACGAAACTCGGTATGGCAGCTTTACTGCCACACCGGACCATTGACTTTGATGATAAAGGACGAGTACTTGTTGACGGTAAGGATTCATCGGGACTCGAAAACCGGCAAAAGATTTTGGAATCATATGAGCCGGAAAGTCTCGCTATTCACTTCCGGGATATTTTTACGATGAATAAAGCCGGCCGACGTGAAACATTCAAAGGCAAGAAGCTGGTTTATATTTACCACGATACGATTGATGCAACAGGTGATAAGGCAAGCACGGAGGCATCCACATTCGGTGCGGTAGAGCAAAGCTTGGATCAGCTGGCTGATCTCGTGAAAATTATCCGGGATGATTTAAGCGGGACGAATATTTACATTACGGCGGACCACGGGTTCATTTACCAGCGGGAAGAACTGGCGGAAAGCGATAAGATTGTTAAAGAAGCGATAGAAGCCATCGAAGTAAAACGCCGGTATATGTTATCGCCCGAGAATCGGGAAATTGATGGTCAGCTAACGGTGGATTTGTCGAGCGTGGTGAAAAATGAACAGGGATTGGTTACCTATATGCCGAACGGGACAATCCGGAACCGGATGCAAGGATCCGGCGTCAATTTCGTCCATGGCGGTGCCAGCCTCCAGGAAGTCGTCGTTCCACTCCTAACTTTCAAAAATAAACGATCTGGCCAACGTGGTATGCAAGCGATCCAGAAAGTGGACATCAAGCTTACAAGCTCGATTCGAAAAATCACGAACAGCATTTTTAATTTGGAATTTTTCCAGACGGAGAAAGTGGAAGACAAACGAGTACCGCGTACAGTCACCATACAAATGGAAGATGCGGAAGGAATCGTATTGTCGAACGCAGAAACGATCATCGGTGACCGGACGAACGACAAGCCGGCTGAACGGATGTTCCGGTTGCAGTTTGTGCTGAAAAGCATTTCATATGACCGCGCAAAGGCGTATTACCTGGTTAGCAAGGATGTTGAGACCGGTGCAATTGTAGAGAAAGTGCCATTCTCAATCAATTTGGGCATCGTCAGCGATTTCGATTTTTGATGTAGGGGGTAGAATGAATGGAAGAAAAGACACTCGATTTAGACGGCAAGCTGAATGATGTATTTGCCGGCCGCGTCGTCCGGAAGGATCTAACGAAACTCATTAAAGAAGGCGCGAACGTGCCAGTCTACGTGCTTGAATACCTGCTCGGCATGTATGCCGCAACTGACGACGAGGAAAGCATCCAGCAGGGAGTAGAGCGAGTGAAGAAAATCCTGTCGGATAATTTCGTTCGTCCGGATGAAGCGGAAAAGGTGAAATCCCGAATCCGCGAGTTAGGGCAATACTCAATCATCGATAAAGTGACAGTTGCGCTAAATCCAAAGATCGATACGTACGAAGCAGAGTTTTCGAACCTTGGTTTGAAAGGTGTGCCCATTGCTGCAAATTACGTAAAGGAGTTTGATAAGCTCCTCGTCGGCGGTATTTGGTGTATGGTCAAAATCGATTATTTCTATGATGAAGAACTGCGGTCGATGAATCCTTTTAGCGTCAGCAGCCTGCAGCCGATTCAAATGCCAAACATGGACCTTAATGAAGTATTCGAGGGACGTCGTCATTTTACAAAAGACGAGTGGATTGATGCATTGATTCGTTCAACGGGGATGGAGCCGACGCAACTAGAAGAGCGAGTGAAGTGGCATTTGCTGCTCCGGCTCGTTCCGCTTGTTGAGAATAACTTCAATATGTGTGAGCTCGGGCCAAGGGGGACAGGGAAATCGCATGTCTATAAGGAGATTTCGCCAAACTCAATTTTAGTATCAGGGGGGCAATCAACAGTCGCCAATCTTTTCTATAATATGTCTTCTCGAAAAATCGGTCTCGTCGGTATGTGGGACTGTGTCGCATTTGATGAGGTGGCCGGAATCCGTTTTAAGGATAAAGACGGTATCCAGATCATGAAGGACTATATGGCTTCTGGATCCTTTGCAAGAGGAAAAGAAGAAAAGAACGCTTCCGCTTCCATGGTCTTTGTCGGGAATATCAATCAAAGTGTCGATGTGCTCCTGAAGACATCTCATCTCTTCGCTCCATTCCCGGAAGAAATGGCGAGTGACACGGCATTCTTCGACCGGATGCATCATTACATGCCAGGATGGGAAATCCCGAAAATGCGTCCGGATTTTTTCACTGATCGATATGGTTTCATCGTTGATTATGTAGCGGAATTTTTCCGGGAAATGCGGAAGCGTTCGTTTGCGGACTCGATTGATCGATACTTCAAGTTGGGAAACAACCTGAACCAGCGGGACACCATTGCGGTCCGTAAAACGGTATCTGGTATGGTTAAACTCATCTACCCGAATGGTGAATACACGAAAGAGGATATCGAAGAAATCTTGAGGTATGCACTGGAAGGCCGTCGCCGTGTGAAAGAACAGCTGAAGAAAATTGGCGGGATGGAATTCTACGATGTCATGTTCTCTTATATCGATAAAGAATCCTTGGAAGAAGAATTCGTCTCCGTCCCAGAACAAGGCGGCGGGAAACTGATTCCTGAAGGTATGGGCAAGCCGGGTCATGTCTACGTCGTCGGGCAAAGCGACTCCGGCATGATCGGTGTATATAAGCTTGAGAACCAAGTATTCAGCGGCACTGGAAAGTTCAATAAAACGGGAGTGAATGCTCACCGTGGAGCAAGAGAAAATCTTGACACAGCTTTCCGCTACTTCACCGCAAATAGCAAAAGCATCAGCAATACCATCACGACTAAAACGAAAGATTATATGATGTATATCAGTGATCTACAGGGAATCGGGTTGACCGAGCAGCTGGGTATTGCAGAACTGATCGGTCTCTGTTCAGCAGCGTTGGAAAAACCAGTTCAGGATAGCACAGTGATTATTGGAAACATGACAGTAGGCGGGACGATCTCGAAGGTAGAGGAATTCGCGAACGTATTGCAAGTGTGTGTGGATGCAGGTGCGAAGCGAGTGCTGATACCAGCAGCGTCGGTAGTAGATTTTCAGACAGTGCCGTCGGATTTGTTGGTTAAGATCACGCCGATGTTTTACTCGGATCCGATTGATGCAGTGTATAAGGCGCTGGGAGTTCAATAATTAGAATTTAAAAACTTACTTACTCTTTAAAAAATGATGTGGCAGGAACATTTATACTAAAGAAATAATAAATGCTAGATGTAGAGTTTTAGAGGTGGAATGGAGTAAGATGTGTAAGATAGGATATATAGAATGAGAAATCTAAGTGATATATTAGAAGATACTTTCTTGTTAGATTTATGAGGTGTTATGCGGTTTTTTATTATGCAGATTTTATAAATTAGGTAGCTATAATGAAAAGAAGGTGAAATATTATGACTCAAATTAAATCATTTAGAGTAAAAAAGTATAGAGGAATTGATACAAGTAGCTTCGAAGGGTTATCGAATATTAACTTGTTTGTAGGAGATAATAATACTGGCAAGACATCAATTCTAGAAGCGCTACAATTAATGTCTAATACTCCTCCTAAACAGAACTTTTTAACTGTATCTAGATTAAGAGAGAGAAGTATCATGCCCTATAGATATGGTACTTCATCTATGGAGCTATTAGAATGGTTATTCCCAAAAAACAAACAGAAGGAATTAGAAAGTATAAGTCTCTCTTTTGAAAAGGGTGAAGAAAAACTTGATTTCACATGGGAGCCTAGTTTTGAAGAGGTTTATGAAAGCCAACTAAAATCTAATTTTCATGATTCAAGAATTAAACAAGAAGAATTAGAATATGAAAATATGCTTGATTTAGACGAAGAAACTGAAATAAAAGTATTAAATGTGACTATGAGAGCGAAAAGAAATGATGTGGAATTGTCAACTATAGATTTTAGCTTTATTGAGTCAGCTATTAGACCAGCATTAAATTCTGATTCTCCGATTCATTCTTATCACAGTCGTTTCATATCTTCTGTTGACCATAGGCTGATTCCTTTTTCAGCAAAAGCATTTAATGACTTAATTAAGTCAGGGCATAGAGATCTTTTAATTGAAATACTACAAAGATTTGATAAGAAAATTCATAATATAGAGTTGTTGATGGATGATGGAGTCGGTCGAAGATCTGTAGCTGTCCCATACATCGCTCACGAAGATTTAGGTTTAGTTCCTATGTCGATGTTCGGAGATGGATTAAGAAAAGCTGTAACGTTAACGTTAGCAGTTATTTCTTCAAAGTCTGAAGTTCTTTTGATTGATGAGATTGAAACAGGAATCCACACAGATATGATGAGTTCGTTCTTTCAGTGGTTTAATACATTATGTAAAAAATATGATGTTCAAGTCTTTGCTACCACTCATAGTTTAGAAGCGTTAGATGGTCTATTGAAAATCAACCAAGGGGATTTTGATAGAATTGTAGTATATAGATTAGAAAAAAGAAACGGAACAACAAAAGTTAAGCGGTTTTCTGGCGAACAACTTCATAAGGTGCGTTTTATTCTCGGACAGGAAGTAAGATGACTATGAGCAAATACTATTTTTTTGTTGTGGAAGGTGTCCATGACACTGCAGCTATTGGGAAAATTTTAAGAAAAAAAGGGTTTAGTAACAAAAGGCTTATGAAAGATGTCGATAGCTATTGGGAGAGGATAATTCCAAAGAGTTTCCCTCACAATGGAGATTTGCAGAAAAGAGTTCCCACACCTGACTTTTATCAAAATGATGCTGTTTCAATAGGTGTGTTAAATGCGGGAGGAGAAACAGAAATAGCATCCGCTATCGAAGGTTCACTGCTTAATCTATCTATTGATGATTTAAATGGAATAGCAATTTTTTGTGATGCCGATTCTTTGGAAGCCAAAGACAAATTCGATTACATCTACAAAAGCATTCAAAATATTGAAGATGAAGAGATTCGGAACTTTTTTTATGATGTACAATTCAATAATATAAAAAATTCAAACTGCAAAGCAGGAATCTTTATTTTCCCTGATAATAATTCGACTGGGACTTTAGAAGATTTTCTCCTATTAGGTGGAGAAAGAGAATATGCTGACTTATATGATTCAGCACAGCTTTATATTGAGAATATACCCGATACATATACTAGCAAGTGGAAACCTTCGAGTAAAAACAAAGTACTGGTTGGAGTTATAGCAAATGTATTAAAACCAGGAAAGGCAAACCAAGTTTCTATTTTAGACAATGAATGGATTACAGAGGAATCATTGAAAGATACCAATCAGAAAGAACTAAAGGGTTTTTTGGATAATTTACTAATATAAGGCAAGTTAGGAATCAGGTCCCTGTGTCAAACACAATTCACTACAATATAATCTAACTCAAGATTCTGCTCCAATCTAATACCACCTGCTTCAATATTTGATAGTCACAGCGGGATGCTTGTGTCTCTCTTGAGTAAGAAAAGTGCGACATATCTATACACAATGACGAAAACCGCCGTTCCCTTCCTGAGACCGGCGTTTTTTTTACATTAAAAGCCCGGAACAGGTAGCGCCATCCACCCGTTTTCAGGGCGATGAAACGACTAAACTTAACGAACAGAGACAACGCATGAAATAGGAAGAGTTCAAGCGGATAAAAGAAGCGACGTATTTATCGACGGAAAAGACTGCGACACATCGGGCGATTCTATGTTTCTTTTACATTAGCATGAACGGATGAAGGAGTTTTTAGTGCTGGTGTATTTTGCATTACACAGCTGGAGGGAGTGTTCGCGCAACTTAAGGGCTACATGACGTTCGAGGACTATGCGATGGAGGAGCTCCACGGGGATTTGACACAGCTTATGAAACTGTAGTTTTTGTTAAAACAACCGTCCTGTTCTATTCGTAATCAGTGATTAAGGAAAAAAACAACATTGGTTTCTGGCTCAGTGCGACGGGAAATTGAAAAGCTGTTCGTAAGAAAAGGCACTTAAATTTAAATGACTGAACAGAATAAGAGACTTGAGAATCAATGTCTGAATAGACCAATGTACTTATTGTAACCTAATTCAAATTTACTATTATTTTACAACCAGTTGTACTATAATTATGATAACAATTATTGAAATATTGGAGAAAATCGATGGAAAAATTCACAGCAAACTATTGTTACTCGAATTCAAATTTCATCATTGCCGGCTTGCCCGCCAAGAAAGTCATACACGAGCACACTAATCTGTGTAACGTCGTGCAAAATTTGATTTGTAGAGGCAACCCTACAATCGCATCTGACTTCTTACGGAATGAGTTTGGGTTGAAACGGAAGTATATCGAGGAATTGGCGGAAGTGAAGTTCCTTTCTAATGAGGATCTGGATTGGGAACGTTCAATCAAAGGTGATGATGGCAATTTTGATTACCCGGCGTTGCAGTTTTATGATGACCTAAAACAGATTTTGAATTCAGCCGGTTTTATCCGAAACTTGGTCTGTGCTGAATATCCGATAACTGAAATTCTGCCTGACACAAGCCAAGAGTTCGCGAAACAACAAGTCGATTTCTACATTCCGTTAATGAAAACGGTCATTGAAGTGGATGGGAACGGGCATAAGAATCAGCTGGAGTTAGATAAGAAACGGGATATAGCGCTACGAAAAGAAGGAATTGACGTAATCCGGATTTCCACAAAGGAAATCAGACAGCGGGATTACGCACGGTTCAAAAATGAGTTCAGAGAAATTTATAAGAAGTACATAGATAAGATTAAACAATATGAGTATGCGCTGAATGCAGATCAGAGCCAATTCAAGATTCAGCAAGGTCTATCAACTATCGCAAGGTTTCAGGTATTTGTGTTGGAACTTCTCGATAGGGGTGTCTTGTCTCTTTCCAGTCCGGCATGGCAATTCCAAGTCAAGGAAGATAACGATCGACAATTGTTGAAGCTTGCCCTGAAAGACTTGAATTACTGGATACAGAACGTAGCTTCATTGTTTAACACGCGAGTTTCACTGCCAAAGACTTTAATCAGTATAAGTAAGAAAAATCAACAAAAGGCGGAAGACAAAGGTGTAATCCGGATTGACCAAAATTTATGCAAGCGGTGGGATGATGAAGTTCAGGAAGAGGGCCTCTACTTTATCCGGACGGATTTTGATGATGAAGCGAATTACTTCAAGCTGAAAACGAATGAAACTGTTGTTTACTCGCTCAGCGCGGAAACACATGGCCGTAACTTACGGTTTCTATTGGCAAACCTTTTTGGTTTCCAGGATTTCAATGGCGGCCAGCTGGAGATCATCATCAATTGTTTGAATGGTCAAGATACCATCGGGCTCCTTCCGACAAGCGGCGGAAAATCCTTAACGTATCAATTATGTGTTTTACTTCAGCCTGCGATCAGTTTTGTAGTGGTACCGATAAAATCATTGATGGTTGACCAGATTGAGAATCTGAAGCAGAAACATCATATTACGCATGCCAGTTACATAAACGGAGATTTAAAATCCCGCGAAGCCTCGGAGCGATTGAATGCATTCTCGGAAGGAAAGTATTCCTTTATGGTGATCTCGCCGGAGCGGTTCCAAATGCAAGGGTTCCGTGATGAGCTCGAAACGATTAACCGGAAGAGCGCATTGGCGCTGGCGGTTATTGATGAAGTGCATTGCTTATCAGAATGGGGGCATGACTTCCGGACATCTTATTTAGCTCTTGCAAATACGATCAGAAAATACGCGCCTTCCACGAGATTTTTGGCGCTTACTGCGACAGCTTCATCAAAAGTACTTAAAGATGTGATGAGTGAGTTGGAAATTTCCAGTAAAGATGTCGTTACCATCTCTTCATTCACTAGACCGGAACTTAAATTCGACATTATGCCTGTCACCAAAAAGAATAGAAAAGAATCATTAGTGGAAGTGCTGAGGTCCATTTCTGCGACTCATGCGGAGAGCGACCAAAAAGGACCGACTGTCGTCTTCACGCAAGTGGTAAATGGAAAAGAGGGTTGTTATGAATTAAGCCATTTAGCGGAAATAGCTGCCAATGTCAGAACAGGCTATTATTCAGGAAGCCAGCCTAAAAAGTACACGGGTCGTTCTTATACGGAAGATAAAGACCGGACACAAAGAATGTTCATGAATGATGAAATCGATTCCTTGTTTGCCACAAAAGCGTTTGGTATGGGCATTGATAAAGCAAACATCAGGCATACCATCCACTACGGTATTCCGAATTCTCTCGAATCGTTTTATCAAGAGGCCGGACGGGCCGGGAGAGATAAATATCCTTCCAGATGTCTTGTTCTTTATACAAAGGACGACCTCACTCCTTTTCAGGAAAAAGCATTATTCAGTCTCGAAACGAATACAGCTGCAATTGAAAAGGCAAGGAAAGAAGTTTCCGGCGATTTGAGCACCCTCTTGTTTTTCATGAAAGAGAACTTAATGGAAGTTGAACGGGAAGCTCAACAGATTACAGCCTTTTATGATAAAAACATCGCTAATAAAAAAGGTACGGTGAGAATCGGATTTGGCCAAAAAGAAGATGCGGAAAAAATGATCTATAAGCTGGCGTTGATCGGAATAGTAGAAGATTGGACCAATGATTGGAGAAGCAGGCATTATGAGGTCGAGCTGGCTGACTGGACAGAAGCATCAGTCATCGGGAAACTGTCGGAACATATACGAAAGTACGACTACGGCTTTTCCGTCTCAGAAAACCAATTGACAGCAAGTGATGAACCATTTGTCAAAAAAGTCCTTCTCATTCTTCTTCAGTGGTACAACGACAATATCATTTATTCCAGAAAAAGATCCATGTTGTTAATGAAACAAGTGGCAGATGAATTTACCGATAGTGAATCGCTCCAGAAGAGAATTGAGACATATTTTAAACGCAACGATGATGTTTATTTCCTGGAAAATACAGCAGCTAAAAAAGAAAAGATTAAGGATTGGTATCGAGTTTTCTATGTTCAGGAGGAAGGAAAAGAGGATGTGCCTCGGGCTATAAATTCTATCGATGAGCTTGAAATTACACTTGGCCGCTTCCTTGAAAGTTACCGGGATGATATCAGCTTGAATCTAATTTCAGGGTTTGTTCAGCTAGTGAAGAATAATTTTGAATCTGTGGATGGAAGAGCGCGAATGGGTGCAGCGGTAACGAGAATTGTTCAAATGGAAGACAAGGACAGACAGGAAATGATCGGTTCAATTTTAAAGATTTCTGACCTGTATCTAAATGATGGACAAAAGCAAGAGCTAAGCAACACCTTGATCAGCAACGGGCTCAACCAAATGGCTGATTTAAAATTGATCCATCGGCGGCTTCAGGATGAATTCAGTTATGGAAGCATGGTGAAAGAGCTCTATTCTGTCATAAAAGAGAGAGCGGGAGGGGGATACCCATGGGAAATGTAGACCATATCGAACAGCTGGAAGAATATATCGACGTATTAGGCGAGGAAGTTGAACGCGTCAAAAAGGCATCCGAGTACCTGAAGATGATCGAACGATTCCAGGAGGATGTATCCAAAACATCGGCAGGATTGCTGCAGACAAAGAAACAGCTAAAGATTCACCAAGAAACAGTAGAAGGAAAGTTGGAATTATTCCAGACCTCCTCGAGAAATATAGAAGCGCGCCAGCAATCGATTGAAAATGGGCAATCGGTTCTTCTGAAGAAGTTAGAGCAAGTTACTGAAGAGAACCTGAAGTTAAACAAGCAATTGCTTCGTTGGCAGGATAATCAAAAAGCGGAGTTGAAGAAAGCTTCTACCGAAAGAAAGAAATTTCTGTGGGCGGGAATGGCCGTTAACTTATTAATCGGGGGAGGAGTAATTTATTTGCTGTTAGTTTAAATTGCTTGAAATATTCCAATGAAAGGGCATAGAGATATACCCATTTCAATAAAAATACGTTAAACAGGAGGCTTAATGATGATTACCATTATTGTTCTTATTCTGATTGCTGTAGTTATATTTGGAGGAAACGGTAGTAATTCCAGCTCAAACCATAGTAACAGTTCAAGTCAAAGCGATAACTCAAACCGGAGTAATACCGCAAGCCAGAGTAACAACACTGTTTCGTCAGCTACTCAAAAACAAGCAATCGAGAAAAAAGTACATTTCATTACGAAAACTTGTCCGCGTTGTAGTGAACGCAATTCTGTGGCAGCAATTGTTGACACGACTACATGCGAAAAATGCGGGTGGAATCTTTTAAGGGATTATCAAAACAGGTTCGTAAAACTTGCAGGGGTGACGTACGAAGGAAGGCAGAGCATCATTGCAAATATGAATCCGAACCATGAGATTAAGCTTAAGAGAGACAAGAACAATAAATACGATAAGAACGCCATAGGAATCTACAATAAATCTAATCAGAACATCGGTTGGATTCCAAAAGATATTGCAGCTCAGCTGGCTCAACAAATGGATTTAGGAACTGAGTACAAAGCAAAAATCAATAAAATCAGCGGAGGAAATGGCTACAACTATGGAGTCGAAATTCTGATTTCTAATGATGAAAGTGTGTTAAGAAATCACAAACCCCAAATTTCTTATTCTCAATCCACTCAGCAATATGCCAGTTCATCTAAAGCTGCAATCACTAGTACAGGTAAACAGCTGGAAGTTCCTGAAATCGTATACCTGGACTTTGTTTTAACGAAATCAGCAAACCAAGAAGCAGTGAAAGAAGTACTTGATGTGTTGACAGCTTTTATAAAGTCTAGAGATAAAACGCTCCGGGTTTTAAATCGAAAGCGCATAGACGACTTAGACGTTTTAGATTTATCCTCGCTTTTTGATAACACAATAATGTTAGCGGGCGGTACTGAATCCAATTTTGTCCATAGGCACTATAAAGCAATCTTAATACAGCTTTCATTACAACTTGGTTTTTTAGTCGCTAGACTTTTTCCGGACAGCCCGTATGCAAGGTACGCAAAAAGCAAAATGGATTGGTTGAGTACAATGGACGTTCGGCTGGAAACGAAAATACTGCAAGCGTTTTTTGATCAACATGTTACGGTATTAGAAAGTGCTCCAATTATTACTGATACAACAGTAAGTAACCAAATCCATTTTTGGGATATCTATGACGTGTCCCTGGGTTAAGAACTATTCAGTTTATTTAAGTCATTACTTACAAAAAAGCTTTCCCCGGTGGGGCCATCCTATTCCTTGGATGGCTTTTAATTATTGTTTCAATCGAGGAAAGCTATAATTAAAAGAACTGAGGGAAAAGCATTAGTTGCTGCTAATGCAAAACCCTTAGTACATTCCCAAAAATCGCTGAAAAACCGTGCTTCTTCCAATGGTTTCCTGCATAATAAAAGAAAAAAGAATTGTTAAATAACTTTAAGAAGAATAACTAGTATGGCCACCAGGAAAGGAGTCAGGAATTATGGGCATCTCGTTGATTAAAGGACAAAAAATCAAGTTAGCGAAGGATGATGAGGAACTGAATCATCTGTATGTCGGAATAGACTGGACGACTTCAAGTAAATTGGATATTGATGCTTCCGCTTTTTTGATCGGTGAAGATGAAAAAGTAGCGAAGGATGAAGATTTCATTTTCTACGGACAGCCGCAATCCGTTGATAAATCCGTGCGGTTGGAAGAACCTGTTTCGTCGTTCGAAAAGCAGCGGTTTATTACGAATCTATCAGCTGTTCCTGATGATATACATAAAATTTCATTCACATTGACGATTTATGAATCAAAGCTGAAGGGATTCACATTTGCGGATGTAGAAGGGATAAAGCTTCGAATTATTAACAGTGAGCTGCAGGAAGAGATTGCCCTTTTTCCAATCGATTATGAGTTCAACCAGGAGAGTGCCATTGTACTGGGGGCGCTGTATAGACACCAAGGGGAGTGGAAATTTCACGCTGTTGGCGCCGGATTCAATGGTGGTTTGGCGGATTTGTGCCAGGAGTACGGAGTGGATGTTACGGAAGAGGAAGGAACTGCCGCTTCACAACAGGAGCCTTCACCTATGGATCGATTCCAGACTGTACAGGAACGGGAAGCGGTTGAGAGAGGAGAAGCTATACCGCCACAGCCGGCAGAGCATCTGGGTCTGACACGGTCTTCGCAGATTCAGTTTGATCAGAGCCGGATTGCTGCGCTGTCTGCTCAAAACACCGATCTTATCCAGCTGTTTGAAGAACGGGCAGAACCGGATCAAAAGCCGGTGCCTGCAACCGGCTCGATTGCTTCACCGGTCCTGGATTTATTTGATGATACGGCCGCTGATCAGGATGGATTCATAGAATCATTGACTGAAACGGAGCTGCGCTTCTTAAATCGACTGGCAGAGGGGCCGTTTCCAATGGCAGAGGCGAATGTGTTTTTCAGGGAGAATTTGACGATGCCTGCCGTATTTCTGAATGCGGTTAATGAAAAGGCGAATGAGTATCTCGGGGAGAATTTGCTTCTGGAAGAGGACGGCGACATCCTTGCAGATGAAGATTTCAGCTTTATTCTTGGAGCGGTAAAGGAGAGAAGCAGCAATGTCTATTAAAAAAAGAGATTCAACCACTATCTTAAATTCCCTTTCAGGCGGTGTGGTGCCTGCGAGAGGTCTTCAATATATCTTGGTTGGACGAACAGACGAAGCGAAACAAGTCGTAAAGGACTTGGAAGACGTTAAGACCGGCTCTTCTGTCGTGAAGTTCTTTATCGGTTCTTTCGGGAGCGGGAAAAGTTTTCTGCAGGCTCTCATCCATCAGATTGCGTTAAAAGAAAAGTTTGTGGTGACGAAAGCGGATTTCACACCCGAGCGCAGGCTGTATGGCAATGACGGCAAGGCGGTGGCCACGTATACAGAGTTGATGAAGAACTTGGCCATCTCAACGGCTCCTCAAGGCGGCGCATTGAATAATATCCTGGATACTTGGATTATGAAAGTACAGCAACAAGTGGTGCAGATGCGCGGCTATCAGTCCATCGAACTGGAAAATCCGGCGTTTGTATCAGATGTGGAATTGGAGATCTCCAGAATCGTCACTAAAATGGATGAACTCACCGGCGGCTATGATTTCGCACGGATCTTGGTCCTGTATTATCGCGGCTTCATTGATAGCGACCAGGAGCTGCAACGGAAGGCGCTTCGCTGGTTACGAGGCGAGTACCGGACGAAGACCGAGGCAAAGGCCGACTTAGGCGTCAGGGATACGATCAATGATGACAATTACTATAATTACATCAAGATTTTCTCGCAATTCGTCAGACAGATCGGCTACGCCGGATTGGTCATTAATTTTGACGAAGCCATCAACTTGTATAAGATCACGCATCCGCAGACGAGAGACAAGAATTATGAAACCATCTTAAAAATGTTTAACGATACGCTGCAAGGCAACTTGGAAGGCTTGTATTTTTCATTCGGCGGGACATTGGAGTTTCTTGAAGATGAACGAAGAGGGCTGTTCAGCTACGGAGCCCTTAAACGAAGACTGGAGACGAACCGCTTCGAGACGGATGAATTCCGGGATCTCTCTCAGCCCGTCATTAAACTGAAGCCGTTAAAGCATGAAGAAACGTTCGTCCTGCTTCAGAAGCTGCGGGACATCCACGGTATTCACTATAATTACCAGACCAGTGTAAGAGACCATGAAATCCAGCAATTCATCCAGAAAGAGTACAGCCGGCCGGGGGCTAAAGAGAATTTGACAGTGGGCGAAGTGGTTCGGACATTCCTGG
The DNA here is from genome assembly GCF_001999905.1 of Planococcus lenghuensis. Classification (NCBI taxonomy): domain Bacteria; kingdom Bacillati; phylum Bacillota; class Bacilli; order Caryophanales; family Caryophanaceae; genus Planococcus; species Planococcus lenghuensis. The sequence goes on from NZ_CP019640.1 coordinate 639,860, forward strand.
GAGCCATCAACATTCTTCAGCAGAACCCTCATTATGACCGGACGAAAATATTCGAAGCGGATCCTGCTCCCGCTGCTTCTTCTCACATGAACAGCCGGTTCACGACATTGGAGAGATAGCATGAGTTCTTTTGAGTTACTTTCAGCCAATATGAAAAGAAAGATTTGGGAAATGAAATGGGACAGCCTCACGCCTATTCAAGAGAAGACGATTCCCCTTGTGTTCCACACTCAGAACGATCTCGTGATTTCTTCCGGAACGGCTTCCGGTAAAACTGAAGCGGCATTGCTACCGATCCTTTCAATGGTTGAAAAAGATGCAATGCATGCCTTGAAGGTGATTTACGTGTCGCCTTTAAAAGCATTGATCAATAACCAGTTCGAGCGGATCGAGAAAATTTGTGAGCACAGTGATATTGCCATTCACCGATGGCATGGGGACGTGAGTCAAAGCAAAAAGAAGCGCTTCCTGGAAAATCCCACGGGAATTTTGCAGATTACACCTGAATCCATTGAAAGCATGTTTGTTAATCGATCAAATTTATTGAGAGCGGTTTTTAAAGATGTCGATTTTATCATCATCGATGAAATCCACTCATTCTTTGATAATGCGCGGGGCGTCCATTTACGTTCGCTGCTATCCCGTCTAGCCAAGTATGCAGAAAAGCCGCCACGTCAGATCGGTCTTTCAGCGACGGTAGATAATTTTGAGTTGGTGAAAAGCTGGCTTAATTATGAACAGCCGGACAACGTGGAAGTTCTCAATATCAAAGGGAACGACAAGAACTTGAAGTTTCATCTTATGCACGTTCAGCAGGACGCGCCAATGTTGCCGCTGGAGCTGTTGATGGACTTGCGGGAGTTGACGAGAGACCGGAAAGCGGTTGTCTTCTGCAATAACCGGGGGCAAGTGGAAGAAGTGACCGTCGGCTTGAACCGGCTGGCTGACCGGGAAGGGATGGGGGAAACGTATTATCCTCATCACTCTTCTATCGATAAGAAAGAACGGGAGTATGTTGAAAAAGTAATGACCGAGTCGACCTTGCCCAAAAGTGTAATTGCCACCAGTTCGCTTGAACTCGGAATTGATATCGGGAATATTGAAATCGTGATTCAGATTGACAGCACCTTTTCCGTGTCTTCCCTGAAACAGCGACTTGGCCGGTCAGGACGCAAAAGAGATGCAGATCAATTGCTGCAATTGTATTCTACTTCGGAACCTAATCTGATTCAGTCTTTGGCGGTTATGGAGCTCGTAATTGAGAATTGGGTGGAACCGTCAACAGGCTACCAGCTTCCTTTTGACGTCCTATTTCAACAGCTCATCTCCATTTGTCAGGAGACAGACGGCGTCCGTTATCCAGAGCTGCTTGACAATATACGAGCCATCCCGATTTTTCACAGTATTGAAGAGGCGGACGTTCAGAATCTGATCAGTCACATGATTAACGAAGATTACTTGGAAGTTATAAAAGGCAGCGGTGAAATCATCGTGGGCCTTGCGGGAGAAAAGCTGCTGAGGAGTAAAGATTTCTACGCGGTTTTTATGTCTTCACAAGAATATGAGGTTATGGAAAACCATAAAAAGATCGGAAAACTGGATCAATCGTTCATTCTGAACGAAGGTGATAATCTTATTCTTGCAGGCAAACTGTGGAGAGTTAAAGATATTGATCATGACCGGAAGAAAGTATATGTGGAGAAAGCAGTGAACGGAAAGAAGCCTTCTTATTCCGGCTTCCCCGGCTATATCCATCCGAGAATCAGAGAGAAAATGATGGAGATCCTTTGCTCAACAGACAGTTTCCGTTACGTAAATGACTCTGCCGTGTCCACATTGAACGATGAACGAAAAAAGTATGTGTTCAATGAGGTCACACCTTCAGAACGAATTATTTGGTCGGATAGAGAAGAAATGATCTTTGAAGCCTATACCGGCACAAAAATCACAAAGACACTTGTTTGGATGCTCCGGTATTACGGAGTGAATGCAAAGATTAAAGACAGTACTGATAAAATCAGCTTTCCTCATGTTGATGTTATCCAGAAGATTTTTAACAAAATAAAGAATAAGAGTTGGGTAGAAGCGGATTTAGTACCGTATGTTTATGAACAGGAATGGCTGGAAAGCAAATACTCAAAAGAAATCGGGGAAGAATTAGCTATTAAGATGCATATCGCCAATGAATTTAAAATTAATGAAGCAGTCAATTTTCTTCAGAAGTATGAATTGAGAATCATTGAAGCGACTTAGGTAATCGGGAAATTAGTCACCGAAGAATTCGAAAGATGATGAGTAAGCATCAATAGGAGGAAGTGTTATGACTGAACAATACTTTTATAAGTTCATGGAGCCGTTAAATGAGAAACTGGCACATGTGGCAAGAGATCTAGAGAATAGTATATTTGTGAGCCCCCGTACGATGCTTACACATGCTCGGACGTTTGTAGAGACGCTCTTGGCCAATGTCATGCTGATTGAAAAAATTGAAGCAAATCCATGGGTGACACTAAAAGAACGATTAGATACGCTGAGTGTAAGAGGATACTTAACGACTGAGGTCCAGGATGCTCTGCATCATGTAAGGAAGATAGGGAATCAGGCGGCACATGAGACCCGCCCATTCCGGATCAGTGAAGCGCTACTTTCTTGGGAGGCTATATACATAATTGTAAAATGGTACATGGAAGTATACGGACCCATAGATGCAGAGGTGCCGGTTTACAAAGACCCGCAACCGAAGCAAGATCAAAACTATGATTTGACAGAACTTGAGAAACGGCTCAAAGAACTTGAAAGGCTGCTTAAGATATCAATTTCTGAACCAGCAAAAGAAAAAGAAATTCCTCAAGTTGTTCCGGTGCCTATGGCAGCTGAACCACCTGGATTTACTTCCATCCGAACCATTTCATACAAAGGACAGACTCTTTCAGTTCCATATTTCCTCAGAGATGCATTTTTGCTGCCACAGCGATTTGATAAATCCGAAACGTTTCTAATCCGGTTGGGAGCCGAACAACAAGCACGCATAATGAGTGAACTTCCTGAAAACCTGGAAGGCATTCATAAGTACGTAAAAAGGTTCAATGATAAAAGCGATGAAATGTTGTTTAATGAACTAAGTGCTTTTATCGAAGAGGAGAAGGAACGACGAAAGGTAAGACTAAATCGTCCAGGCGAGCTGTTCTTCTTTTATAAATCGGAATACATTATTGTTACTGAAGAACTGGCAAAAGTTCCTTTAGTAAAGGAAGAATTCAGCGGGATTCCAAGCTTAGTTCGACAACTTCAGGAAGACTCTGTTTTGACAGTAGGCCAACTACCTCAGGAACTTGTTATTCTGGCAAAGTACACAAACGTCGGTATCGGAACGGTCGAGAAACTTTTTCAGCAGCTTCAGCAAAGAGAGAATGATTTAGACCTTTTAATTTCTTAATTAAGTTTAAGAGTGAAAAACTTCTTGGGAAAAGATTATGAGTTCTTTAATAAATAAACAATATACACGTTAAAATAATTAGTTGGATGACTAGATGTTGGCCTTTGTCAGCATCTTTTTGTTATTTTTGTCCTAATATTTTGAGGAAAAATTTAGAAGACGGTGATACAATTGAAGGAAAAAGACAAAGTGAGGGGAAGCGTGTGTTTTCGTATTTTGAAGAACTCTTTTTAGGGTTTGAAACTGCGGGTCTCGATGTATTTACTAATAGCTTTATGATGCTTCAGCTCCTTATTTTCGCAGCGTTGCTTGGATTTCATTTGATATGGAACTTAATCAATTATAACGATATGCGCATAGTGAAAAGTCAATTGAAGAAAATAGAAGGAAACACACAAGTAGGGGAACTGAATCCTGCTTTAAGTTCAATATTCAATAGATTGAAACCTTTTTCTTCATACAAAAAGCAGTGGGATAAATACTATGGCCGAATTACAAAAGAGAAGGCTGTGGACGAAAAAATACGTGTAGAACCTTTTTTTGGATATGATGCCATGCATGATGCCTTAGGGCAACGGAGTGTCCTTGATTATGGAGGCGGCCTTCAAGTTTCATTAGGCGTCTTAGGAACCTTTATCGGTCTTGCAATTGGTTTAGCAGGCTTGAATTTTACAGACTCAACAGTTCTTATGGACGGCGTGACGAATCTAATCGGGGGAATGAAAACCGCTTTTTATACGTCCGTCCTTGGAGTAGTGTTATCAATAATTTGGATTTTCATCGATCGTACCATTACATACAACACAGACCGTTCCATTGAATGGCATATCAATAAATTGCATTTCCTGCTCAATGCCGATGATGAAGAGATCTTTTTGAACAGACTCGAGAAAATCCAGCATCAGCAAGTTGATCAGATGCGGACGTTGTTAACAGATGCTTTGGAGAAAGCCATGGTTCCTTTTGTGCAGACAATTGAAGCAGGAAACAGAGAAATGTCTGATCAACTTCGCATGCAGGCAGAAACATCAAAAGAACATTTAAATATCATTAAAAACCAGGGAGACGATTTGTCGGGCCAGCTTGTAGAACAAATTACAACTTCCACATCGAAAACGATTAATGATTTTAACACCATGCTTCAGAACTCTCAGTCAGCACAGGAGCAAATGTTTTCTACACTGACACAATCGATTGCTCAATTCGAACAAGTTGCAGCATCAAACCAGCAGGTAATGGGACGGACCGATCAGATTGTGGAGAATTTCTCTGCGCTCTCTACCCGCATGGAATCTGCACAGAGTCATTACAGCAAATCACAGGAGCGGTTGACAGAGCTGGCAGCAGGTTTTGGCGGTATGCAAGAGATGATGCTGCAGCAGATTGAATCGCAACAAGTCCTCAGTGATCGAAACTATGATTTTATGCAGAAATCGGACAATCTTGTTGAGCAGTTCACTTCTTTTGGAGAACGGATGACTGAAGTCCAACAAACCATGATTGAAGACCTTGTCGGAAAAACTGAAATGGTTTCTGGCCGCTTTGAACAACTGGCAGAGGAACTTCGTACTTCGTCTGAAAAGCAAATGGAAGCTACTCAAAATTCCGCTGAGTATATTGAACACGCGAAAGTGGCGATCAGTGAATTGATCCCGTTGAGTACATCGTTAAATGAAACCGTATCAGGCCTTGGAGAATTAGCAACTATGTTAAATGACATGAAAGAGATGCAAGGTGAGCTCATTCCACATTTAGAAGAATGGAACGGTAACCTGACAGGACAAATCGAGTCCTTTATGGAAACAACGGAGATAAGCTTAAAAGAAACAACAGAACAGATCCGATATTCAAAAGAGCAGTGGGAGCAGACTGCCAGAAACCTTTCTGCTGTTAAGTCAGAACTCAGTCAGTCTGTCCGTGACTTCAAAGATAATATTGAATCCGGTGTACAGACAACATTCGAACAATTTGATCTGCAACTGAAAGAAGCAGTTACGCACTTTAAGATTATGGCTGATAACTACAAAGATGCAAATAACTACTTAACTGATTATGTAAGCCAACTGGAAAAAAGAGTTGAGTCGGCTGTATGAGACGGGGGAGACGGCGGAAAGAGATAAATTACTGGATGTCCTACTCTGATTTGATGAGTGCCATGCTTATGGTATTCGCGCTTGTCTTAACCACTGTCATTCTTGAGTACAAAGAAGACATCGAAGAGAAGCAGCGCCAGATAGATGAAGTGACAACCCTTAAAGCCGACATTATTGCAGCATTGATGGAGGAATTTAAAGACTCAAACATGAATATAGAAGTTGATCCGCAAACGGGAGCCATCCGATTCCCGGGTAATATTCTATACGAATACGACTCTACGGAACTTTCCGAAGAAGGAGTCGCTTTCCTCAGAAATTTTGTGCCGAAATATTTTGGTATCATTCTGCAGGAACGGTTTAAGGATGATATTGCTTCAATCATCGTCGAAGGGCATACCGACAAGGAAGGTTCCTATCTTTACAATCTGAATTTATCACAGCAACGATCTTTTTCGGTCGTTGAGGAAATATATCAGGAGGGGTTCCCTGATTTTGAACAAAAAGAGATCTCAAAAGAAATACTCACTTCTAATGGTCGCAGCTATACTGTCCCCGTCGAAAACGAAGATGGGACGTATAGTGCTGAGAAATCCCGGCGCGTTGAATTCTTATTTAGGTTGAAAGAAGATGAACGGATTGAAGCAATTCAAAAGTTGGTGACTGACGAATGAATTTTGTCTATAAGCCGGTTTTCATTACAGAATGGGTTGAAAAGGAAATTAAGCATCGACGCTTGCTGAACTTAGATACAGCAGAATTCCGCGCACAGCTAAGTGAATTGAAAAAACAACTGGAAGTGGTGTTGCAGAAGACATTTAAAGAGTTCTGTGACTGGCTCGTAAAATTGCCTTCCAAACTGCTGAAAATCTTTCCGTTCTTACTTCCAGTCATTAAAGAGGAAATCAAAGCTGTTTATGCTGTGGAGCATCTGCTTGAGCGAGTGGGCAGAGATGCTGCTCTTTTCGACTATGCACTTTATGCGTGTTACTTGGACAATGAGTTTCAAGCGAGCTGGACGATTGTCCAAAAAAGTTATGAAACGAATCGACGAACAATCACTTCCGGCTGGACGAACCGAAAAATCCAGTTCTGGGATGAGTTTATCTTACTTAAAGAACAGCATGCCCAATTTGTTTTGCAGCAAACTAAATTACAATTGTCTTTTGGTGACATACTGGATTACTTGATGGTACAAGAAAACCAGAAGTTCTATCACAGTCTGTTGATAGAATTGTTTTCTAATGGCCAGCCAACTCTCTATCGTGAACAAAAAGCGAAATTCATTGAATTGTTTGAGGGAGCCGATAACTTTAAGCAGCAGCGATTGGCCGGTGGCTTCATACGCTCAGAACTATTGTATGAACTTGAAGAAATCAGTCATACAATTTACAGGTATATGGGGACTTACAGACGGCAGGAGAAGAAATGGATTCATATTGACCAATCCGAAAAAATCGCATTTCATGCTTGGTATATTTCAAAAGAATTAGATCGTTTCTTTGGAAATATTGGAGATAATCATGAACGCGCACACTATTGGAAAAAGTTTTCTTCACGTGTGAAGAGGCATGTGATTATTAACCATAGTAGTGAAAAAACGATTCTTATGTACTTTGATGATGTTGTCGTTATGGAAGTGTTTGGTACAGGCGCTGTTTACTTTTATGATGTTTCTGTTTTCGAAAATTATCATGGTGAGAAAGTGAAGCGCTATGAAGAAGCAAAACAATTAATAAGCGGCCAGGTTTATGTAAGGGATTCAGCAAGGATCACAAGAAGAGAGTTAATGGATACCAGCTTGACAATTGCAAAAGAAAAGCTGATTCATGGTGGTGGTTGGCAATATAAATTTGATTACTTTTTACGTTCGAGATTAGGTTGGGAGGTTAACGAGAATGAGATTATTCGGAATCGGCAAAGCTTCAGTAGTCAATGACTATACGTGCAGAGATGGGGAAATCTTGTTTTCGTTCTTTGAACAAGCAGGTTCGAAAAAAACACCGATCCAAGTCCCGCTTTCTGATTCAGATTTCCGACGCCTCTATAAGAATGAAGGATTTGATAGATATGTTGCTTATGAGGAGCTTAATGAAACGGAATTCATGGAAAATGGCAGCCTGCCAATAGAAGTATTCTACAGTCTTGTTTCAGATGAAGATTTTATGCCCATTCTTGAGAGAATGGGCCTTCCTGTATCCGAAAAAAAGGTGGATCTCACAATAAGGATGACGGGCACTTCCGGGCAGAATCCAGTGTTTGAATTGGACTTGAAGAACGAACAGGGAATTCACCTGCAGCATACAGGTTTCGTTAAATATCCATTCTACCAGCAAGAGAAAGAGAGTTTTTATTTACCGAAAGCCGTTTGGGAGCTGTATGAAACCATAAACAGTTCTGCATTTGAAACGGGGTACGAAAAGATAGCAAAAGTACAGACTATAGCGAGAACCCATGATTTCCAAATGGATGATTTTTTAAAACGGGAGACGTACGAATACATAGATTCAATTTCCATTGAACCGAAGTTAGTGGAACCGGATCAGATGGTCTTGGAAGTCAAAGGTGCTTCACCGGCAATTACGGATCATTTAAACGGTCAGGGCAGAAAACTGCCTGTAAGCTCTGAGGGGAAGCGGACACGGTTTGCCGAAAGTCAGCAAGTCAAAAGTGATCTGAAAGAGCTTCGAAAACATCCGGTTCTGCATGATGAAGAAATCCCACAGTTTTTCGATAATCCGAAATCCCTTTTCCCTGACCATGAGTTTAGCTTTGATATTGAGTCATTCTCTGAGCGAGTGAAAGGATTTATCACCATTGCCCGTCCACGTTCGGTTTTTCGTAATGGGAAAACAGAATGGTTCGATTCAGAAAGCGGAGAACCTGTCCCTTTTGACGAGGAAGAATTGAAGAAGGAAATCGAGAAAGATCCTAAGCGTTCTTTTTACCGTCTGGCATCAACCTATATCTATGCCGGTAATGGATTAAAAGCGGATTTAGGATTTGGAAAAGAAGAAAAAGAATCTGACAGTACGAGAGTGACTTTGGATATTTATGATAATGAAAGGGCCTTGGAGTACGACGTGAAAGCCAAAGGGAGAGGATTCGAATCTTTTCCTATTCCGAAGACTTTGCAAGCCAATTTGTATGATTATCAAAAAGAAGGCTTTGACTGGCTATGCAGTCTGGAGAAAAGTGGCTCCGCCGGTTTGCTCGCTGACGATATGGGTCTTGGGAAGACGATGCAAGTCATCGCATTTTTGTTGCATCAGCGTGAGCAGGATAAGCTGGTGCCATCCCTAATCGTGCTGCCGATTGCGCTGATTGAAAACTGGAAAAATGAAATCGAGAAGTTCGCGCCGGTACTAAAAGACAGCATTTATATCCACCAAGGCAGTCAACGTATCAAGGATGTCGCTTTTTTGGAGAACCAGCCTCTTACTTTTATTAGCTATGACACGCTTAAGGTGGATCAGCTTATCTTTGGGCAAGTTACATACCAAAACATCATAGCGGATGAAGCACAAAATATTAAATCTCATTTGTCCTCCAGATCTCGGGCATTGCGTGCAATGAAAGGGAACTTCCGACTGGCGATGACGGGTACACCGGTAGAAAATGGTCTGGAAGAACTCTGGACCATCATGGATTTCGTAGCACCAGGTGAAATGTTCTCGCTGGCTGAATTCAAAGCGCAGTTCGTGAAACAAACTAATCACGAATTACTGATGACAAAACTGAAAGATTTTTACTTGAGAAGAACCAAGCAGGAAGTACTTGCAGATAGGCTCCCGCAAAAGCATTTACTGGCACCTGTTTACCTAAATGCATCGGCCAAGCAAAAGCACTTAGCTGGGACAGTGCGAAGTTCAATGAGCGGAGGACAAGCTTCTGCTTTGAATGCTCTCATGCATCTCCGGCAGCTTTATGCTCATCCTGCCGTCGTAACGGATGAAGAGCCTTTAGTTCGTGATTCACCAAAGTTGGTGGAATTGATGGCATTACTTGGACGAGTTCAAAAACAACAAGAGAAGGTTCTTGTATTTACTGAGTTTAGAAAGGTCCATTCCATTTTAAAAACCGAAATCACAAAGAAGTACGGCATTCATGTGCCTGTCATTGACGGTACGACTGCTAACCGGTCAGAAGTGGTTCGGCAATTTAATGAAAAGAGCGGGTTTGCCGTCATGCTCCTTTCCCCGAAAGCTGCGGGTGTAGGACTGACAATCACCAGTGCCAATCATGTCATCCATTTCACCCGGTGGTGGAACCCGGCAGTCGAGAACCAGGCGACGGATAGAGCTTACCGGATTGGACAAACAAAAGACGTTTATGTTTATCAGTTGATCACAAAGGATGCAGAGAATTTTCCAAAAGGAACTGTAGAAGAACTGATGCATGAGCTCTTGTCAGAGAAATCGGCGCTGGCTGAGAATGTAATCGTTCCGTTTGATACTGCGTCTTTTCAGAGGCAAGTCTTGGAGAAAATGAAAAGTGTATAAATTTTTGTAGAGAAATTGAATCGGGGAAGTGAGAGCAATGAATTTTAACATAACGGCTAGTTACTCCGAGGGGGCTTATGTTCGTTTAACTAGCAAATGGGTATGAAAACCAAAAAACGCTCGCATGTCTATATAGCCTCCAATAGAAAAATCTATTGGAGGTTTTAATGTTATCTACAATTAATTCCCATTGGTTTTAAAGTAGGCGGCTCTTGAACATCATTAACAACTTACTAAATTAGTACATTTTTCAAAAACTTGAACATTGATATGTGAGGATTGCTATTATTGAATTAAACATTTATGTGAAGAGACCTGAGTGGGTGACTACTCGGAAGTCGAAAAAATTTTCAGAATTCCTATTAAAAAATAAAACATTTGAGGTGCTAAGATGAGCGAGCTAACAACGTTAGATAAACTGTTTAAGGATAAAATATTTCGTATACCTGATTATCAAAGAGGATATGCTTGGCAAAAAAGTCAGCTGAAAGATTTCTGGGAAGATCTAGTGAATCTCCCGAGCAGCAGATCTCATTACACAGGATTATTAACCCTGAAAGAGATGAAATCTGAGCAGGTCAAGGAAAATCAGAATGAATATTGGTTAATAGATGACTACTCTTACAAAATGTATGAAGTCATTGATGGGCAGCAGCGACTCACGACGACCATCATTCTCATTCAATCCTTCATTGATTTTATGAGAGAGAAGTATCCTGAGAAGGAAGACAAGGATATCTTTGTATCTGATACGCTTAATCTGAGCACAATTGTCGAACGGTTCCTCTATAGAACTAAACCTACTAAGAATGAGTATCGTACATATAAATTTGGCTATGCAATTGATAACCCAAGTGAAGAGTTCCTGCGCTACCGGATTTTTAAAGAGCCGAATGCTGGGACGATAACAGAAACATTTTATACATTGAATCTTCGAAATGCTAACCTATATTTTAAAAAGCAGTTAGAGGAGTTAGCAGCAAACGAGGGCATGGATGGTTTGTTAAAATTGTTTCGCAAACTGACAAAGAATTTTTTGTTCAATGAGTTCATCATTAAAGACGAGTTCGATGTCTTTGTCGCGTTTGAAACGATGAATAACAGAGGGAAAAAGCTATCTGATTTGGAACTTTTAAAGAATCGCTTGATTTACTTAACTACGTTGTACAGCTCAAAAGAACTGGATGAAGCAGATAGAACGAGTATGCGGAACGACATTAATTTGGCTTGGAAGGAAGCATACCATCAACTTGGACGAAACGAGAAACGGCCCTTAAATGATGATGACTTCCTAAAAGCACACTGGATCATGTATTTCAAGTATTCACGTAAACGCGGTAACGATTATATAAAATTCCTTTTGGATGAACAATTTTCTCCTCAACGGATTTATGAGAATACGGAAAGAGCGGTTGAACTGGAAGATCCTGAGGAGCAGCGAGAAGATGAAATTAATGAAGCGGAGGATATTCAAGAATCGGCAGATGAGACAGCATTAATTAATGGCAGTAACAATGAAAGACTTAGCTCGTCAGCCATTAAGGACTATGTTCATTCGCTGAAAGCTTCTTCAGTTCATTGGTTTAATTCTCATTACCCGGAATTTGCGACAGGAATGGACCCGAAAGAAGTGAAAATGTTAGACAGATTGAATCGGATTGGTATGGGTTATTTCAGGCCTTTGGTGATGTCAATCTTAAAAAATGAAGCAGTGCTAGAGAAGAGGCTTGAAGCATTTAAGAGCATAGAACGATTCATCTTCCTTGTGTTTCGACTGGACCAAGTAAGAAGGACTTACCGAGATAGTGAATTCTATAATGCTGCTCGTGAACTCGATCAGAAGAAACTAACGATAGATGAGATTAAGGAAAAACTAGAATATAACGCTTCTTACTTCTTCAATGAGGATGGATCAATTGATGAATCCTACTTCTATGAGCTATTGAAGAAAAAGTTTAGCAAAAATAATCAGAGCGGGTACTATGGCTGGAATGGGCTTAGATATTTTCTTTATGAGTACGAATCATCACTTCAGGATAGTAGTCGTCAGAAGAAAGTTGATTGGAATGACTTACTAAAGACTTTGAAAGACAGAATTACTATTGAACACATATTCCCTCAGACACCCGATAATAATTACTGGCAACAGAACTTTAGGGACATCGACTCTAAAGACCTATATTATTACCAGGGGTCTCTTGGGAATCTACTTTTATTGTCCGGATCTATCAATAGCTCTTTACAGAACGACAGCTTCCAAGATAAGAAAAAACCAAAGTATGACCTAGACAACAATAAAATTCGAAATGGCTACTCGGATGGATCACATTCAGAGATTGAAGTATCAGCTTATCAAGATTGGACTCCAGATGCCATTAGGGAAAGAGGGATGAAACTACTTAACTTTATGGAGAAGCGCTGGAATATAAAATTTAAAGATGAAGAAGCAAAAGAGCGGCTGTTATTTTTGGATATTTAGTGAGGAGTCGAGAGACAAACGCTCTATTAGTTAGGGTTCTAGTTTAGCAAAGTGGCAATGGAATAAAGTCTCTTATTTCTATAATGGAATTACAGTTTCAAGTAACATGAGGTGAATTATGAACATGAAAGAGGAGAAAAGTGAATGGCATTAACCCAAATGCAAATCATCCAGTCGCTTGGTGAAGCGATGAACTGGTTGGAACGAGAACTAAGCTGGGGAGCAGATCCACGTGAATTGCGTCACTTGATTGGTCGCATGGGCGAATTGTATGTAGCGATGTATACGAATGGCAATATGGCGGGAGCGGTGAATGAGCGAGGCTATGATGTGGTGACAAAAGACAATGAGCGTATCTCGGTGAAGACGACCGCGCGCACCGGCAGCAGCGGATTCGTAGCGTTCAATCCAAACACCTTGCACCTGGCTGACCGGATCATTATTCTCCGGTTCAACGAAGAGGAAATGGAACTGGAGATTTTGCTGGATGAACCGATTGAAGCAGCGAAAAAATTGATGACGGAGCGGCCGGACGGTAAACTGTCGATCGCCATGTCGAAACTGTCCGAACCAAGACGAAAAATTCGCAATGACCAAGATGTCTTGGCGATAAGGAGCGCTATTTACGAGAATTACGAAATCCGGGAACTGGAAAGCGGGAGTATTGAAGTATATGAAAATGGAGAAAAACAGCAGATTGTGAAGCCGGCTCTTCGGGAGATTGCGGGGCGGCTTTCAATTTCGACACTGAACTCAAAGGGCAACCCGTATAATACGAGGCAGCTGGGGACGGTAATTATTAAGGAATTGAAACAAGTAGAGCAGTAATTAAAATCGGAATGGAGTTATTCGCATGAAAAAGACCGGGGAAGAGCCGTTTGTTTTTCAAGATGAAGCGACTGACTTCCTTCTTCTTGATTTTTGGAGATGGAGTCAATCAGATATACTGAATAATGCTTTACGCGGACAGCTTGCTGACTTCATTGTGGCAAAAGCAGTGAATGCAGTGAACGATATGAGAATCGAGTGGGATGCGTACGATCTTGTGACGCAGGATGGGACCAAGATTGAAGTGAAGTCTGCCGCGTATCTACAGTCCTGGAAGCAAACGAAGCATTCTACAATCCAGTTCAGCATCCGCCCGGCGCTGGCTTGGGACGCGGAGACAAACACATATTCCACTGAAGCAATCCGCAGCGCAGATGTCTACATCTTTTGTATATTAGAGGAACTTGACCGGGAGAAAGTGAATCCGCTGGACCTGGATCAATGGACCTTTTACATACTATCTGCCAGGCAACTCGATCGTGAAAAAGGCAAACAAAAAATGATCGGGCTCGCCAGTTTACTGAAAATGAGACCGATTCAAGTGGGGTTTGATGGAATTAACCAGGCTATAAAGTCAGCAAAGGAGTAGTTAGAGATCTGATAATGAAGGTCTTGAGTCGATAATAATATCATCTATTATGGGGTACAGTCGGGATCTATAAATGATCTTAAACATCGATAATGGGTTATCGATGTGAGTATATACTAACGTAAACAAACCTATAAATTTAACATGGAAGGAAACCTCTAAATGGCCTATGAATTGCAGCTCTCATCTGAAGAATTATTTGTTTCAGTTCTTAAAAACGCACTGAAAGTTCCAGGGGTCAAAATTGAAAGGGAAAAGTTCTTGAAGAATCAGTTCAATAAGCATTATTCATCAGAAGTCATTGAGCTGGCGATTCAGCAGAATCCGGCAAGTGCTGGTATTCCGACAGAAGTGATAGATAAAATAGCGAAAGCTTGCATTCGGAATGAGACAAGGAAAGTCACCTCAATTTCGGCTGTAGCGGGAATTCCAGGCGGTTTAGCTGCTTTTGGGACAGTACCTGCGGATATTGCTCAATATTATGGACATGTCATCCGAGTCCTTCAGAAGCTTGTCTATTTGTATGGATGGAATGAAATATTCGATTTGGATGGCGAAGTGGATGACGAGACCATGAACCAGTTAACACTTTTTATCGGGGTTATGTTCGGGGTGAATACTGCCAATGCAGCCATTGGCCAACTGGCCAAATCTGCAGCAGCGCAAGCTCAGAAAGATTTAGTGAAAAAGCCTTTAACAAAGGGAACTATTTACCCCATTGCCAAACGTGTTGCGCGACTGGTTGGTGTGAAAATGACGAAAGACAGTTTTGCTAAGGGGGTTGGCAAGATTATTCCATTAGCAGGGACTGTCATTTCTGGCGGATTAACCTATTCATCATTTCTTCCGATGGCAAACCGGTTGAAAAATCATTTAAGGGAATTGCCTATCGCTGATGTGGAGTTCTATAAGTCTGGTGCTCCGAAAGAAACTGTGGTTGTAGACTTTGAAACTATTATTGATGCTGAGTTTGAAGAAATAGAGGATGAAGATCACGATAATAAATTGGGATAAGTCAATCAAGAACATGAAGGACTTATATCTTTTTGCTTACAGTAGTGAAGCGTTCCTGTGTAAAATCAATTCTAAGCGATTTTTATAATACACGACAATTTATACTTCATATATTGTCGTCCTGCTGTATTAGCACTTCAAGTGTATCTCTTTTATTTTATTCATCCTATAAAATTGTGTGGGAATTGTGTGACACACGGGGAACATTCACTAATGGCTTCCGTACTGTTGCTCAGACCGGGAATTTGGTTGTCCAGAAACTGAAGAAGATATTATGAACAAGGGCTAACCGGGATTCCGGTCAGCTCTTGTTCTGTTCTTGGCATAACGACGACGCATCGGAAGCAATGCTGAATAAATTCCTCTGGCTGCCTGATAAGTTGATTTGAATGCCTGACAGCGCAAAATGAATGCCTGATGATGCCAACGGGATACCTATGAACGCCAAATGAATGCTTAATACCCCCTCACGCAGCAAAATAAAGAAAATACTGGCAAATTGAAACTTATCCGCCGGTTGGGAGTCTAATCCAGCAAAAGACAGGAAAGGGAGGTTGATTTCTGTGAACAGGCGGATGATATGGCTTGGTGTAGCGGCAATTATCGCAACCCTCGGTATCGGACTGGCGTTTATGATTGAAAAAGTGGCGGTTAACGCACCTTCGATTGTGATGAACGACTCTGAGATGCGCGTCACATTTTCTTCGCCGCTGGATGAAAGCGGGCTTTCCGGTGAGGAAGTTTATGTGACAGACGAGAGCGGAGAAAAAGTGGATGCGGCCATCCAAGTTGCCGGGAACGGCCAAGCACTGGAAATCGATCCGCTGCCAAAAGGAGATTATACCCTCCACATCAGCGATGAGGTGCTGGGAGGCGGTCTATTCAAGACACTCACTGCCAATCGGGTTCCTTTTTCCATCATGGACAGCTTGGAGCCGCTGACGAAGAAACAGCTGACGGACTATTTTGAGCGGCTCGCAAAACGGATGAAAGAGCAGCAGGAAGGTTTCGGTATTTTTGCGGAAGGAGAAGAAGCGGTTGAGGAGTCCGCTTCTGCAGACAGTGCGGGAGCTTCTGAACATTCCGCTACGAATGTTCAGGAAGCCGGGGTCGATGAAGCGGATTCTGTTAAAACAGACGGCTCCTACATTTACTCCGCAATGGAAGGGGAAGTTGTCATCACGGATATCCGGAATCCCGCAAATTTAAGTACAGCATCGGAAATCACATTCTGGGAACATGTATGGCCTGATCGCCTGTTTTTGCAGGATGACCTTTTGATTGTGCTTGGGCAGCGATACGGTGCAGCGGATATTCAGTCTTCATCTGAAAAGTCTCCGCCGGTGGAAATGATGCCCCATATAGAAATGACCGCTATCTATTTTTATGATATCAGCGATCCGGCGAACCCGGAACTGGTTCGGGAAATCAGCACGGAAGGCCATTTGAACAGCGCCCGCATCGCAAATGGGGTCCTGTATTTTGTGACCAATGTCTATAAAATGGCGTATTGGAATGGCGGTTCACTTGAAGAGGATAACTTGCGGCCGTTCCTGTATGACTCGAAAAACGACAGCGGGCTGCAGCCGATTCCGTATGAGCAACTGACCATTCTGCCGGGCACACTGGAAGGAGCCTACAGTATCACTTCCGCAGTCGACCTGGATGATTCCGCACAAAATGAGCTCATGACGAAAGGTTTTCTCGGTTCAAGCGAACAGCTGTATATGACAGAAGAAACACTGTATTTGACAGCGACGAATTATGTGCCGGCTGAAAGCGAAGCGGAGGATGCGCCGGAAATGGGATTCTGGGGACCGCAGGATGCCAACACGGGGATATTCAAGTTCCTGCTCGACGGAACAGCCGTAGCATTCGATGCATCCGCGGAAGTGACCGGCACACTGCTGAACCAGTTCTCGATGGACGAGCACGAAGGGAATTTGAGGGTCGCTACGACAGAGCACAATTGGGGCTTCCCGGAGGAACAGCTATCTGAAAACCAATTATTCATTTTGGATAAGGATCTGAATGTGACAGGTTCGGTCGAGGGGCTGGCAAGAGGTGAGCGGATTTATTCCGTCCGGTTCATGGGCGATAAAGCGTACGTCGTCACGTTCCGCGAGACAGATCCGCTATTCGTGATCGATGTGAGCGATCCGGCAGCTCCGGAAGTGCTCGGCGAGCTGAAAATTCCCGGGTTTTCGAATTATCTGCACCCGCTCGATGATCAGCACTTGATCGGATTTGGCATGGAAACGGAACTCGAACCGGTGAAAGGCGCACCCCCGATGGTCGTGACGAAAGGGATGAAGATTTCGCTGTTTGATGTGACGGATCCGCTGAACCCGATAGAAGAAGACGTTGAACTCATTGGGGATGCCGGAACGTATTCGCCGATTATGCATGACCATAAAGCGCTGCTTGCGATTCCGGACCGGAACCTTTACGGATTCCCTGTCGCCATTTCCCGAGAAGACAGGGAGATGGGGATGGAGTTAGAGTCGCAGGGCGCATTCCTCCTCGAAATCACGGCCGACGGAATTGAACGGGAAGCGGATCTGACCGTCAGCGACGAGAATGATTACTTCAACTCGTTTGAGATGGTGGAGCGGATCGTCTACAGTGGTGATTCCCTGTATACCGTCGCGCCCGGCAAAATCGCAAGTTATGACATGGACTCTTATGAACAGACGGACGTTCTGGAGTACACGATTCAATAATTCCAACCGGCAGCGAAAAGCTGCCGGTTTAATAATGTCACTTCCCTGTGTAAAAAACAAAATCACACTTCTTCCACTGTAGCCTTGCCCGAGTAACAGCGTCCCTGGGTTGAAAACTACTCAGATTATTCACGACAATTGTATACAAAAAGAGGCACTGCCAGTAAATCCAAGGGCTACTGATAGTGTCTTTTGTATAGTTATTTGATTGCTGGAATAGTCATAATTATTTCCGACACAGGGACAGATACCAGACATGACGGAAGTGCTGTTGCCTTGGCCAGAATGCTTGTAGAGCTTAGTGTGGAATCAACCGACAAGCGGAAAATCTACGCGTTTCTGGATGGCCTCGTCGGGAGTGACGAAATGGGCAAGAAACGGTTTAACTATGATGTCCAAAAGTATCTCCTCCTGCAGCTTTAACAGCATCCCTGGGTTGAAAACTACTCAGATTATTCACGACAATTGTATGCGAAAAGGGGCACTGCCAGTAAACCCAAGGGCTACTGACAGTGTCTTTTGTATAATTACTTTATTGCTGAAATGGTCATAATTACTTCCGACACAGGGACAGATACAATTGAGATATGTCCCTGGGTTGAAAACCATTCAGTTTATTCATGAAAATTGCATAATAAAAGTGCTATCAGTAAATCTAAGGGTTGCTGATAGCATTTTCGTATAGTGATTCAGAATCAGAATTAATCCTAACTGCTTCTAATACAAGAAGGGCAAATCATCAAATCAAGTGAGAATTAGACGCAACTTTGTTATAATAGGTGAAATACTTCCAAGGGAGTTGAGTGTCATGGCCGTAGATTTAAGAGAAAGACCTATATTGAAAGATAAAAACGCAAAAAACTTTTTAAAAAGACTGGCAGAAAACGAAAGAAGCCGGGAAAAGTTAAAAGCTGAAGCTAAAAGGAATTGGGAATCACAACAAAATGAAAATAGAGACTAGGATTATCCGAGCAGAAGATCATGAAATTGCCAATCTTTTAAATGTGGAAATTCAAGTATCAAGTATAGAGAATTTTTTAAAACAAGAAGCCTACTTTCTGACAATTGATAAGGAATGCAGCACTACATTGGCATTTCTTGGAGATGATTTAGTAGGCTTTTTTAGTTTGAGAAAATCGACAGTAGATATCGAGAGCGATGGAGAAATTACTAAGATTCCATGTTTAGATATAGCACGCATAGCTGTTGCAAGCGAGTACCAAAACCGGGGAATAGGGAGTAAGCTTTTAGCTAGGATATTCGATCTTGCAGAAACGGTTAACGAAAAATATATAACGCTGGAAGCATTAATAGAGAAGTATGAGTGGTATAAGAAAAAAATTTGAAGCATTGATTGAAGAAGAGGTAACACGCAGTAATCCGAGCGGGTTAGTGTATATGATGGCAGATTTACATAAGCATGAGTTGCTTGAAAAGTACTTTGACGAGTAAAGAAGAGTGCCCCGAAATAACTTTTTCTTGTAGGATTCGATATAGTCTCTTAGTGTGGCAACCACTTGTTCAATCATCAATTCGCTTCAGCTCTTCGATGGCATCGTGCCAGTCGAAATAATCGTCCGGCTTGGATAACTGGTATGGATCTTGAATGTCTCCAAAAACTTCTTCAAAAGTCCCTTTATACGCTGTTTCGAATGCCAGGACTTCCGCTTGCAATTCTTCGATCAGCTGTTCCATTGTCTGATTCCGAATTCGGTACCGCTCTTGCTGGACTTGCAGCTGGGCTGCCCATATGCCATTTTTCCAATAGAAGGTGTTATGCAGAGGGTATCGTTTATGACCGGTCTTCGGGATGACTTCCATCCCTTGTTGAACATAACGGCTGATCGTGGCGCGGGATACACCCAGCTCTTTCTGCAGCTCAGCTGAATTCAGCAGTGATCCGGAATGATAGGTATAGAACAATTCACCTTTTTTCGTAACCGAAAAGAAAAGTTCTTCTAAAAAATACTTCGCCTTAGCGAACGATTCAGCCAACGGCAGGGACTCGTCGACTAAGATTTCCTGAAGGTTGGATATCCAGTCAAAATTGCGTCCCTGGGTTGAAAACTACTCAGATTATTCACGACAACTGTATGCGAAAAAAGGTGATAGCAGTGAATACAATGGTTACTGACGACACCTTTTGTAAAAATATTCGAACGATGAAATAGTCATAACTGTTTCCGGCACAGGGACACTTTCTTGCTTTCTATTTGATTGCCATAATAATCATAACTGCTTCCGATACAGGGACAGCGAAAAAAGAGCCGACAGAAAAGGATGGATCACGGAAATCACTTCCCGCAGCACTTTTTGTACTTCTTCCCGCTGCCGCACGGACATGGATCATTGCGTCCGATTTTATCGGATACAGCTTGCGCTTTCGATGAAGAACTTGTCAGTTGAGTCGGTTGCAGCGGATTAAATTGGATATCCATGTTGCGGGGATCGCTTGCCATGCGCTTCCATTCGCCAAGCTCCGGATGATCAAGGCCTAAAACAGTGAAATAACCATACGCCTGCTCCTCGGTATCGTAAATGCGCGGCTTGGCAACGAAAGTCATGAAGTGTTCGATCTCTTCCCGGCCTTCGCTGGCGAGCTGTTCGGTCAGCCCCTTGATGATGACAGATTTCATCTCGAGGTCATCGATGGACCAATAGTGTTTTTTCATGGTTTCAATCGCGAAGGGGCTGAATGTCTGTGCCATCACATCATATGTGAAAATGGGATACTCGATCCGGGTAAATGGCTCAATCGCTCGTATAACTTCATCGGATTGGAAAGCGACCAGCGCATCGGCTACTTCTTCGAGCAGGATATCTTCGTCCCGCGCAAGGAGCGGAGCGAGATCCGCGATAAAGCTTTCGTCTTTCAGCAGCTTGATTCTATAGACAGTAATGATACCAGTAAAGTCGAAGTAAGGCGCCTGCATCTGCAAGTCGAATGACTGGCGCAGGATGTCCCGGTCGATCCAATCCTGTTCCACTTGCCGGCGGCTGATGGTTTTTGCTCTGTCGAATAGATCCGGTCGGTATTCCGGCGATGCATCGAGTTTTTCCAGCGTTTCCATCAGCATTTCGTCCGTCTTCTGTTTTGATGCTTCCGAGAGCTTGACCAGAAAAGCCCATTCCTCTTTCGTGAAGAGAGAGCTGAACTCCTTGCTGTTTTCGACCAGAACGGCAAGTGGAAGGTTTTTCACCAGGTTCCGAAGCGGAAACAACTTCGTCTTCTGCAGTTTGCTGACCGCTTCTTTAAATGCCGGAACTTCAGCACTGTCGACCGGCGAGTTAGCGAGCGCAACAAGGTAGCGGGCCGAAAAACCGGGATCGTCAATGGCTGCGCGTATCAACCGGTCCGGCCACTCCGGCTTGATCGACGGTAAATTTTCCAGGATATGCAAGGCAAAGTTTCGCAGGTTTTTATCTTCTGTTGTCAAGTACGGGTCAAGTCTGTTGAGGATATCCAATTGGTTCAGCTCCTTTTCTGCGGAAGTCTCATTGATTGCAGTTTACTATAGTATATCATCTTCAGTTTTCATACAGTCTCGGATACTTCCCGGCAAGAAAAACTAGCGTCCCTTTAGTGAAAACTACTCAATCTATTCACCACAATTGTAAATGATGAGCGCCCATTGAAGAGGCGCTTTTTTTCGTGGAGCAGGAAACTATTATTTAATACACTGCAATTTATCTGTACAAAACGTACGTTATGTACTTTTGTGTTATAATGAAAGAAAAGGAGGAGTCTATAATGCCAACTACTCTAAATGCAACAGATGTCCGTAAGAATTGGGGACAGTTCAACGATGACGTAATCCGTATCGGACCTCGTTTTGTGAAGCGGAGTCGGGATGAATGGGCAGCTCTAAGCGCTGAACAGCTACGAGTGGCCTTCGCTTCATTTCAATTTCAGGCGCATTTCATTCAAGAAGACGATGGGAGCATCACGATGACATTGAATGGATTTGATTTGGTTGAGAACGCTGAGACCAAAGAAGAAGTCATTGACCTGATGGCGGATTCACTGGTAGATTATGCTGAAGATTACATGGAGCATTTCACGCTTTACGCCCACTCTCCGAATCGGAAGCAGCATTTCCCCTTCCTCATGAATGTAATGGCACAGCCCGATTCTGAAGCTGTCAAGTCCTTGATCCATGCCTAGTTTCAGAGACATTGAACGCTTCTGTCGCCGGGATGGCTGGGAGGAGTATAAGAAAAAAGGACACCACATTTACTTCATGAAAGTGATGGAAGATGGAACCGTTAAACGGACGAAAGTTTCCAGAGGGACCGGAGAAGTCAAAGGGCATTTATGGAAAGAAATACTGAACAAGCAGTTGCAGGTTACAGAAGAGGAATTTAACCGGATCAAGTGAGCACGTTAATCTTTGATGATTAGCTGTGAATAGTCGTGACCCTGTGTTAAACACAATTTACTACAATTTGAGCTCGCTCATGATTCTGCTCAATTTCTTGGGTGGAATGTCGCGATACACAGGTTGGGTATTATCTCTCTCAACATACAAGCAGTCATAGCCGGGATGCTCACGCCTCTTCTGAGTGTGTCAATTGCTAGCATGTTTCTGGAAGAACAATGAAAACCGCCGCTCCCATCCTGGAGTTGGCGGTTTTTTCGCGTCAAAAGCCCACAACAGGTAGCGCCATCCATCCGTTTCCAGTACGATGAAACTACCAGACCCGCAGAACGGAGGCTACGTCATGAAAGAGGAACAGTTCAAGCGCATTAAGGAAGCGACGTATTTATCGACGGAGAAGTCCGGGACGTACCGGGCGATTCTGCGTTTCTTCTATATTCAGCACGAACGGATGAAGGAATTTTTATTGCCGGAGGAAGTATTCGCGCACCTCAAGGAGTATGCCGGGTTCGAAGGCTATGCGATGGAGGAACTCCACGGGGATTTGACACAGCTCGTGAAGTGGGGCAACCTGTTCGCCCAGCAGGAAAGCGGGAATGTGCGGACGATCGAGGAATTCAAGAAGCGCCGGTTCCGCTATCAGTGTACGCCGTACACCGTCGAGTTCGAACGCATGCTCACCGGCATGGAACAAAACGACACGTTCGGCGGCTCACTCGAGAAGACGCAGTTCGACCGCCTGTATAAATGCCTGAAGAGCATCGAGGCGTCCGCGGAAGATAATGAGGAAACGTGCGCGCAGCATTGGGATGATGTCCTGACTTATTTCAATAAAATTCGCCAGAACACGTCCGATTATTTCGCGTACCTCCGCAGTGAAGACGCGAGCGAAGGGATGAAATCGGAAGCGTTCCTTCTGTATAAGGACAAGTTCACGGCTTACTTGCGTGATTTCATCATCGCGCTGCAGCAGACGGCTTCGCAGATCCAAGGGCTGTTGCAGTCGCTTGGCCACCGGCACATGGCGGCGTTTTTTGAAAAAGTCGCCCGCCACGAGGACAAGACATTCCGCTTTGAACAGACGGGAACGGAAGCGGTCACCGAAATGGAAGAGAAATGGACCAATATCAAGGATTGGTTTTTGGGCGGCGAAGACAGCCAGTATGAGACGGTCCAGCGCCAGACGAACGAAGCGATCCGCCGCATCACGCGCATCGTGCAGCGGCTCGGTGAGCGCAATCAGCAGTTCCGGAGCCGGAAAGACGATTACTTGCACCTCGCCGATTGGTTCGCGGGAATGGATTCAGTCGACGAAGCGCATAAATTGTCATCGGTCGTGTTCGGCGTGTTCCATACGCGTCATTTCCATTCAGACCATATTCCGACCGATGATATCTACACTGATACGTGGGAAGAGCAGCCGATGGACCACGAGACGCTGCCGCGGATCGTGAAATACGGCGAAAAGACGAAACCGACGGAAATGCCGGACCACCGGGCGCGGAAAGAGGAAGCGAAGCGGGAGCATCTCAAGCGGCGCAGCGAGGAAAAGCGGGTCATCGAGCAGTACATGAACGGTAGCGAAATCCGCCTCCATGAATTGCCCGCTGTCGAGCCGTATGTGCGCAAGCTGCTGCTGTCGTGGATCGGCAAGGCGATGGTGAAGGAAGACCGGACGATCCAGACCGAATACGGGACGAAAGTGGAAGTGACGCTCGATCCGCATGAAACGGTGCTGCTGGAATCGCCGGACGGCACGCTTGAAATGCCGAATGCGCGCTTCCGCTTCATCCGGGAAGAGGTGACGACATGAATGAACGGGAAGAGCGGTTTGATGAACAGACGGAAGAAGCGCTTGGGCTGTTATTCGAACAGTTCTGGGTGTTGCGGGAAGATGAGCCGGACGCGTACCGGCTGATCCGAGACCGGGAGCATAAGCTGAAGCGCTACATCAGCGATAAATTCGGCTTCGACTTGGTCATCCGCCAGCATTTCATCAAATTGGAGAAAATACCGGTCGAACCGAAGGGTTGGATGGGCATCCAAGTGTTCCAGGAGCCGATGGACTACGCCATTTTCTGTTGCGCGCTGGCGTTCACGGAACAAAAAGCGGTGAATGAGCAGTTTCTGCTGTCGGATTTGACGGAAAGCATCCAGGACATGTACGGCGGCGATTTTCCGCTCGACTGGACGGATTACCGGCACCGCAAATCGCTTGTGCGGGCGCTGAAGGAAATCGCCCGGCTGAAACTGATCCAGACAATCGACGGCAATGTGGAGCTGTTCCAGTCGGATGCCGAAGAGGAAGTGCTGTATGAAGTCGCGATTTACGCCCGCTATTTCATGCGGTCGTATCCGGATGATCTGTTCCGGTTTGATTCCGTCGATGAGATTCTGGAAAGCGAATGGCAGCGGCACCCGGACGACCGGCGGCGCAAGCGCGTCTACCGGCAGCTGTTGTTTTCGCCTGTCGTGCACCGGAGCGGGGAGGCGGATGCGGATTTCGCTTATATCCGCAATTACCGGAACTCGCTGCGCGACGATCTGGAAGCGCACACGCCGTTCCGGCTCGAAGTGTTCAAAAATGCGGCGATGCTGACGCTGCCGGAGCGGAAACGGCGCTATACGCTGTTCCCGGACCAGCGGGGCATCAGCAGTGTCGCGCTGCATGTGGCGGCGCATTTGCGAGAGCAGGAAGGCTCCGAAGCGACGGAACTCGGGGAGATCCGGCTGCCGCGCCAGACGTTCGAAGCGGTCGTGCGGCAAGTGAAAGAGCGGCACGGGCACGGCTGGAGCAAACAGCACCGCGATGAGACGGATAAGGAAACAGTTGCTGCGCTTCTTGCTCTGTGGCAGGAATGGGAACTGGCAGAGACGGACACGGAACATGACATGATCGTCATCCGGTCCGGCGCCGGGCGGATGATCGGTCATTATCCGAAAGACTATGTGAAAGAAGTGAAGCAACGTGGCGAATAAATGGAAAATGAACCGGGCGGGACTGTTGAATTTCTGGTATTACGATGAAGAGACATTCGATTTCGAAAACGGCAAACTCTTATTGCGCGGCAGTAACGGTTCCGGGAAATCGGTCACGATGCAAAGCTTTCTCCCGGTGTTATTGGACGGAAAGAAATCCCCTGACCGGCTCGATCCGTTCGGTTCGAAATCTCGCCGGATGGAAGATTACCTGCTCGGCGAAAAAGAGATCACCGACCGGGAAGAGCGGACCGGTTATTTATTTCTCGAATACAAAAAACAGGACACGGACCAGTACGTGACGACGGGCATCGGTATGCAGGCGAAGCGCGGCAAGGACTTGAAGTCGTGGGGATTCGTCATTACGGATAACCGGCGGATCGGCTTCGACTTGGAACTGTACAAGACCGAAAACCAGAACGGGGAGCGCGTGAAAATTCCGCGGTCGCGCATCGAATTGGAGAATCTCATCGGCACGGGCGGGGAAGTCGTCAAGACGAACCAGGAATACATGGCGCTTGTGAATAAGCACGTATTCGGCTTTGATACGCCGGATGCGTATAAAGAACTGATCGAGCTTCTCCTCCAGCTCCGCAGCCCGAAACTGTCGAAGGACTTCAGGCCGACCGTCATCTACGAAATTCTGGAAAGCGCATTGCCGCCGTTGACGGACGAAGACCTCCGCTACCTGTCCGATTCGATCGAGCAGATGGACCAGACGAAACAGCAGATCGAACAGCTCGACCGGGAAGTGAAAGCGCTCGGCAGACTGACGAAAGCGTATGACGCCTATAATCACCGAGTTCTGGCCGACCAGATCGCCGAATTGAAACGGGCCGTATCGCGCGTGAAGAAAGAACGGGAAGATGAGAAGGAAATGACGGCATCGCTCGGGACGCTGGAATCGGACATCGCCGCGCTCGAGCGGGAAGTCCGGGACTATGAGCGGCGCGAGGAAGCGCTCAAGCAAACGAAAGACCGGCTCATGAGCCATCGCGTGTGGTCGCTGGAAGAAGAGCGGAAAAAAGCGCAGGAAGCGTATGCCGCGGATCAGAACAAGTTTACCCGCGAGGAAGAACGGCTGGCAGGCTATGAAACGAAAGAACGGCAAAGCAGGCGGCTGATCGGAGAGACGGAAGAAGCGCTCGGTGGACAGCTGAACGCGCTCGAAAATCATTTGCAGGACATGGCGTATGAAGGGGAAATGAGCGGCTTCGGCCAGCATGAGCAGAACGCGTCGGATTTCGGACGTCATTTGGAAGAAACGTTTTCGTTCGGCACATGGGAAAGCGAAGCGGCCGCCCATCATAAACGATTGGAAGATGCCCGAACCAAACTGCAGGCATTCGAAGCGCTGAAAGAGAAAATCGCCCAGAAACGGAAAGAAATCGGCGACGTGGAAAAACAGCGGGACGACAAACAGCAGGAGGCAAAAGGCTGGAGCATCACATTTGAAGAAGATAAACAAGAGAAACTGAACGGATTCCATGAATGGGCGCAGGCGAACAGCCGATACGGGGTCGACGGGACTGCGCACCAGCAAGCGGCCCGGCTGATGGACGGGCTGTATGCGGACGTTTCGTATGATGACGTGAAGCGCGGCTATCAGCCGTTCGTCCAGGCATATGACGACCGGCTGCAGCTTAAGTCGCTGGAGCTGCAAAATGAATTGAATGTTCTAAGAGACAAGCGCGAAGATAAAGCAGCGGAGCTCGACAAGCGGAAAGCGCAACGGGATCCGGAACCGGAACGCCATGCGGCAACAATGGAAGCGCGACGTGTCCTTTCGGAACAGGGTGCAGTATTTGCACCGCTGTATGAAGTGGTGGAATTCCAGCCGCACGTGCCGGCGGAAACGCAGAAGCGATTGGAAGCGGCGCTTATCGATGCCGGACTGCTCGATGCGCTCGTGACGGAGCAGGCAATCGACATCCGGCATGACCGCGTGCTCGCGGCAGAACCGGTCATGCTCGCCCATACGCTCGCCGATTATTTGAGAACGGACCCCGGCGACACCGGTATTTCCGCCGAACAAGTGAAAGAAGTGCTGCAAAGCGTGCTTGTCGGCGACAATGGCGGTACAACCGGGATGGAAGAAAACGGCGCATACGCTCTCGGCATTCTGACCGGTCACGCCGTTCCGGTCGACGATGTGCGCTACGTCGGGCGGGAAGCCCGCCGGCGAAACCGGGAGCGGCTCATCCATGAGCTGGAGACGGAAATTGCATCGATCAACGATCAGGTCGCCGTGCTTACAGCGGACAGGGAAGCAATCGCTTCAGATCTGGCCACGTCAAAGACGGCGTGGCAGGCCTTTCCGGGAGATTCGGATCTGAAAACGAGTTTCAGTGAAATAATGGACGCAAAGCGTCAAATCGAGTTCCTGAGCAGGCAAATCGAGCAGGCGGCGGAAGGGCTCCGCAAGATGGACAGTGATTTCCAACAGCTGAAGCGAGATGTACACGAAGCGACAGGTGCGCTCGGACTTGAAGCATCGTCAGAAGCGTACCGGGAAGCGCTCGGCTATTTGCGGACGTACGAGCAGCAATTGGCGGAACTGAGAAGAAAGCATCTGACGCATCTTCATACAGCTGAAAAACTGAAGAATGAACAAGAGCGGCTGGAAAACTTGATGATGGACATCGATGAATTGAAAGGTGAGCTGAACGTGCTCGAAGGTGCGCTCGCTGTTGCCGGGCAAACCCTCCGGCAGCTTGAAGAACAACTGGCACAGGAAGGGGCGGATGACATCCGGGCACAAATCCGTTCTGTGCAGGATGAGCTCCGGCAAACCGAAACGGGACTCACCGAGCGGCGCAAAACGCTGCCGGAGCGAACGGCTGAGCGGACAGTGCTGGCCGGCCAACTCGCAACCGTTTCTAACACGCTCGCGTTTTGGACGAACATGCAGGCTAGCTGGGAAAAAGCCGTACAGGCGGAACTGAAGCGCGGGTTTATTCCGCTCGAAGAAAGTGAACGCGAGGATTTGGCGAAAGTGGAAGCGGCGCTGGCTGCAGACATGTCGAAAGACAAAAGCCAGATCGACAGCCAATTGACGCGGGTATTTTTTGATATTCAGACGGAACTTGCGGAGCAGCGGCCACGCGAACGCCCTGTGCAGGTGCAACCGGAGGATTGGATGACGGGCATCGATTCGGACGAGTGGCTGCCGATCATCGAACAGTGGAAACAGAAAACCTCACGCCGGCTCATCGATTTCGACAGCCGCGGTGTGGCCGTGACACCGTACGCGCTGTATGCGGAAACCGCGGATGCGCAGCTCCTGCAGGAAAACCGCCTGAATGAGCAGGACAAGGAATTGTATGAGGAGATCCTGTTCAACTCAGTCGGCCATAAACTGCGCAGCCGGATCCGCCGGGCGGAGCATTGGACCGAAGGGATGAAAAAGCTGATGGAAGACCGGGACACTTCGTCCGGTCTGAAATTCTCGATCCGGTGGAAACCGCGGAGCGCGGATTCCGAAGACCAGCTGGATACGAAAGATCTGGTGTCGCTTCTGAAACAGGACGCAAAACTGTTGAGGGAAGAAGACACGGAACGGATCTCCGCCCACTTCCGCTCGAAAATCGAAGCGGCGAAGCAGTGGATGGAGGAAAAAGGGGAAGGGCAGACGCTCCTGCAAGTGCTGAAGCACGTCCTGGACTACCGCAAATGGTTTTCGTTTGAATTGTCGTACGAGCGGACGAACGAAAAACGCCGCGAACTCACGAACCATAAATTCTTTACGTTCAGCGGGGGTGAAAAAGCGATGGCGATGTACATTCCGCTGTTCACGGCGTGCTATTCGCGCTATCTGGAAGCGGCCGACACCGCGCCGTACATCATTACGCTCGATGAAGCGTTCGCCGGTGTGGATGAGAACAATATCAAGGAAATGTTTGAAGTCGTCGAGCAGCTCGGGTTTGACTACATCATGAACTCCCAAGTGCTGTGGGGCGATTACGAGACGGTCAGCGGGCTGTCGGTTTGTGAACTCGTCCGGCCGCGCAATGCGGATTTCGTGACGGTGATCCGCTATAAATGGGACGGGCGGGCGCTCGTGCCGGAGCAAGACCCCGAAGGTGTGCTCGTGGAATGAACGAGGAGATGATCCGCGAGGCGGTCCGTTACTTTCGAAGTAATTCCGTGTACCTTAAGCTGTTCGGTGAATTCCGGAAAAAACTCGAATCGCTCGGCCGCACGGGCGGCACGGTGAATATCGAAAGCTACTCTGCAGAAGAACTGGAAGCGCTGGCGCTGTTTTTCGGCGGCTTGCGGAAAAAGAAAACGATTTCCCTCATTGCTTTCGACAAGCGGCTGCAGGAGACGAAGTTCGCTGGCATTGGTCTGCCCGAACTGCTCGAAGCATATTTCGGCGAACCGATCCGTTCCAAAAAGTCGGTCCGGGAAGAAAAGCGGGAACAGGAAGAGGCGAAGCTTGAAGAACTCGGGATCGTCCATCCTGTACTGGCCAGTTATTGCGATTATCTCGGCAAGCGGACAGCCGACGCGCAATGGATCATCCGGCTTTTATTGACCGATGATTTTACTAGGAGCGCTAGATTGCTGGCGGATGCAGCAAATGCACTGCCGGAGACGTACGAGCGGCTGCCGATGTTCAGCCAGCGGGTGAGCGGGAATCCGCATTCATTCGATTTGTCCGGAATGAACGGCAAGCTGCTCATCCATTTTTTGCATTTCCGGCTGCACGGCGGCGGGGCGCCGCCTTCCGGCACGGAAGAAGTGAACGAACTTCTGCTGCAGTTCCGGATTCTTCGCGATGACATCTCGAATTTCGTGTCGTTTGCCAATCTGCTCGGGAACCGGGACGGCGCAGTGCATCCGGTATGGCAGGCTGCCGTTGAAACAGAAAGTGCGGTCAATATGCCGCTGCGGGAATTGCTGACGATTGATGGGGCAAGACCAGCTGTGGGTAGCGATGTCTACGTCATCGAGAATTCCGGTGTTTTTTCTTCGCTGCTCGATGCAGTGCCGGCCGCCCCGCTCGTCTGCACACACGGCCAGTTCAAGTTGGCAGGGCTGCGACTCCTCGACCTTCTCATGGAATCGGGATATCACATCTATTACGCGGGTGATTTCGATCCGGAAGGTGTGGCGATGGCGGTCCGGCTGCTTGAGCGGCATCCGGGACGCGTCCAGCTGTGGCGGATGGATGCGGAATCATATGCGGCGGCTCAGTCGCCGGTCGAACTGGGTGACCGATTGAAAAAACTGGACAGCATCACGCATCCCGACGTGCAGGAGCTGCTTTTGACGATGCGCAAAACGGGGAAAGCGGGCTACCAGGAAGCGCTGTTGGAGAGAATGGCTGATGAACTGAAGGAGAAGTATTAAAAAACACCCGTATGTTGAAGGGTATTCGATTTATACACAATAATTGAGAAAGACAAAATGCTGTCCGTAACCTTCGGGATTATAGACAGCATTTTTCGCATGATGATTCAGAATTGAAATAGCAAGCTACTGACGCAGGAGTGCAAGTAACGATGCGGTCGCCGGAATGCCGTTTCGCCTTACCTTCTAAACGCTATGAGCAATTAGCCGGGTTTGCTGGATTGGGATTTAGGGAGAGGAGTATCCTTCTTTTTCCGTATGTCCCAACAGATATAGAAAAGCGAAGGCTGGTACCCGGATGATTGGCGTATTCGTATTGTGTTTCGTTTTTCCATAGTCATCCGCATTTTTAGTAATGACCAATGCCCCTTCGTTTGAGGTTCATTCGCTATTTTCACGATTGCGTCTGTCTCCAGGATCGTTGAGTTGCTTCTGTATTTTGCTTCTATCGCAATTTTTCCGATGGGGAAGGATACGATAAAATCAATTTCTTTTTGCGTCTTCGGATCTCTGTAATAACCAATATCCAGATGCTGATTATAGTAGAAGGTATGGAGGTGCTTATAGATAGCGGTTTCGATGATGATTCCCATTTCGTCCGGATCGGTCAGAACTTCTTCACCCAGCATCAACACGGCATTGCGTATCGCCGAATCGGCCAGATACACCTTTGGCTTGGCCTTTAAAATTTTCTTGCCTTTAATATCCACTGGACGGCTGGAATAAATTAAGTTTGCATGTTCGAGCAATTCAATATAGTTACTGATCGTTTTTCGCGTCACGCCGACTTCTTTTGCAATGGTTTCCTGAACGACAATGTTACTGCTGGTCATGCAAAGGTAAAGAAAAATTTTCTCGAATTCTGGCACATTACGCACGTTGAACAGCGACACAATATCGCGTTTGATGACCTTATCGACCACATCTTCCCGAATGATTTTCTGAGCAAACGGAATATCGTCGGTTATTGCAACTTCCGGGAAACCGCCAATCAACAAATACTGATGGAAATGTTTTTGTAAAGGAATCAGAGAAATCATAAGTTTACTCAGTTCTTTATCACTTAATTGGACTAGTGAAGTTGGTTTTATTCCATTTTCAAGTACCGGCTTTGGCACCCGGATCAACTCGATGTATTCGTAGAATGACAGAGTAGGAACTTTGATTTGAGTCCACCTGCCAGCTCCACTTTCATTGATTTTAGAAGAAATCAAAGGGCTGGCCGATCCGGTCGCCACTATTTTATATTCCGGATGTTGATCGTATAGCGTCTTAAGCCATGTGTCCCAATTGGATGCATATTGAATTTCGTCAAAAAAGATATACAGTTCTTCTTCAGCGGCTGCCACGTTATTAGTGAATACTTCAATAATCTCTCCAATCTCGCTTAGCTTCAGCATGGGATGATCAAATGATACGTATAATACCTGTTTAGGTGATGCCGTTTCTAAAGTCTCATCAATCATTTGATACATGATTGTTGTTTTTCCGACTCTTCGAGGGCCAGAAAGAATGACTTCCCGTCTGATTTGCTGGTGATTGAACCATTTTTGTGCTTCATAGAAAGCTAGTCTCTTTATTGGTTTTAATGATTTTTCCGGAACTTTCCCGGAACTCCACCAGGGATTAAAACCAATAAGGACTTTCAAAATTTGCTCGTTGGAAATAAAGGACACAATAACACCTCCATATTTATAAGTATAAGTTACAATTTAAATGTATAAATGTAAAGTATACTACTCACTTTTTATGGCATGCCGGGTAATTTGTTACTCGCAATAACCGAGGAAAATGGCTTTCTGTGAACCTAAAGATGAATTGTGCCGCATCGCTGTGTTAAAAACTAAATAAATGGCGGAACACTGGCTGACTCGTCAACTGGTTGGCTCAAAAGGACTACTGACAGAATTGATTGCTAAATTGAAATCGAGTATACACAACGGCCGGCGCTGCTGGATGAGTTGTCGAAAGTTTAATTCGGGTGATTGTTCAAGGTGCACTGTTACTATTGTTGCTTGACGATGGAAACGCAAAAAGCCTGTGAGATTCACAGGCTTTTATCTGTTGCTATTTTTCCGCTTCCTGTGCGGCCTTCACACTATTCGGATCAAAAAACTTATCCACTAAATTATAAATCGTGACTAGCTCGTAAAGAATCGTAAATTCTGATGGGAATAGGGCAGGATGCAGGGCATCGTTAGCTGGTACTCGTTTACTGTTTTCCCAAAACAGGTCCGTAATACTTTTTAATTGGTCCTGATGCTTTTCGTGATCGTAGTCAATGGAATGCCGCAAGTCGTCCGCAAGCGCCGTAACGGCATGCATAATAATATCCCGCTCGGCTGTTGTCCACTTGATATCCTCCGGAGGGACACGAAGCAGGGCATTCAAATGATACTCGAAATTGTCCAGAAACAACAATTGCCTTTCCGCCATCTGGAGCTCGGCTTCCCGACTGCGGACCCAAGGGTATAGACTCGCTTCATCCCGCTGGTAATGGATTAATTTCTCCGTCTTCCTGATTTCCGTCGTCAGCTGCTTCACAATTTTCTTATCTTCCTGAAGGTTTGCACCACCATCAAAGAGGATCGTGCGGAAGGTATGTTCCAGCATACTTCCCGCCCGCGCACTAATACTATGGATACTTTTCAGAATATCTTTCCGATAGTCTGGCGGGAAAATGAGCATATTGACAGCGGTCGACACGAGTAGGCCGATCGTCGTCGTTCCTAATCGGATGAAAAAAGAGATTAAGAAATTGTCGTGGATGACTTCTACCATCGCGACGGAGGTCAATGTGGCGACGAGTAAGCCGGCATGCAGGTTAAGTCTATAACAGGCTAGAATCGTGGCAACAGCAGCGAGTGTATAGGTGATAGGGGAATTCCCGAAGAGGGTAATAAAGAAAACGGCGAATGCAGAACCGATCGCAGATGCCGGAAATCGAACAAGTCCCTTTTTAATCGAATCGCTGACAGTGGGCTCAATCGTAACAATGGCCGTGATCACAGCAAAGACAGGCGGCCAGTCAAACCATTCACAAATAACGGCCGTTAAAAATATAGCTAAACCTGTTTTCACAATTCGGCTGCCATTGAAATGAAAGGATCGCATCATACGTTAATCGCCATCTCCTTTCCGTAGCTTTTCTACTATAATCCAGTATATCATCCACAGGGAACAATATTGATGGTCTTGTGGGAAACTCAACAATCTAGCAGCCATCCCATAAACAGAAAGCCAGCTGCAATCGGGAACCAGAGTTTGAGCGCATAGATTCCCAGTTTACAAAATCCGGTCCCATTGATATATTGAGCGTGAACGCGATAGCCCACAAATACGGATAAGGGAAAGAGGTTGGAACAATGGATGTGAAATTTCCGATTGGACAATTACAGGTTCCTGACAACGTGAAAACTGAGGATATCCAGGAATGGCTCGGGAAAATCGAAAGTTACACCACGCGACTGCGGGAAGTGGTCGATGGACTGGATGAGGAGCAACTCGGCAAGAAGTACCGGGAAGGCAGCTGGACCGTGCGTCAGCTGGTGCACCATATTGCGGATTCGCAACTCAATATGTATCAGCGCCTGCGGTTGGCTTTGACGGATGACAATCCGACGGTTCCGGCTTTTGACCAGGAAAAATGGGCGGCACTTCCGGACAATGAGCTGCCGGTGGAAAGTTCGATTCGGCTGCTGGAAGGCTTGAACGAACGGATTGTCGCGCTTGGGCAGCATGTGACGGACGAGCAATTGAAACGGGTCTTCACCCATGAAACGAACGGTGAAATCAGCGTCGCCACCAAACTCGCGAAACTGTGCTGGCATGAAGAGCATCATTTGGAACATATCAAGATTGCCTTGGCGGATTGACTAACGCCTGGATTCGAATGAAATCCGATTTTTTTATCTGTCCAAAACAATAAAAAAATCAGGCTGCCGGACTCCGAAAGAATTTCGGAGCTTTGGCAGCCTGATTTTGAGTGTCTTATATCCCTGGCTCAATCTATACTGATCAGCCGGGAAGAAGCTGATTTTTATTCTTCAATGGGTTTTTGTGAAGCCGTGCGCCGCACGATCGCCGGCCGGGTCAATGAAAACACTGCGCATCCGAGCGCGAGAAGCGTGATAAAACTGCCGACCCACGGAGTTGCAGATACCGAACCGGTCTGTGCCAATGTGGCGCCTCCGATCGCGGAACCGAGCGCAATGCCGATCTGCAATGCAGAGTTGTTGAAGCTCTGCTGGATATCGGATGTTTCCGGGTCCGTTTCGATCAGGTAGCTTTGCTGCGGCGGTGCCAGGCTCCAGCTGAGCGCAGCCCAGACAACCATCACCGGAATGAACACGATGAGTGAAAACGTGGTGAGCGGCAGCAGAAGCAGGACGACGGCGAACGCGCTGATCACGTAAAGGATGCTTTTTTGTGACCCGATCGCATCGGAAAGCGTGCCGCCGAACGCGCCGCCGCTGACCGCGGCAATGCCGAACAGCAAATAACAGACGCTGATCCAGAACGGATTCAGCTGCAGGTTCGTTTCCAGAAATGGCGTAAAGTACGCGTATACTGTGTAATGACCGGCAAGCATGAACATCGTGGCGAGATGCGCGCTGCCGATCTTCGCGCTGGCGATTGCTTTCAGTTGTTGCGACAGCGGCACGGACGTTCCGCCAGGAATCGGCTGGATGAATAACGAAATGAGCACCATCGAGCCGAGCGACAACGCGGCGATGCCCAGGAAGATCACGCGCCAGCCAAAGGTGTCAGCAACGAGAATGCCGAGCGGCACACCAAGGACAAGCGAGGAACTGATGCCCATGAAGATCAGACCGATCGCTTTCGCCCGGTAGGCAGGCGCCACAATTTTCGCGGCGATGGTCAAAGACAGCACGACGATGAGTGCCGTGCTCGCAGCCGTAATGACGCGGGCTGTCATCATCCACGTGAAGTCCGGACTGAAGTACGTCATGAGGTTCCCGGCGAAAAAGACAGCCAAGGAAACCAAATACACTTTTTTCCGTTCGAACCGGCTGGTCGCGACGAGCAGGACCGGCCCCGCAATGGCATAGATAAAGGCGAACAGCGTGATCAGCTGACCAGCTGAACTCAACGAGACGCCGAACTCAGCAGCAATGGTCGGCAGGATGCCGCCAACGATCAATTCCACAAGTCCGACAGCGACCGTGGACAAAGCAAGAATGTAAACTTTAAAATTCATGTGAAGTTCCGCTTCCTTTCGGGTAAATTAAAAAAGGCGTAAGGACTCTATAAAAACACAAAAAAATCCTGATTACAAAAAACGAAGGAGTCGTTTTCTGTAATCAGGATTTTATGGTTCCTGGTAGAGACCCTTAAGCCATATTCTTAAGGTTATACAGATGCTATATGGGGGTGCTGTTTCTAATCACGTAGACCATTATACTGCATCTTGAGGGAGAATGCAACGGTTATCTCTTCGGCTAACCGGTATTCCGGTGCTAAAAACTGCTTAATTTAGCTGGAACAATTGCCTGGGAAAAAAGGGAGTGCCAGTAAACCCAAGGGGTACTGACACCGCCTCTATATTTAATCAGCTATCTGCTAGTAGCCGGCTGAATCAGCCAATTGTTCTAATCTGTTCCGTTTATATAGCGGTGTCAGCGAATAAAGCTCGCTGTGGCAAGTGGCAGAAATCTTCACCAATTCCTGAAACATGGCGTCGGACACCTCATACGTGGAAACGTTATCGGGTGTCGTTTGTAATTTATCACTCGCCTCTTCCCACTCGAGTTTCTCGATTTTTGACCACACGCTTTCTGACTGGGAGGGACGCTCGATTGTTAGACAGGCAAACTGGAGGATAAACGTCTGCCCATTTTCTGTATATGTATCTTTAACGCGTGAAAAATAGTACTGAACGCTCTCTGAATAAAAGGGTTTGAGTTGCTTCATTAATCTCCACCTCTTTCTGCTGGCTGAAGCACTGGGATGAGCTGAGCCGGCACATTTCTTCTTTTATTGAAATCTTCCCGTGTATTTGAACCGTTTCATCCATAGGACAGTGAAAGGTTCCTATTAAAATTAAGAAAAACCCCGGATAGCAGACTATCCGTCTTCCTCATCCGAGGTTTCTTTAATGCTGGAGCAATTAATTCAGTTATCCATTATTCCACTGCATCTACGTCGATGTCTTCAACCGGTCCCACTGTTGTTTCCAGTTCCGAGAAATCAGCGAAGTCAACGATTGCGGTATCATATTCGGCTACCACATAATCATTGAATTCCACTGCAGACCATGCAAGCGGTTCGAGGTATGTCGTGTTGAGATCTTCAAGCGCAACTGCGCCGAGTTCCAGATCTTCTTCAGCAACTAAGATGTCCTCAACCGGCCCTACTGTTGTTTCCAGTTCCGCAAAATCCGCAAAGTCGGCAATCGCAGTGTCATACTCTGTTACTGCATAATCGTTGAATTCCACCACAGACCAGCCGAGTGGGTCAAGATAGGCGGTCTCCAAGTCTTCAAGGACAACAACTCCAGTTTCGACGCCTTCTTCAGCAGCCAGGATGTCTTCAACCGGTCCCACTGTTGTTTCCAATTCTGCGAAATCGGCGAAATCGGCAACGGCCGTATCATACTCTGCTACTGTATAATCGTTGAATTCCACGGCAGTCCAGCCAAGCGGCTCCAAATATTCATCTTCGAATTCAACCGGATCGATAACACCGTAGTCAAATTCCGCAGCAACCGGTTCTTCTTCGACGACTTCCTCTTCAACTACCTCTTCTTCAACCGGTTCCTCTTCAACTACCTCTTCTTCAACGACTTCCTCTTCGACTGGCTCTTCTTCAGCACACGCAGCCAGAACTGTCATGGATAAAATACTAGCTGTTCCCATCTTCAAAAATTTCGATTTTCTCAATTAGATTCGCTCCTTTGTTTTTTAATCCTGCTTCGTTCTGTATTTGTCGTGCTTTACAAGAGTCCTTCTCTTGCTGACTGCAGCATAACAACTTATTATGAATAAACTATGAACGCGATATGACAAGAACAAGAAACTTTCGGATTTATTGCAATACGACCGGTAGCTGCTTACAAAGCGAGGATGCATATCATGGGTTTCCGTATATCTCTTGGCTATGTCACCCCAATTACACCTTCTTCCGGGAGGAATTAGGGAAACGATTGTTTATTTTCATAAACGGGTATTCAATCGGCAAGGAGTGAGTACGAATGGCATTTGATTACGATCTTGATTATGGAAATCTGGACCTTCGGGAAGATGCGGATTACCTCAAGCGCAAGAAAGAACATCAGAAAAAACACGGCTGAACAGCGTCAGTGAAGGATTGGGAGGAGAAAATGAATGGAAAATGTCACAGAAGGATTTATCCCGGTAACGGGTGGGAACGTCTGGTACCGGAAAACCGGCAATGGTCCGGGCATACCGTTAGTGGTGTTGCACGGAGGACCGGGGGCGCAGAGCAGCGACAGCGATCCGCTCCGCCAACTTGGAACGGACCGGCCGATAATCCAATATGATCAGCTCGGCTGCGGAAAATCGGATAAGCCGACGGATACGGAACTTTGGACAGTGGAGCGCTACGTGGAAGAGCTGGAGCAAGTCGTCGAGGCACTGGAATTGGAAGAATTCCATCTGCTGGGTCATTCGTGGGGGACGATGCTGGCCGCTTCGTATTTATTCCGAAAACCAGCCGGTGTCCGCAGTGTCGTTTTCTCAAGCCCGGCTTTAAGCGCCCGGAGATGGGAGCGTGACCAGCGGAATTATTTAAGCGAATTCCCGCAGGAGACCCAGGAGACGATTGAATGCAGCGAGCGGGAAGGGACAACTGATTCTGCGGAGTACAAGCAGGCAGTGAAGGCCTATTATAAACGCCATATGTGCCGTGTGGATCCTTGGCCGAAAGAGCTGGAACAGGACTTGGAAAACATGAACGAGCAAATTTATAATTATATGTGGGGTGCATCCGAATTTACGGTCACCGGCACCTTGAAGAATTTCGATGCGACCGGCCGCTTGCATGAAATTGACATTCCGGCCCTTTTCACTTGTGGCCGCTTTGACGAAGCGACGCCTGAAGCGACTGAAACTTATGCAGATCTGGTGCCGGATGCGGAATTCCATGTGTTTGAAAACAGCTCCCATATGCCGGGTATCGAGGAACCAGAAGCGTATGTCGAGGTGATCCGTGAGTGGGTGAATGGCCAGGAACTGAAGCCGGGAGCGTAATAGCATAATAGCTGAGATTTGAGAGAGAAGAAATTTTCATTCATTAGATTCATTTCGAGTAAAGATCTGAAGGCTTAAACAGATAAAAGGGGTTTGACAAAGGATTAAATCATTAAAAACGGCCGCGAAAGTCGCGGCCGTTTTTCTAGCATCATTTACTCCCCAAAGATTTCCTCGGATACTTCAACGATATATCTTAATTTATCCCATTGCTCCTGTTCAGTCAGGATGTTGCCGTGATGCGTGGAAGCGAATCCGCACTGCGGCGAGATACAGAGCTGGTCGAGTGGTACATATTGAGCCGCTTCAGCGACACGTGCTTTGATGGCTTCTTTGTCTTCAAGCTCGCCGTGTTTGGAAGTGAAGACGCCAAGAACGACTTTCGGTCCGCCTTCCGGAATGTAATCGAGCGGCTTGAAGCTGCCGGAACGGTCATCGTCGTATTCGAGGAAGAAGCCGTCGACTTTTTCTTTGGCGAATAGAGTCGGCGCGATCAGCGCGTAGCTGCCTTCGAATGCCCAGTCGGAGCGGTAATTGCCTCGACAGAGATGAGTTGTCACTGTCAGATCTTCCGGTTTTCCTTCCAGTACGCCATTAGCGACACGGAGTGCCAGGTCGATCAAATAGTCGCGGTTATACTTTCCGTCATTGAACGGGATATCCGGTGAAGACAGGCCGGCGATATAGACATCATCGATTTGGATATAACGGGCACCTGCATTATAGAACGTGGTCAATGCGTCGCGGTAAGCCTGGATGACATCTTGTGCATATTCTTCAAGGTCAGGATAGATGTCTTCGTTGCGGACGCCTTGGTTGAAAAACTGATTCGGACTTGGGATTGTCAGTTTCGGTACGGCGCGGTCGCCGACGATTTCCTTGAATTCGATGAAGTCTTTAACGAATGGATGGTTTTCATTGAATGAAATCTTACCGATGTTGCGGACATCATAGGCTTCAGTTTCGCCTTTTTGGAACTTGTAGCCTTTTTCCGGAATGTAGCCTTCGAATCCATTGATTTCGGCCATGAAATCCGTGTGCCAGAACGTTCGGCGGAACTCACCATCCGTGACGGCTTTCAGTCCGACTTCGATCTGCTTGTCGACGGCGTGCTTGATTTCTTTCGTTTCGATGTCATGCAATTGCTCGGCGGAGATTTTTCCTTCTTTAAAGTCCTTCCGTGCCTGATGGATGCTTTCCGGACGCAGCAAGCTTCCGACGTGATCTGCCTTGAATGGTGCGTTGACTGCCTTTTTGGTTGTTTCGGTTGTTGGGTTTGTCATGTTGAATTCCTGCTTTCTGTTTGTAGGTTTTATGTTAATGATTTCCGTTTTTTAGTTGGCAATACTAAGCTGGCTTTTGACGCGCACTTTCTCAAGCGCCTGTTTCAAATCGTCGATCAAATCTTCGTCATGCTCGAGGCCGACGGAGAAGCGGAACAGTCCATCGGTAATCCCGCGTTTTTCGCGTTCTTCTTTCGGCATGGCGGCATGGGACATCGTCGCCGGATAGGACAGGATGGTTTCGACGGCGCCCAGGCTAACGGCGAACACCGGAATCCGCAGCGCATCCTTGAAAATGCGGGCCGCATTTTTATCCGGCAGCCGGAAGGACAGGACAGCCCCGTCACCGCTTGCCTGTCGCTGGTGGATCGGATTGCCGGGATGGAACGAGAACCCCGGGTAAAACACTTCTTCCACTTCGGGATGGCCGTGCAGGAATTCCGCGATTTTCTGTGCGGATTCACTCGATTGCTTGAGCCGGGCACCGAGTGTTTTGATGCCTTGGATCAGTGAATAGGAATCCTGCGCGCCGAGTACAGAACCGAAGGAGTTCTGGATGAATCCCAGCCGGTCACCGAGTTCCGCATCTTTGGTGACGGCAAGTCCTGCCGTGATATCGCTGTGGCCGGACAGGAATTTTGTTGCGCTGTGAAGGACGAGATCCGCGCCGAGGTCGAGCGGGTTCTGGTACAGCGGTGTCATAAATGTGTTATCGACAAACGTTAAACAGCCGTTCGCCTTAGCCAGTTTGGCGGCCGTTTCGATATCGGTGATGTTCATGACCGGGTTGGAAGGTGTTTCAAGGTAAACCACTTTCGTGTTCGGCTGGATGGCTTTAGCCAGTTTATCAAGATCCGTCATATTGACGAAGGAATGATCGACTCCAAATTTGGTCAGTACTTCCGTGATGAAGCGGTATGTTCCGCCGTAGACATCTTCTGAAACAATCACGTGATCCCCCGCTGACAATAGCATGAACGCTGACGAGATGGCTGCCATGCCGGAAGAGAAGGCGAAGCCCCGCGTCCCGTTCTCAAGCTTGGCAATGGTTTCTTCCAATGCCTGGCGCGTCGGATTGCCGGAGCGGCTGTAGTCAAAGGGACCGAACTCGTCAATGCTGTTCTGATGAAACGTCGATGACTGGTAAATCGGAACATTGACGGCGCCTGTCTGCGGGTCGACACCTGCTGAATGGATGAATTTCGTTTCTAAACGGTCAGTCATAATCGAAGAACCTCCTTTTCCAGTCTCTCAAAAGCCTGCTGCAAATCATTTATCAAATCTTCAGTTTGTTCAATGCCAACAGAGAAGCGGAGCAGCCGGTTGCAGACACCGCGTGCCGTCCGTTCCTCGACCGGGATTTCCGCATGGGTCTGGGTTGCCGGGTACGTGATGAAACTTTCAACACCGCCGAGGCTCTCGGCGAATGTGATCAGCCGGATGCTTTCCAGAAAAGGGCCGACCCATTCTTCCCGTTGCAGCCGGAACGACAACATGCCGCCTTTGCCCGGATATAACACCTCCGCTACAGTGGGGGACTGGCTCAAAAACTGCGCCAGCGTCTTGGCGTTCGCTTCGTGCTGCCGCATGCGCAGCGGCAATGTTTTCAGTCCGCGGATCAACAGCCAGGAATCGAACGGCGACAGCACCGCGCCTGCCGAATTGTGCTGCACGGTGAGCTTCTCGCAGATGGCTTTGCCTTTCGCCACCGCAATCCCGGCAAGTACGTCGTTATGGCCGCCGATATACTTGGTGGCGCTGTGGATGACAATGTCTGCGCCGAGTGAGATCGGCTGCTGAACGAATGGCGTTAAAAACGTATTGTCGACGATGAGCAACAGGTCGTGTTTTTTCGCCAGTTCCGCATGACGTTCAATATCGATTTCCTGCATCAATGGATTCGTCGGCGTCTCGATGAAGATCGCTTTCGTCTGCGGCGTGATTTTCGCTTCCGTGTCCCGGATATCCGTGAACGCCCCGTAGCGGGTATGGATTCCGTACACCTCCGAAAAATGAAGGAGCAATCGGTACGTGCCGCCATATACATCATCCGGCACGAGCAATTCATCGCCGGGGCGGAACAGCGACAGCACCAGCTGAATGGCCGCCATCCCAGAACTGCAGGCGAATCCGGCATCGCCGCCTTCAAGTTCGGCGAGCCCTTCTTCGAGAAGGGAGCGTGTCGGGTTTTTGGTCCGCGTGTAATCGTAACCTGTCGATCGGCCGAGCCCCTGATGTTCATAGGCGGTCGAAAGATAAAGCGGGGGATTGACCGCGCCCGTTTTCGCGTCACTCCGATTGCCCAATTGCACCAACCGGGTTTCCAGACTCTGTTTTGTCATCGCCATCTTCCTTTCCAAAATAAAACAGGACCACTCTCCAAAAGAAGAATGGCCCTGCTCGGGAAACCCAATCTTCTCATCTTCAAGGCTTCCGCCTTTTGGAATTAGCACCTTTGCCGTTAAGCCGGTTGCTGAGACATCAAAGGGCCAAATCCCTCCGTCTCTCTTGATAAGAATTGAATTATGAAGTTGTTTGCTGTTCGATATGTTCACTCTAAAGTAACTTCCGCTTAAACGCAAGAGAAAACTGAAAATTATTTATTATTTTTCTTCAGCACATTAATAATTAAACTATTAAAAATATTAAGAACTATATAGAGAGCCTTACATACGTTTACAAAAACCGAACGGTATCACCATACCAGCTTCATATTCTTGCTCTACACTGGGAACTGGCAACAAAATACATACACGATTTTAGGAGGGCATAAGATGAAGTACAAGTTGAGCAAGAAGGCTGCCGGCGTATCGGTTGCAGCGGCCGTCGCGATTTCTTCTTTCGGTTTTGCATCAAGCAACACGGTGACAGAGGCAAAGGACAAGAAAAGCGAGCCGACGAACGTCATCATGATGGTCAAGGACGGTACGAGCGCAGGTGCGACGACGCTGGCAAGATGGTATAAAGGCGAAGACCTCGCTATGGACGAAATTCTCGTCGGCGGCATGCACACGCATTCAGCTGAATCGGCGATCACGGATTCCGCACCGGCCGGCACGGCGATGGCGACTGGCCATAAAGCCAACGACAAAGTGCTCGGACTTCTTCCGGCAGTTGTGAACACACCTGGCGTCGAACCGGTGGATCCGGAAGATGCCCTCGACCCGGTCGCGAACGTATTGGAAGGCGCAGAACTATTGGGGAAATCAACAGGGATCATCTCGACTTCTGAAATCCAACACGCGACACCGGCCGCATTTTCGGCTCATGCGCCGCTGCGTTACGATTACGATGATATCGCTGAACAGCAAGTGTACCAGGACATTGAAGTGGTTCTTGGCGGCGGTAAGGCATCACTCGCACCGGGAGAGGGCCGAAACGCGCGTAAAGACGGCGAAAACCTGCTTGAAGTGATCGACGAAAACGGCTATGACTTCGTTGAAACGAAAGAGGAGCTCTTGAACTCGACATCCGATAAATTATGGGGCTCATTCGCACCGTCCGCGTTAGCGTATGACTTTGACCGCCAGGCAGCGAAAGACAGCGAGGAACCATCCCTCGCTGACATGACGGCCAAAGGCATCGAGACCTTATCCAAAGACGAAGACGGCTTCTTCATGTTCGTGGAAGGCAGTAAAGTGGACTGGGCCGCGCATGCGAACGACCCGATCGGCATCATCAGTGACGTGCTCGCATTCGACGAAGCTGTCGCGGAAGCGGTGGAATTCGCGAAGGAAGACGGTAACACGATGGTCATCGTCGTCAGTGACCACGGCAACAGCGGAATCACGATGGGAAATGTAAACACGAGCGGCACGTATTCGTCAATCCCGGTGTCAGCCTACATCGATCCGTTGAAAAAAGCGGAGCTGACGGTTGAAGGGGCATTGAGCAAGTTGAAAGAAGACCGCTCCAATATGGAGGAAGTGGCTGCGCTTTACGGCTTGGATAACTTGACTGCCAATGAACTGGAAGCATTGAAAGCGGCGGAAGACCTGGGAGACCTGATGGCCGATATGCTTTCGGAACGTGCGAACCTCGGCTTCACGACCGGCGGCCATACGGGAGAAGATGTCTTCTTGTATGCATATGGACCGTCCAAACCGATGGGACTTGTGGACAACACGGACCTGGCCGGTGAAATGGCGGAGCACCTCGGCTTTGATCTCGTAAAAGTCACGGACGAGCTTTTCGTAAATGCGAAAGAGGCGTTCGAACAAAAAGGCTTCACAACCCGTATTGACGATACGGACGCAGAAAATGTGGTTTTCGTTGCGGAAAAAGACAACATCAAAATCGAGCTGCCGGAGAATAAAGACCTGGCGTACGTGACACACAATAAGAAGTCTTACGAGAAGACACTCGATGGTGTAACGGTATTCAACGGATCGGAATT
The DNA here is from genome assembly GCF_001999905.1 of Planococcus lenghuensis. Taxonomy (NCBI): domain Bacteria; kingdom Bacillati; phylum Bacillota; class Bacilli; order Caryophanales; family Caryophanaceae; genus Planococcus; species Planococcus lenghuensis. Next base: position 684,147 of record NZ_CP019640.1, read on the forward strand.
CTTCGTGTCCCAAATCGCGTTGAATATGTCGAAATAAGAGGAACGGGAAAAAGCTGTCTCTCCGGCGGTAAGCCGGGGAGGCGGCTTTTTTGCGCGTTACTTTTTGTTTGTGATGAAGCGGCCGAGCCGGCGAAGGGAAAGCGATTTGTGTGAAGCGTCTGACCGGTCCGTTCCCGGATTACACGTTCATTATAAATACAAAGCATGATCGGCTCTGTCAAACGAATCCGAAGTTCCGGCTTCATTCTTCTACAACAATCGCGCCTTCATACATTTTGCCATACAGGACGGTTAATTTTTTGGCCATCGTTTCAGGCGTATCCCGGAAGCCTTCCTTGATCCAATGGAGGAAAAAGCCGAGGCTTCCATAAGTCAGGAAATAATTGAGCGTCGGAATGTCGATATCGCTCGTTTCTTCAAGGCGCAGTTCGGTGGCGGATACTTGGACAAGGCTTTCGCAGAACTGATTCTGGGAACCGGGCAGCACTTCGCCGCGGATGATCAGCGAAAAGATGAACTGGTTTTGATAAATATATTCGAATATGGGCAAGTGACGCTCCAAATCTGTGGACGAAAAGCGCTTCCTGTCCTGGAAACTTTTCCGGAAATAGATGATCAGGCCATTCAGATGGTCTTCGACGATGGCTGCCAGCAATGCATTCAAATCCTTGTAATGGGAATAGAACGTCACGCGATTGGTTGTTGCGTGTTTAGCGACTTCTGTAACGGAAATTTCATGGAGTTCTTTTTCTTTCAATAAATCCAGCAGCGCTGTTTTCAAGTTTTTCTGAGTCCGCAGTATGCGGCGGTCTTCAGTGCCCGGCATATTCCAAGCCTCCTAAATGCTGAAAAATGAATGTGTATTTTCATTTATTATGGCATTAGTCGATTTAAACAGACAAATCGAATACATTTCTGTTAATTTACATATGTAGTTTAATTCGAATGGAGCCTAATGGCTTTCGGGAGGAAAAAGAAATGAACCGGTTAGCGGGGAAAGTAGCAATCATTACAGGGGCGGCTCAAGGGATGGGTGCATCCCATGTACGGAAGTTTATCGAAGAAGGCGCGAAAGTGGTACTGACCGATTTGAATGAAGAAAAAGGTCATGCGCTGGCGGAAGAGTTGGGTGCGGATGCATTATTCATTAAACAGGATGTGGCGAACGCTGAAGATTGGGCGGCGGTTATCGCAGAAGCGGAAACAGCATTCGGCCCGGTGGATGTCCTTGTGAATAACGCGGGTATCACCATGGCCAAATCGATTTTGGAGACGACGGAAGAAGAGTATCGCCGGATTGTGAATATCAATCAGGTTTCCGTCTTTCTCGGCATGAAAACGGTTATTCCGTCCATGCAAAAAGCTGGCGGCGGCTCAATTGTCAATATTTCATCGATGAATGGCCTCGTCGCGGGCGCAATCGGTTACACCGATACAAAATTTGCGGTTCGCGGCATGACCAAAGCGGCAGCAATGGAGTGTGCCCATTACGGAATCCGGGTGAATTCCGTGCACCCGGGCGTCATCGCAACGCCAATGGTCATCCAGGAAGACACAAAAGCGGCCGTGGAAGAATTCTCGAAACACATCCCGCTTAAGCGGGTAGCCCAGCCAGAGGAAGTGTCCAATATGGTGCTGTTTTTGGCATCGGATGAAGCCAGCTATTCGACAGGTGCGGAATTTGTGATCGACGGCGGGATGACGGCTCAGTAAATTTCCATATACGCTGTTACTCCCGCTGTCGGGATGAAAAAGCACTGCCCACATTTCAATTATGGGCAGTGCTTTTTGTATAATGATAAAGACAGTTGATTGGCAGCGAATAAAACATAGAGCTAAAGGGAGATCGTCAGTTTGAAGGTTTCGCGTAAAATGGTCGATAAGCAATTGCGGTTCAAAGGAATGCTGTTTGACCGGTTAGTAAGAAAATCAAGCGAAGAAAAGTTCATCGAGTCGATGCGCAATTCCAAAAAGCAAGTGGAGAAGCGGTTCCGGGGAAAAGACGTGGAAGGGCTGGCGTGCAGTGAAGCATGGGTGAGCCGCGGCGACGGTTCCGCCATCCGGGTACGGATTTATAAACCGCTCCATCAGTTGAAAGCGGTGCCCGGTGTATTGTGGATCCATGGCGGCGGCTATGCGCAAGGCACGCCGGAGATAAGTGGGGATATGTACAAACAATTGATCGACACGCGCGATTGTGTAATCATCGCGCCGGATTATCGCCTGTCGATCGATGCCCCTTACCCGGCGGCGATTGAAGATTGCTATGAGGTTCTTGTGTGGATGAAAAACCATGCGGAAGAGTTGGATATCCGGGATGATCAGCTCATAATCGGTGGTGAGAGCGCGGGAGGCGGCTTGACGGCGGCGCTTGCTTTAATTGCCCGGGACACAGGGGAAGTGAATATTGCGTTTCAGATGCCGCTTTATCCGATGATCGACGACCGGAGGGTGACGGAATCCGCCAGAGAGAATAACGCCTACATATGGAATTCGGACACGAACCGCTGGGCCTGGAAATTGTACCTCGGTGAATTATTCGGCGAAAATGTGCCTCCTTACGCAGCAGCCGGCAGGGCGACGGATTACCGGAATTTACCGCCGGCCGTGACGTTTGTCGGCGATATCGAACCATTCCGGGATGAAACGATTCAATACGTGGAGAATTTGAGAAGAGCCGGCGTGCCGGTCGATTTTAAGATCTGCAAAGGCGCTTACCATGGGTTTGACATTATCAATCCGAAAGCGGACATCAGCAAGACGGCAAGAGACTTTTTGATGAAATCGTTCAAGTATGCAACCGAGCATTATTTTGCGCGGCAAGAACGGTAGCGCGGAATTCATACAGGAATTGCTGGACATGAAATCTCCCGGACAAAAGTGTCCGGGAGATTTTTTCTTTTCCAGCTGTTTATGATTTGAATCAAGTCCTGAGCGGTGGCGCCGTGCTACCGGTTGTCACTTTTCACAATCGGGCAGGAAGGATCGCTTGCCCATTCATTCATGGAGCCGTCATACACGGCGACGTTATGCTGTCCGAGTTTATTCAGCAGCAAGGCGTTCCATGTCGCCGCGATGCCGCCGCCGCAATAGGTGATGACTTTTTTATCCGGATCCAGTGCACCGGTTTGTTCAAACGCGGCGCGCAACCGGGCATCCTCATACAATTCTTTTGTTTGTTCATCGGCATGGATGCCGAAAAAGATATTCAGGCTGCCCGGAATGTGGCCGCTGCGCGGGTCATCGGAAAGATGGCCATGGAATTCTTCCGGCGACAGGCTGTTGATGAGAACCGTCTGTTCATCGGCCATCGCTTTCTTGACATCGTCTTTCGTTGCCAGCATTTCAGGCCGCCGCTGTCCTGTGAAAGCGGCTGGAGGGTAGGCGGGTTCATCCGTTGATAATTCCCGGCCTTCCGCCAGCCATTTCTGCAGGCCTCCTTCGAGAATGGCGACCCGGTCGAATCCCTCATACCGCATCTGCCAAGCGAGACGGGAGGCCCAGTAGGAAGCCGCGATTGATTCGCCGACCAGCGCGTTCTGATCGTAAATCACGGTGTACGTGTCATCGCCGATTCCGAGTCTTGTCAATTTTTCAATGAATGCTTCACGGGAAGGTACCGTGAATGGCAAATCGGCGTCTGTATCGGATAATTCTCCGGCCAGATCCGCATATACGGCTCCCGGGATATGACCTTCTTCATAAGAAGATCTGCCGGACTTTATATCCGGAGGTCCGCCGCCTTCCGGAAATTTCATGAATACCGTCGCATCCACGATTCTCAGCTTGGGCTCATCCAATCGGGCGGCCAGCCATTCGGTTGTGACGATCAATGGCATATCATTCATCTTGCTCTCCTCCTTCACTTCATTGCTATAACTTTACGCTTCCGGGAAGAAACCCGTCAAAAATTACGCAAGGAAAAGCGGCAAATGCCTGGAACAAACAGTCCGGTTTGGATTGTCATCCACCTGACAATTACAGCTGCTTTTTCAACGCCGGTAATCAGCGGGGTTGAATAACCATATTCGGTTCCATCAATGACTCCGCTTACAATTAATTATAGTAAACCGAGGGAGGAATAACATATGACAAATGAAGTTTATGTAATTACAGGGGGATCGGGCGGCATGGGAAAAGCGACCGCTGAACTGGCAGGAAAAAAAGGGACACTTTTACTGGCAGACATTTCCCAAGAGCGCTTGATCTGGACAAGAGAAGAGCTGGCGGGAAAAGGAATCACTGATGTCCATCTCCAGACGGTCGACATTACATCGAAAGAAGAGGTTGCGGCGCTCGCGCGAAAAGCTGCGGAACTCGGTACGTTAAAAGGGTTAGTGCAAACAGCCGGTTTATCGCCGACGATGGCAGAACCGAAACGCATCACGGAAGTGAACCTGGTCGGCACCAGACTTATACTGGAAGCCTTCCTGCCGCTTGCGACGAAAGGAACCTCGGCAGTGATGATTGCCTCTATGAGTGCCTATATGGCGCCGCGCGTCGGCCCGTTCATCGACGTACTGAAGTAGCCACTGGCTAAAAACGTCGCTGAAACGATGGAACAATTCACCCAGGGCAATCCGGGAGCCGCCTATAGTTTATCGAAACTGGGGGTTTTGTTGAATGTTGAAGACCAGGCGTGGGCTTGGGGGGAAAAAGGCGCCCGTCTCAACTCGCTTTCGCCGGGAACGATCAATAAGCGGCACAGCAAAAGCAAATGGCAGTGATGCTGGATCACACGCCCCTCCGTCGGGAAGGCGAACCTTCGGAAATTGCTTCGGCGTTGGGATTCCTGCTGAGTGATGCCGCTTCGTATATTACGGGCATCGATTTACGTGTAGATGGCGGTACAGTCGCAAACTTGCCGAGAATGAAAAATGCCTTGTCCTAAAGAATCGAATCGAATTCTATCAGGCATTTACACACGGAGGGGGAGCGGTTTCTGCTGCTCCTCCTTTCTCGTTTTCCTGTTTGATATTTTCCGGAGTGAATGAAAAGGTCGGTTTTTAACCGGGTTTTATTTCTTTATCTTACAACAAAACCCCTCTGCAAAAATCCTGCAGAGGGGTTAAGAGGTTCTCTATGCTGATTTTGCTGTTTCGCTAAATTCGCTGGACTCTCTTGGAGTGGCGCGGATTAATCGACTGCGCCATCGTCATCTTCATCAATCAGGCCGTCGTCTTCATCGACTTCATCTTCTGCTGTTTGGGCTACTTCATCGTCATCGGCCACTTCATCTTCAAATGCGCCGTCTTCCCCAGGTCCGTAGACAATTCCGTCACCTGGCATCAGTCCGTATTCATCGACACCCGGGTTGTATTCATACAAATCATCCGTCGTCACACCATAATCTTCCCCGATTTGGGAAAGTGTATCCCCCGGCTGTACGAAATGGATGTCATCGTCGTTATTTACCGTGAGCTCCGCACCGACTGGCAGGCCATACTCGTCATACTGCGCGTTGTCCTCCATCAACTGATCGACACCGACTCCGTATTCCTCTGCAATTCCCCAAAAGGTATCGCCTGCTTCCACCGTCACGACTTCTGCTGCAGATGCTGATAAGCCACCTCCGAGGATAAGACCCGTGGCAAGAGCTGCTGTTGTAAATTTCTTACGTGTGCTCATCTTTTCCACTCCTCTTTTGTTTTGTCGTGCTGTTACTTAGTATTTCCGAATATGACAATAACAAAACAGAATTTTCAATTACATTTCAAGTTCATTCAAAAGTCATGGGAGAAAGAGCTGACAATCTCTATTAAAACGATTTGGAAGGTGATGAACAAGCAACGAAGGCAAGGCGGGACCAGGCTGGACTTCAATTATCCGTCCGCCATAAAATTCACAAGTTCGAAAGAGAAATTTCCGGATAGATGATATGATGAAGTGTAGACTTTTTAGAAATGATTCATTGATAGATCGATCAGTTTTAAGAACAGGTGATTACATGGTACTGGCAAAAACAGCTGCATATAAAGCTTCCTTACGAATGACAAAGACCGCTTCAGAGAAGATGAGAGGGTTCGGCATCAGCGAACGCTCCTTTTTTATGGCGGACCGGCCATTTCAGGTATTCATCGAACGCTATCCGGCAAGTGCGGATGGCTCTCTTTCGGCCGCATTCATTATTGGCGGACCCGAGATGGCCCGCATGTCGGAACGTGAGCCGGAAGGGGCGATGGTCCTTCACTGCGTGGTCGCGAACCACCGGCTGCTGGTGACGAATGTGACGATGCGGAAAGCCAACCAAGCACTCGGGACGAATTGGCAGCGCGAGGAGTCGATCGCTTTCGACAGTTCCCGCGACCCGGTTTCAGTGGCGCTCCTCAATTTGATCAACCGGATGACGCCGGCGAAGGAAAGTTCGGAGTACGTGAAAAAACGGATTTCCAGCTGGGAAGGCTATTTGAAGATCCAGGAGCGCGGCATGGATATTCCGGATATGAAGACGCCATACGCGAAACTGGCGTTCAGCCATGATTTCAGTCGCATCACATTGACTGGCTGCCAGTTGAAAGACAAGGAATGGAAAACGCTGAAAGGGTTAAGTGTGCGGCTTGCCGGAATTGACGGGGATGTCGGCACGGTCATCAAAGCGGCGAACCGGACGGTCGAAATCGAATTGCAGCCATACGTCATCAAACAGCTGCGGGAAAAAGGGCATGTGCTTTCAAAGCGGGAAGTGGTGTTCAGCAATTTTGCGGCATTAAGCCAGATCAGAAGGCTGCGGCAAGGGTTCACGAACCTGGAAAAAGGCCTTGCCGTGAATCCGAATCTCGACCGGCTATTATTCGAAGAACAGCCGCCGGTTGCCCCGCTCAAGGAGATCCAGCCGCTGACATTCCATAACCGGCTGAACGAATTCCAGCAGCGGGCGGTGACGGGGGCGGTGGCGGCTGAAGATTTATACGTCATCCAAGGACCGCCGGGGACGGGGAAGACGACCGTCATTTCGGAGATCTGCCTGCAAAATGCGAAAAAAGGGCTGAAGACGCTTGTCGCGTCGCAATCGAATCTGGCGGTTGATAACGCGCTCGGCCGTCTGCTGGCCAATAAAGACATCCGCATTCTCCGGGTCGGCCGGACGGAGAGCATCGAAGAAGACGGCAAGAAGTTCATCGAAGAAAACGTCGGCCAGTATTGGAAAGACCATACGCTTAAAGAAATATCGGCGCAGTACGAGGCGCGCGAAAAACGCGGAATCGAGCTGGAACAGGAATTGGCGGCAATTGAGCAACGCTATCAGGAGCTGCAGCCGGTATTTGAGCGCTTAGCGAAAGCCGTCGAAGAAAAAAAGACAGCGCAAAACACGCACCGGAATATTCAAGCAGTATTAAAAGAAGAACAGAACGAAGTCATCTCCCTTGAGTCAGCGAAAGAACAGGCATTGCAGGAACAGCGGGAATTGACGCAGAAACGGCAGACGCTTCTGGAATTGATCCGCAAGCAGGAAATTTTGCTTGAAAGCAAAAGCCTTGCGTGGTTTGAGAACGAGGACAAGCGGATTTCGGATAAGATCCGGCAGCTCGAACGCGCATTGTTGGCCCGCAAGCTTGAAGACCAACTGGCCGCCGGTAAACAGGAACTCGCAGAGATTGAAGATAAACGGGGACAAGTGTCCGTCCGTCTAGAGCACCAGAACGCGCTAATCGATGAAATCGATAACACCAAGAAAGTCGATAGCCTGATGCGGCTGATGGCCGATCATAACATCAAGGAAACACCGGCAATCGATTACGAGATGAACAAACTGGAAATGATCCGCGAAGAGATGAGCGAGCGACAGAAGCTCGCGCAGCACAATGAAAGCATCACTGCAGCCATTTCGTATGTGGAGAAACTGCTCGCGCCTGCCGGTGTCGCCCTTGATCAGTTGAAAGCACAGGCGGTGAATACAGGAGAAACGTTCCCTTCAAAGGAGATTGAACAATTTCTTGAAAAGCTGCGAACGTTTCTGAAAACGAACAAGCAACTCGAGCCAGCCGTTTTGGGTAAAGCATTGGCTGGCTTATACAAAAGACAGCACCATTTATGGCAAAGAGGCGCAAAGCTGAAATCACCTGAAGTATATATAGAAGATTCGAAGCGCGCATTCGGGCAGTTGAAAAAGATGCTGAACGCGGAAACGCTGAAGCAGCAACAGCAGGATCTCATGTTGGACCAGAAATGGCAAACGGCGCTGGACAAGAAGCGCTCGGAACTGACGGCGCTTGAAGAACAGCTTAACCAATTGTCCGTGGACATCGAAATCCCGGCTGATATTGAAGCAGCCATCGATGAACAGAAAACCGCCCGCACGGAACTTCAAAAAGAGAAATTTTCTCATGAACAGACAGCGGAACGACTGGAAGAACTTCAAAAGGATAACAAGCAACAAGTCACTGCTTTAGAGCGCAACGAAGCAACAAGGACTGAAGTCCAAGCGGAACTGGCTCGATTGCAGGAACGAATGGCGGATAAAGAACAAGAACTGGACGGCTTAAAAGAAATCCTTTCTGCTGACCCTGAAGCTGAATACGAAGAAACGGCGAAACAAATCGCCAGTCTCTCTTTCCGGAACGAATCCCTGAGGCAGGAACAGAAAAATCTGCTGTTGCTTCAGTCAATCCAGAAAAAATGGCTGGGTTTATTGAATGAAGCAAATGACCATGACTTGGACGAAATCCGCAAATTATACATCAAGCACGCCAACGTGATTGGGACAACCTGCGTCGCGTCCGCCCGCAAGGATTTCATCGACAATTACCCGGTGTTCGATGTGGTGATCATCGATGAAGTGTCCAAAGCGACGCCGCCGGAACTGCTGCTGCCGATGCTGAAAGGCAAGAAAATCATTCTCGTTGGGGATCACCATCAATTGCCGCCGCTTCTTGGGAATGACACATTGGAAGAGACGCTTGAGGAAATGATCAAAGACAACAGCGGCTTCGAAGAAAAGCGGGAACTGGAGAAGCTGCTGGAAGAGTCGCTGTTTGAGCGCCTGTACAAAAACTTGCCGGAAGCGAACAAGACGATGCTCGCGATCCAATACCGGATGCATGCGGACATCATGGAAACGATTTCGCCGTTCTACAAAGGGGAGAACAAGCAATTACAATGCGGGCTTGAAGATTCCGACCGGGAGCGCGATCACTTGCTGGAATCCCGTTCCGTGAAGCGTAGCAACCATCTCATGTGGCTTGATTTGCCGAATGAACCGGCGTATTTTGAAGAGCGGATGAGCGGTGGGAAGAGCCTCTATAACTCCGCGGAACTCAATGAAATCAGTGCATTATTAATTGAAATGAATGAAGCCGTAGCTGAAGCGAAACAGGCCGGAAGAATGGAGGCGGATGAATTGAAAAGCGTCGGCGTCATTTCGTTTTACGGCGAACAAGTGAAACGGCTGCAGCGGATGATCGACCAGGAATTGCGCTTGCCGCATTTGACGATCCGGACCGGAACCGTCGACCGGTTCCAGGGGAGCGAAATGGAAATTATTCTGCTCAGCATGGTGCGCAATAATCATAATCAGCACGGCGACATCGGCTTTGCAAAAGACTACCGCCGGCTGAACGTCGCCTTGTCGCGCGCCAAGCAATTGTTGGTGCTCGTCGGCAGCTCGGACATGTTTACACAGCGCGCGAAGAAAGAGGAAACAAAGAACATGTACCGGCATGTATTGGATGTCGTGAAACGGAAAAATGGCTTGAAGCAATTGCGGGGTAGCAAGGGGTGAGTGCGTGGAACAATTGATAAAGGAGCTGCGTTTAACAGTAGGGGGTAACGGAGACGTCTCGATCATCCACGAAGCCCGTTGGCACTTGCCGATCAGTTCATACGAGGTATCATTCGGTCGGGTGAAGCGCTTCAAGATGGACGTGCTAATGAAAATGCTGCTCTTCGCATTTCAGGAAACGGATATCCACCGGGCAGCGACGCTCGCTGACATGCTGCTCGTGGAAGAGCTGTTTATTCGTGACTTAATCGACAAGATGCAGCGCACGGGGTTGATCCACCTTGAAAAGAAGGGCTACAAGCTGACGGCTAAAGGCATTGATTATCTGGAAAAAGGGATCTTTGAAGAGGACATGGAAGCGGAACAGACGCTGATTCTCTATAGCACCGTGCATGATATGTACTTTCTATCGGAAGATAACAGGATTCCGGAAGGCGGCGGCAAGCTTCCGCCTTACCGTTATGTGGCGGAAGAAAATATCGATCGGGCACAGGTAGTTGAGCTTCTTTCCAATGAAGGCTTTAATTCCGAAGAAGAAGGTTTTCAAATCCTTGTCACGGAAGTTACGGACCATGAAGAACTCGAGGCAGAATTCATCCCATGCATCGAATTTCAGCTATACGACCAAAAGCAGGATCTATTCTTCGCCCGCGTCTGGAACACGATGACCAGTCACTGGGATGAGGTACTTGAGAAGCAGATTGAAGAGCATGAAGTGGTGAAATGGCGGGAAGAGATGGAGGAAAAGAAGCTGGAAACGTGATTTGTTTATGTCCCTGTGACAGAAACTATTCACTACAATTGTATAAGGAAAAAGACACTCCCTGTACTCACGAAACACATAGTGGTGCCTTCTGTATTATTTTGCTTGTAAAGGAATAGTCATAATTCGGTGTGACACAGGGATAGGACAACAACAAGACAAGCTCGAAGTCTGATCGTGTCCACCTGCTATATGTGCCATCTCATGCTATAATGAATAACTTAAGATATGCTGATAAAGCGTAAGCTCCAAAAGCCCCTGTCAATAAACCATAGAGGTGTAATCAGATGAATAAAAGATGGACAATTGAAAAAATCAGAACGTTTGTAGATAACAATTCAGACAGCAAGCTGCTGTCGACCGAATATCATGGGTTTTCCCAGAAGCTGCTGTTCAAATGCTCATGCGGCAATAATTTTGAAAGAACCTTTACGAAGTTCAATAAAAACAACCAGCGTAAATGCGATGAATGCCAGCCGCCGAAGCCGTCACGCGGCCAAAAATAATAGATTGATGCGTCCGTTTCCTTTTTTGGAAATGGGCGCTTTTTTTATTGCTCAAGGAAAGAGATCAAAGGCGTCATTTACGGCGTGCGAGTGGAAGATATCGAAGAACCGGTGATGCAGGAAATTCGTTACTTGGATAAGCTGATCGACGAGCTGGCCAAAGGGAAAGCGATGGAGAAGATTTTGCGGGAGCCGGCGAAATAGGGAAGGAAGGCGGTATTCGGTTATCGAATATATAGTGGAAGATGCTGTTGATTCTCTCACCGATGAGTGGAAATTCCGCATTTTTGACCGGTTATAGAGGAAGGGAGCCTGCATGATGGAACAGACTATTTACCAAAACTGGGAACTGGATTCACTGTACGACGGAGGAAGCCGCTCAGAGAGACTGAAAAAGCTGATGAAAGAATTGCGGACGAAAATCCCGATACTTCAGGAAGCGCTCAAAAGCGTAGGAGAAGATCAGGACCAACTTGCCGATATTTTGACAGGTGTGCAATTTGTGCAAGCCGGCTGGGAAGAAGTCGATGATTTTCTCATTTGTGCGTATTCGGATAACGTGGAAGACCGGGAAGCTGTGAATCTGATGGACGAGAGCGGGATCATCCGCTCGGAACTGAACACGCTGCAAGCGGAATTGGATCAGGTGCTGGCAGCTATTCCGGAAGCGGCGTGGCTTGAATTTACAGGCCGGGATGATGTGGCGCCGCTGTCGTTCTATTTGTCCGAATGCCGTGAACGGGTGCAGGAGCGGCTGCCGCTTGAGCAGGAAAAAGTGATCAGCGCGTTAGCTGTAAACGGCTTTGATGGCTGGGAGCAGTTGCACGGACAATTGCTGACCCAGCTGAAATTCCCGCTGCCACAAGACGGCGAAACAGAAGCAGTTTCGGTCGGCCAGGCGTATATGCAGGCGATGTTCGCAAATGATCGAAGCGTGCGGCAGCAGACGGCTGCGATTATGCGGGAAGTGTGCGCATCGCGATCGGATTTGTATGCATCCGTATTGAACCGGATTGCCGGTTTCCGGCTCGATGTGTACCGGCAGCGGGGCTGGGATAATCTCCTGAAAGAGCTGCTGGAACAAAACCGCATCCAAGAGGAGTCCCTGCAGGCGATGTTGGCGGCGATTCAACGGAACAGCGACTGCATCCGGACGTATCTGAAACGGAAAGCGGAAGTGGACGGGCTTGATCGGCTGGCGTGGTATGACCTCGCCGCACCAAGTTTCAAGACGGAAGAAACGGTTCCTTATGAAGAAGCCGTGCGGATCATTACAAATCAGTTTCACCGCTTCAGCCCCAAACTGGGCGAGTTTGCAGATTATGCGTTCACTGCCCGCTGGATTGAAGCGGAAAATCGCAAAGGTAAAGGGGAAGGCGGATTTTGCGCATCTCTTCCGCTTTCAAAGGAAAGCCGGATTTTCCTGACTTACCGGGATACATACCAGGATGTCATCGTGATCGCGCATGAGCTCGGACATGCGTATCATAATTTCATCCTTCATGAAGAACCTGCCTTCGCCCGTGCGAAGGGGACAAGTGTCGCGGAAACGGCTTCCACATTCCTGGAGAACCTTGTGCTCGACGCTGCAATCGACGGAGTGGAAAGCGACCGGGAAAAGCTGGCTCTTCTTGAAATGAAAATTTCCAATGCGATTCAGTATGCCGGAATGCTTCCGAATGTGTTCCGCTTCGAGCAAAAGTTGTATGAAAAGCGAAAAGCGGGTCTGGTATCGGTCGAGGAAATTAGGCAGCTGCTAAAGGCGGAAGAGAATACCTTGTACGAAGGGATCGTCGAGGACTTGAACGACCATATCTGGATGTATACCTCCCATTTTTATGATACGAAGACACCTTTCTATAATATTCCGTACACGATCGGGTATCTGTTCTCGAATGGCATTTATTCGTTAGCGAAAGAAAAAGGGACGGCCTTCGTCGATCGCTATGACGAGCTGCTGCGTCATTCCGGCCGCATGACGATGGAACAATTGGCGATGGAATACCTGGGAGAAGATTTGACCCAGCCGGCGTTTTGGGACAAAGCATTGCGGCCGGTTCAGGAAGCGGTGGCGGAATACATCCGGCTGACGGACAAGCTGCAGCCATAGAAGCTGCCGGCCGTTGTTCCAATCCCTGTGTGACGCGATTTGCCCGGGACAGGCCGAATTTCTTGTTTCTTCAGATAAAAAACCGGGAATTATAAGCGTAGAGGTGATTCCAATGAAAAAAGACAAATGGGCTGAAGAGACATATGATAACCGGGAAATCCGGGAAGAGTATGGACGGATCATCAGTCAGAAGTCAGCAGAGCAGGAGAAATTGGAACTGGCCGATGGGGCAACGGAAATTCCGACCCATGACCTGGATATGGAAATGTCAGATGAAGAGATCAAAAAACGAGTCGGTTCGGGCAATTTCAAAACAGCAAAAGATGACCGCAATCAGCAATCGATCAACAGCTGAGCCGGCAACTTGCGCATGTCCAACGGTCAATTGCCTTGTCCGAAGCCAAACGGCCCGTCACTCCTTCAAGCAGAGTGAAGGGCTGTTTTTTTAGATTAAAGTATAGTTTTTCAAGAGCTGTCGGCAGACAGGGAGATATTGGGTGTTGATTGACAGCTGGGATATGCGGGTATAGTTATATAAATGGATTATTGATCATAAATAGGAGGGATTCAGAATGGCGCCGAAGGAACCAAGAGAACCGGTAGGAAACCGACCAAATCCGGATTCGCCTTATAAAGATACGTCAATCGATAAACTGATGGATGCAACACACGGCTTATTTGTAGATGCTAACGATGACGATGATCGGGAAAACCCGAACTCCAAGGATAAGCGGGATGATTTCTACAAACCGTTCCAGCACGAGCCAGGTACCGGAAGAGATGATACGCCGGCGGAAGATGAAGCGTTTGAAGACTTGGCTGACAGCAAACGCCATACAAAAGATACAGATGCGGATCGGGACAGAGATTACTGACCGACTTCCGGGAAACCGCAACATGACATGCAATTCACCTATAACCGCCCTCAATGAACTTAAATTGAGGGTGGTTATTTTGTGTGTAGTTCCATTCGTCTTCCAACCGAAGAAGGCACTTTCTGCTTTTTCATCCGCAAAAAGGATTTGCTTTATTAACTCTCACCAAGCCCTTCCTTCACCAGCCGGTTGATGATTTCCGCCATTTCTTTCGGGGATTTATCCATATCGTTATTGAGCCAGCGCTTAATGACGTGGATGCTGCCGCTGATGATGAACGTGCTGACATACTCATACAGGTCCTCGTCCAGTTCACTGCCCGGCGTCCAGTTCTTCATGAATGTCTGGTGGGCGAATGTCATCACTTTCTTTTGAAAACCGGTATCTTTCTTGTCATTGAGCAGGATGCGGCATACCTCTTTCTTGGAAGCGAAATAAGCCATCAGCTTCTCGATCATCTGCTGGTCGTCTTCCTGCCGTTCTTCGTATTGCGCCATATAAGCCGCCATATCCTCGATGATTTCTTCTTCGATCGTTTCCAGCAAGTCCAGTTGATCCCGGTAATGGGCATAGAATGTGGAGCGGTTGATGTCCGCTTGTTCGCATAATTCCTTGATCGTGATCGCGGTAATTTCCTTATCTTTAAGCAGCTCGATCAGGCTGTCTCTCAGCCGCATGCGCGTGTATTTTTTGCGCCGGTCCATTTTTGAACTTTCCATGACAGCCTTCCTTTCTTTTTTGGCGTTATCCGACAGATTCCTCCAAAGTGTCGGTGAACTTACAAACGGTGGGGAACTGTTTGTTGCTTATCCAACACGGTGTCCATATAATAAGCAGGTGGAAAATAAATAAAGCCGGTTGAGGTGAGTACCCATCATTATTACATCATGGATTACCCGATATAAAAAGTTTCTTGTGTTGTTATTCTCCATCCTGACCATTCTTGGAGCCATTGCTTTTACAATGGTACCAGTGAATTATGATATGAAGGATTATTTGCCTGAAGAAGCACAGTCGACAGAAGCGCTTGCAATCATGCAACGGGAATTCGGCGGCAGCGTGCCGACGAACCGGATCATGATGAACGAGTTGACGATCCAGGAAGCGCTCGCGTTCAAGGAACAACTGGCCGCAGTCGATGGCGTGTCAGATGTCACGTGGCTTGATGACGCAGTGGATTTAAGCGAGCCGCTCGAGATGGCGAACGCGGACACGGTCGACAATTACTACAAGGACGGCCTCGCATTATTCACGTTCAGTATCCAGGAAGGGGAGGAAGTGGTGGTCACCGATAGGCTGTATGAATTGATCGGTGAAGACAATGCCCTTGCCGGGGAAGCGCTCGATACGGCCACCCAGCAGAAAATGGCGGGTACGGAATCGATGTATGCCGCGGCGCTCCTTGTGCCGATCATCATCCTGATCCTCGTTCTGTCGACAACATCCTGGATTGAACCGGCGCTGTTTCTGACAGCGATCGGCGTATCGGTCCTCATCAATATGGGCACGAACATCTTTTTCGGAGAAGTATCGTTCGTGACGCAATCCGTCGCGCCGATTCTGCAGCTCGCGGTATCGCTCGATTATGCGATCTTCCTGCTGCACAGCTTTTCGGATTACCGGAAGAAAACGGTCGATCCCGAGGAAGCGATGCAGCTGGCAATGAATAAATCATTCCCGGCGATTACGGCAAGCGCCTCGACGACTTTCTTCGGATTTATCGCGCTGTCGTTCATGGATTTTGAAATCGGGGCGGATCTTGGCATTACGCTCGTCAAAGGGATTTTCCTGAGCTTCGTCAGCGTCATGGTATTCCTGCCGGCGCTGACATTGCTCGTGTATAAATGGATCGACAAGACGCAGCACCGGCCGCTCTTGCCGACGATTCCGAATAAAGGCCGCGTACTCACGAAATTGCGGGTGCCCGTGCTGATTCTGGTCGCGCTGATCGTCGTTCCGGCGTTTCTCGCCCAAAGCCAGACTTCCTTCATTTACGGCATCGGCGACCAGCCGGAAAACACGCGGGCCGGCAGCGACATTGCCGAAATCCGGGAGCATTTCGGCAAAAGCACACCGCTTGTCGTGCTCGTGCCGCGGGGCGATGTGGCAAGTGAAGAAGCGCTTGTGCAGGAACTTAGCACGTTGCCGGCAGTGTCGGACGTCGTGTCGTATGTCAGCACGGTCGGGGCCGCCATTCCGCCGGAAGCTGTCGGTGAAGACGTGACGGAGCAGTTCTATTCCGATAATTACAGCCGGCTGATCCTCCAGACGAATACGGAGACCGAAGGCGAGGAAGCGTTCGGCCTTATCGAAGAAGTCCACGAATTGGCGGGCGACTTCTACGGCAATGACGCGTACTTGCTCGGGGAAAGCGTCACGCTATACGATATTAGAAATACCGTGCAGGACGATAATACATTTGTGAATATGCTGACGCTTGTGACGATCTCATTCGTCCTGCTCATCACGTTCCGTTCGATCACGATCCCGCTGATTTTATTGCTGACGATTCAGACCTCGGTATGGATCAACCTGTCAGTGCCGTATTTCACGGATGCATCACTTGTCTATGTCGGCTATTTGCTCGTCAGCATCATCCAACTTGCGGCGACGGTCGATTATGCCATTCTGTTAACTGACACGTACAAAGAATACCGGCAGGAAATGCCGGCGCTTGCGGCCATGAAACGCACGCTCGATGAAAAGATTTTCTCGATCGGTATCTCGGCGGCCATCCTATCGAGTGTCGGGTTCATTTTATGGATCACGTCGACGAATCCGATCGTGTCATCCATCGGCCTGCTGCTCGGCCGGGGGGCATTGCTTGCGTTCGTGATGGTTGTGCTGCTCTTGCCTGCGTTGTTCATTGTGTTCGATAAAGTGGTGGAAAAAACGACGTGGAAAGCAAACTTCTATAAGAAGAAGGAGAACTGAGATGGGGAACATGAAAAAAGTACTGCCGGCAATGGCGGCGGCAGTCATCGCGGTACCGGGTCTGCAAGTATCTGCAGAGACGGATACCGGGGAATTTTCTTCTAAAGATGAAGTCGTCTACGCGAATTTGACTGCGACCGGTGATTTGATCGAAAGTTATGTTGTGAATATTTTCGAAGTCGAAGAAGCGGGGCTTATCACGGATTACGGTCCCTATGCGACCGTCCGGAACCTGACCGACACGTCCGCGATTCAGCAGGAAGGCGGGAAGGTTGAGTTCACGGCGCCGGAAGGGAAGTTTTATTATCAGGGTAACCTGGAGGAGCCGCTGCCCTGGGATATCGCGATCACGTATAAATTGGACGGGGAGGAAATCACACCGGACGAATTGGCGGGCCGCGATGGACATCTCCAGATTGTAATCGGAACGGAAGCGAACGAAGCGGTGAATCCCGTATTCTTCGAGAATTATTTGCTGCAGATCTCACTCGCTCTTGATACCGAGCTGTACCGCAACATCGAAGCGCCGGCCGGCATGATTGCCAATGCTGGACGTGACAGGCAAGTGACGTTCACGGTCATGCCGGAACAGGAAAAAGAAATGATTGTCGAAGCGGATGTCACGGACCTGGAATTTAGCGGTATCAGCTTGTCCGCGGTGCCGTCAACGCTGCCGATCGATGCGCCGGAACTCGGCGGCATGACCGGCGACATGCAGGAATTGACGGACGGTATTCTGAAAGTCCATAACGGTGTCGGTGGCTTGCAGGACGGCATCGCCTCGCTCAATGACGGTGTTGCGGAATTGCATAGCGGTTCTGCCGAGTACCGGGATGGTGTGACGTCACTGGCTGCTTCGTCCGGCGAACTGCTCGGTGCGTCCAATGAAATCGGTGACGCGCTCGAGTCGATGAACAATGCACTCAGCGGAGAACCGGCTGACATGGACCTCGGTCAATTGCAGGAATTGAGCGGCGGTCTGCGGGAAATTGCTGAGGGTCTGCGCGATACGGCAACAGGCCTCGATACGCTGAACAACAACCACCAGGCTGCCTATACTGCGCTGGATAATGCGATGACCGCCATTCCGGATTACGAGATCACAGAAGAACAGATCCAGGCGCTTTATGCGAGCGGCGCGGATGAAACGGTCATTGACCAGCTCACTGAAACGTATGCAGCAGCACAGGCGGCGAAAGAGACGTATGCAGCCGTAAGCGAAGCGTTCCAGGCGGTGAAAGGTACATTAAATGAAGTGTCCGGCTCGTTGACGGAAATGGCTGACAGCCTGGAAGAAATGGCAGATGGCCTGGCAGGATCACTTGAAGAACCCGGTGCCGGTGATCCATTCGCACAGCTGCAGAAAGGCATCAGTGAATTGACGGCGAATTACGGTGAATTCCACGCAGGCCTCTCGGAATACACAGGTGGTGTCGATCAGTTGGCAGGTTCCTATAAGGACTTGCACGCTGGCATCGGCCAACTGGAATCCGGCACAGGCGAACTGGAATCCGGTGCTTCCCGTCTCCACGAAGGCACCGGCGAACTGCAGGAAGCGACAAGCGATCTGCCGGGGCAGATGCAGCAGGAAGTCGACAGCATGATGGCCGAATACGACAAATCCGATTTCGAAGCGGAATCGTTCGTGTCAGCTAAAAATGACAATATCGGCTCCGTCCAGTTCATCATCCAGACGGAAAGCATTGAGCTGGAAGAAACTGAAGTGGCGGCAGAGCCGGTCAAAGTAGAGAAAACCTTCTGGACGCGACTGCTGGATCTCTTCAGCTGAAAACAGTCAGCAAATTATATAAGTTGAATTAAAGCATGGAATATTTATTAATCTCTTCGGCCGATCAGGGCATGGATGCGCCGGCGCTTCGCAGGCTGTAAGCGAATCAGCGAGTGTTGCGATTCCGCTGATTCCCTTTACGATAGAACACGGCTATGGAAGTCATTGCAATTTATATAGTAAGGCGTTTCCAGTAACCTGTGCGGTTAGCGGAAACGCCTTTTTGGTTTTCAGGATTTCGGTTTCAGTACGCCGGCTTTCACGAGATTGGTCAATGCGCCTTTGTTTTTGAAGCGAAAGTAGCCGCTGAGGCGATTCAGATCTTTTTGGGTCAGTTCTGCATAATCCTTCGTCAGTTCGTAATCAACTGATAATTTTTCGAGTAATTTCCGGGCATATTCAAGTTGTTTTTTGGTCAATGGTTTCTCATCGCTTGAATCAGTAGGAACCGGTGGTGGCGGGAAAATGGTTTGCTCGATCTCCGGTGTATATTTCCCTTCCCTTACCCAAGTGACATCTTCTTTCGTCAAAGCGAACCATTCACCTTCCAGGCGCTTATCTGCAAAGTGTTTATGAAACACTGCTTCCGCTTGGTGATGATCAGCGCATTTAATAAGAAAGACTAATTGGTTCTCAAAAGGAAGCTTTACACCAAAAACATTCATCCGTTTTTCAATATTTTTCGTTTTACCGATTTTAAATGTCCCGTTTAAGTACTCTTGGACAAAGTAAACATAGCCAGGGGCTTTTCCGTCCGGGAAGGGAGACTGGATGATGGCTTCTAATTCTTGCTGATTTGGTTCATATAAATACATTTTCGTTTGTGGCGGATTGGGCGGTGTCTCTACGGCCGATGTGCTATTTGCAGTGAACAGCTTGTTCAACACTTTCTTTAGCATGTTATCTGATGAACCTCCTTTGAATGATGTTATTATGTCCAGTATAAAGCAAGACAAGAAGAAATTGGTTATTTCAATAAAAGTCATAACTAAATATAAAAGCATTATTGAAAGCGAATTCAAATGCAACATGATGGACTGAATAGATTGCCATAGAGACGGCAAGATGGGAGGAGCGCACTGCTTCAACAGTGAGAGAACTTATCCAGGCTTAATCTCCCGGCTGGCAGGGAATAGGAAGACCGAACATTGAAGCCTCGGGTGCCATTAATTAAACGTGCTATTACTTTAATTCATTTATATAGAAGTACGACTTGCCAATTCAGATAGAAAGGAGGAGTTGTGATTATTGCACAGTTGATAACGAGCCGACCTGTAGCCTTGCTGACCGGTTCACTCGCTGCTATTGGAGGATACTGCGTTTATGTGAATCAAATTGAAAAGCGAAGTCTGCGAAGTAAGCTTGCAGAAATCGCGCTTGGAAAATCCCCTATCAAGAAAATACTGAGCGATCCCGATACGTTTCATCAGTTCATTGAAGCGAAGCGGGCACTGGTCTATAAATCCTATACTGTTCCGGATTCAGTGGACATGCGAGCAAGTACCCGAAAGGCGGAAACTGAAGAGATGCCGGTTTATTTGCTGGGATCGCATGACGGACAGGCGGCTTTTAGCAGTGAGTGGCATGTGTTCTATTTGCATGGCGGCGGATATGTGCTGCACCCGAGTAAAATTGGCTGGCGTTTCTTCAATAAACTGGTGGGGCAAACCGGCTGGAATGTCACAGTTCCTATATACCCGACAGTACCTAATCACCATTACGAAGAAAGTTTCCGGAAAGTTCTTGTTCAGTACAAGAAATTGCTGCAGGAAGTGCCGACGGAAAAAATCGTGCTGATGGGTGATTCTGCGGGCGGCGGGTTCGCGCTCGCACTGGCACAGATGCTGAGAGAAGAAGGGCTGCCGCAGCCGGGCAATTTGGTGCTTTTGTCTCCTTGGCTTGATGTGACCATGAGTGATCTGAGGCAAGAAGAGCTGGAAAAAACGGATCCCATACTTGCCCGGTATGGGGGAAGGAAACTCGGGGAGTTGTGGGCGGGACCGCGGCACGATCCCAGGAATCCATTTGTCAGTCCAATTAACGGAAATCTTCACGGACTGGCCCCGATTACAGTGTTCACCGGCACGCACGATTTATTGCTGACCGACGCAAGAAATTTGAAGAACCGGATGACAGAAGAAGGAATAGATCTCCGCTATTTCGAATACCCGCGGATGAATCACGCGTTTATGCTTTATCCGATCCCCGAAGCTGACGCGGCGATCAGTCAGCTGATATCAGCGGTGGAGTTCCAGGTTGGCATCTTGAACTCCACATAAATGATTGACACTGCCATAGACAAAACGATAGGCCTTCCATGGAATCCACTTTTCCATGGAAGGCTTTTTAGAGAGAAGAGAAAGAGGCGTTAAGTTGAATTCATAAAACCTTCTACTAAGTCTGATTATTTTGTGATAAGGTAGGAAAAAGCTAGTTGTGTAGGTCCCTGTGTCAAAAACAATTCATGTCCATTGCATGCGAAAAAGTAGAAGCCATGAATAGCAACGGGTACTGACTGCCGATTTTGTAAGTTTATAGAGAATAATAAGCAGTCATAATTGTTTCTGACACAGGGAGAGAAAAAAAGAGATTGGAGTGCTGTGGATGGCGCAGATGTTGGCAATATCGATTTTACTATTGGCTTTATACATAGGTGAAGTAATTTCAGCGCGCACGAAGGCGTGGATTCCTTCCATTTTTGTCAGTGGGGTACTTTTCCTGCTGGGCTATTGGACGTTTTTCCCACCGGATATCGTCGCAATTGCGGGGATTCCTGCGGCTGTGGCCGTCCTGCTTATTTACTTGCTGATTGTAAATATGGGAACGTTATTATCATTGCAGGAACTCAAAAGACAATGGCGGACGATTTTGATCGCTATATCAGGGATTCTTGGGATAGTGGCTGCCTTATTTACAATCGGTCTGCTGCTGTTTGATTTCCAGACGATTGCGGTCGCGATTCCGCCGTTGGTCGGCGGGCTCGTTTCCGCATTGATCATGTCGGAAGGAGCGACTGCGGCAGGATTGCCGACGCTGGCGGTTTTTGCGGTTGTTATTTACGTTATCCAAGGATTTGCGGGCTATCCGTTAACTTCGATTATGCTGAAACGGGAAGGCCGGAATCTGCTGCAGAAGTACCGCAACGACGATTTACCCGAGCAGAAACTGGCTTCGGATGGACCGGCGGATCCGGCGGAAGAGAACAACGAACCGAGAATGTTCGCTAAGATGCCGGAAAAGTACAACACGGATTTTTTCAAGTTTTTCCGGCTCGCTGTGGTGGGGTACCTGGCTTATTTGACGTCTGTCTGGGTGGCGCCATTGTTCGAAATCAGTCCATTTGTATTGTGCCTGCTATTCGGCATAATCGCCAGAAGTATCGGGTTCCTCGAACGGCACCCGCTGATGAAAGCGAATGGGTTTGGATTTGCGATCGCAGGCCTGTTGCTGTTCGTCTTTGACGGGTTGAAAAATGCGACGCCTGAAATGATGCTTGAACTTCTTTATCCGCTCTTTGCCTGCATCATCATCGGTGTCGCAGGCATGTACATCTTCTCGTTTATAATCGGGAAAGTCCTGAAAGTCAGCAAAGAAATGGCTTTCGCTGTTTCGCTCACCGCGCTTTACGGATTTCCGGCGGATTACATCATTACTGTGGAAGTCATCGATTCATTGACAAAAGATGAAAAAGAACGGGAAGTGCTGACAAGCTATATGCTGCCGCCGATGCTTGTCGGCGGGTTCATCACCGTTACCATCGTTTCTGTCATTCTGGCCGGGATTTTCGTTGGGTTTTTGTAAAGGCAGTGAACGCTGCATGAAACTGAAGGAGGAATTGAAGTGACGACTAAATGGGAAAATATCACGCTCTATACAGGGCGGGGAGAAAAATTGAAGCAATCAGCGATCATCATAGAAAACGGTCAAATTCTGGCGGTAGGTGATGAAGCGGTCCAAATGGATGCGGAGGCAACCGTGGACGGCAGCGGAAAAACAGTTCTGCCGGGCTTATTCGATATGCATGTCCATCTCGGCATGGACGGCGACGCGGATCCTTTTGCGCAAATTGCAAAAGATTCACAGGCAACAGCTGCATACCGTCATTACGTCAATGGCCAAAAGCAATTGAAATCCGGTGTGACAAGTGTCCGGAATCTTGGATCTCGCTGGCATATCGATCTTGAATTCCGCAACGCTGTAGCATCCGGTCTCATGGCGGGTCCCACTGTCTACGGTTCCGGGCAGCCGATCGTGATGACCGGCGGACACGGTTATCCGTTTGCAACAGAAGCGGATGGCGAGGACGAAGTGCGAAAAGCGGCAAGGGCAACGTTGAAAGCCGGCGCTGATGTGCTGAAACTGATGGCGACAGGCGGAGTGATGACGCCCGGTG
Organism: Planococcus lenghuensis; assembly: GCF_001999905.1. NCBI lineage: Bacteria > Bacillati > Bacillota > Bacilli > Caryophanales > Caryophanaceae > Planococcus > Planococcus lenghuensis. The sequence continues at coordinate 707,235 of NZ_CP019640.1, forward strand.
TGGATCCGGGGTCTCCGCAGTTGTCAGAAAAAGAAATGCGCGCCGCCATTGAAGAGGCAAGCCATGCCGGAAAAACAACCGCTTCCCACGCGCAAGGGACAGCGGGTATTCAAAATGCTGTGCGGGCCGGCATCACGACGATTGAACACGGCATCTTCCTCGATGATGAGACCATTGAACTCATGCTGAAATACGATACGGTGCTCGTCCCGACACTCGCTGCTCCTTACTACATCGTCAAGAACGCAAAGTCCGGTGCCATTCCGCCGCATGCCGTGAAAAAAGCGGTCTATTGCTATGAAGTGCATAAAGAAAGCTTCCGGAAAGCTGTCAAAGCCGGTGTGAAAATCGCTGCCGGCACAGACGCAGGCACGCCTTTCAATCTGCATGGCGACTTTGCAAAAGAACTGGAACTTATGCGGGCGGGCGGAATGAAAGTCCGGGATATTATCACGTCAGCCACATACCATGCAGCTGAAACGCTCGATGTTCAAGATCATACCGGCTCGCTTGAAAAAGGAAAAACGGCCGATTTCGTTGTCCTCAATGCAGACCCGGAAAACGATATCAATGCATTCCGTGATATATATGCTGTCTATAAGGGTGGCGACGCTGTCTAGCGTGAGTTGAATCTGTCCCTGTGTTAAAACCGATTCAGTTTATTCACAACAATTGAATGAGAGAAAAGGTGTGCTTAATGACTCTGCGAGTTGTTGTGCACACCTTTTGTTTAGCAATCCGTATTCGGGAATAGACATACTTGTGTTTGACACAGGGACAGAAACAACACACAGGAACAGGAACACAGAAAAACAAACGGGAACTCGCATTGTGGATACTGCTGGCAGAATTGTTTGAATTTACATCTGTATAAGAGTAATCTTAAATTCAGAAGTGAGAGGAGTGAAGACGGATGGGGAAAACAATACCGGAAGTGACACTGAACGACGGAACGACATTGCCGGTTACAGGACTCGGTACATACGGATTGTGGGGCAGTGCAGGGGCCAATGCGGTGAGCAGCGGCATCAATGCCGGATACCGGCTGATTGATACAGCCTATAATTATGAAAATGAAGGAGCCGTCGGGGAAGGGATCAAACGCAGCGGCATCTCCCGCGAGGAACTCTGGATTACGTCTAAGCTGCCGGGCCGTTACCACACATACGAAAAAGCGCTCATTGCGATTCAGGAATCACTGTACCGTTCGAAGCTCGATTACCTGGACCTTTACGTGATCCACTGGCCGATCCCAAGACAGGATCTCTACGTGGAAGCGTGGCAGGCGCTGATTGATGCACAAAAATGGGGGCTTGTCCGGTCAATTGGTGTAAGTAACTTCCTGCCGGAGCACCTGGAGCGCATTATAAAGGAGACCGGAGTGACGCCGAGCCTGAACCAGGTGGAACTGCATCCGTTCTTCAATCAGGAAGCACAGCGGAAAGTGCACGAGGAGCATAACATCCAAACGCAATCGTGGAGCCCGCTTGCCAAAGCGGCGGACATTTTATCCAATGAAACCATTAACAAGATTGCGAAAAACCATAATAAGACGATTGCGCAAGTCGTGCTGCGCTGGCAGTACCAGATCGGTTCGATCTCGATTCCGCGGTCCACTTCCCCGCAGCGGCAGCGGGAAAATCTGGCCATTTTCGATTTTGCATTGAGCGAAACGGAAATGAGCGCAATTGCGGATCTGTCGCGCCCGGATGGCCGGCTGCATGATATGGATCCGGCTACGCACGAGGAATTTTAACAGTCACACTGAAAAAGATGCTGCCAGCAGGTTAAACGCGCTGGCAGCATCTTTTTTGAATGAATATTCTATGGGTGGCCGGCAAAACTTTCAATCGATTCACGCTCATTGTAGGACACGCGTTCATCGCCGATCACCTGGTAACCGCCGAACCCGAGTCCGGTCAGCAGAACGAGATCACCCGGTCCGGCAAGTGCCATCGCTTTATGGATGGCGTTTTTCCGGTAAGGTTCCCGGTGGAGATTGCTGGCGCGCGGATGGCGAAATCCGCTGAACACATCATCGAGGATCTGTTCCCGGCTAAAGAAGCCGGGATGATCGACTGTCACGATAATTTCGTCGGCCTGCTGTTCCGCCAGTGCCGCCATTTGCGGCCGTTTTTCAGGGCTTCGCAGGCCAATGCCGCTGATCATCAAAATAAGCCGGCGGTACTCAAAGCGATGTGCCGCGTCCAGTACTTTTTCAAGGCCATCCGGTGTGTGGGCGTAGTCCATGATGATTTTATAGCCGGCCGGGTGATCGATAATTTCGAATCGTCCTTCCGGCCCTTGAATCCCGGTCAAGGCACCGACAATTTTCCGGTTGCTGAGTCCGAGATGCAGGAGGACGCAGACGGCAGCCAGCACATTTGAAACATTATAATTGCCATGTACCGGAACGAAAACGTCATAAGTTGCAGTGCCGATGCTCAGCCGGAATGAGGTGCCCCGGCTGCCCGGTCTCAGGTGGGAGGCTGTAACATCGGCCGGCTTTCGAATGCCGTATGTAAGGTAAGGTCCATCGAACCGATCAAGGATCGCATCCCGCATGCCGTCATCATCGGCATTGATGACAGCTTTTTTCACTTGATCAAACAGTTTCAGCTTCGCATTCCGGTAACGAGTAAAGGTCTTATGGAACTCAAGATGTTCGGGTGTCAGATTTGTATGGACGCCGATATCAAAAACCGTACCTACCACCCGCTGCTGTTCAATGCCGATCGATGTCACTTCCAAGGCGGCTGCTTCCAGCCCGCTGTCGGCAAATTGCCGGAAAATGGCGTGGAGATCGGGTGCTTCGGGCGTCGTGTTCGTGGATTGTTCAATCTCCAGTTTCTGCTTATGGTCCCATATTCCTGCCGTTCCGATTGATCCGGTTGAGATGCGGGCTTGATTCAGAAGCGAGCGCACGAACGCTGTGACGGTTGTTTTTCCATTTGTGCCCGTGACAGCGATGGTCTTCAGTTTTTTATGGACATAACCGCTCTGTACAACAGCCAGCCGACCCATCACTTGCCGCGGGTCCGCACTGGCCAAAAACGTACAGGCGGGATTCGTCAGGTAAAATTGTTTCAATGTATTTATATCGGAACCAATGATGACAGAAGCCCCGTTTTGGATTGCCTCTTCGATGAATCTGTGCCCATCATGGTTTTCACCGGTCAGGCAGAAAAAGGCACTGTCCTTTACTGCTTTTCGGGAGTCATAGACGATTGTTGATATGTTCGTTTCGCTGTTTCCGTAAATCCGGTCAATGCCGGAAGTGTAAAATTCACTGGCGGTCATTCGCATGTTGTTCATCCTCTCTTCAGCTGGCGGTTCGGGAAATCATCGGCGGCCAAGGCATTTTTACTGACCGGAATCCGGTGAGCACAGGCCAGCTGGGTCAGATATCTTGAAGTCGAAGTATCTAGTCTTTACCCTATTTCCGTTCCAGTGCGAATTGAAACACGGGCATAAAATGCCGTGGCGGGATAATTTCGAAGAGATAAAACGGCAATACCATCCGTGCTTTCGTAGAGGAATGTTATACTTAAATTAATTCAGCGAACGCAAAAATGAATGGAATGTACATAGGGAACTCACAGCCGGCTTCGATCAAACGATCTTGAAGCCGGCTTTTTAATAACTGCCAATTGTTTGGCTACATCTCCACCCAAAGACGCAGAAAGAGATATATCCCAAGCCTGTTCGACAAAAATTAAATGAAGGATATGCTTAAACTGTAAACAAACCAGGCACAGACGTTCAATTTCACCATAAAAGGAGATACGGAAAAATGAAAAAAATTATTTTTGTCCTGTTGCTCGCAGTTGTTGTCGTCGTCGGGGGTTCTCTTGTGTGGAGCATTACGAATTTGTTTTCCGGTGAATCGAATGCTGCTGTCAATGAAGTGAAAAGCTTTAATGGAAACAGCATCGCGGAAATTGATGCGTCAACGGATGTCGGAGATATAACGATCGAAGAAAGTGCGGATGATGAGATCCATGTGGAACTCAAGGGAGATTTAAGTCGGGATGAAGCGGGAGACCTGAAATTCGGAGTGGAAGACGATGACGGAACGTTACACGTTACGGTCTCGCATGATAACGAAGTATCATCCATTTTCTCATTGTTCAGCTTCGGCTCAAAATTTGCGGGAGACGTAAACCTGGAGATCCAATTGCCGAAGAAGGAATTCGACAGCATCCGCTTGGCTTCCAATGTCGGGGATATTGAAGTGAACGAAGCAGCAGGCCCGCTTGACATTGAAACGGAAGTCGGTGAAATCCGGGTCACTGCCGATACCATTGTGGAGGACATAGCCATCCACTCCAATGTCGGGGATGTGGAATTCAAGGTGAATGAAGTGCCGGCCAATGTCACTATCGATTTGCGGACGGATGTCGGAGATGCCAGTACGGAACAAGTCAATGGAATGCAGCGTGCATCCGGCCGGGAAGTGATGCAGGAACTTGGCGAAGGCGGCCCGACATTGAAAATCGCTACGCAAGTCGGGGAAATCGACGTCAAGCAGCAGTAAAAGACAGGGCGGAAGTGAGCATGCTGCCGAAAAGAATGAATGGTGCATATAGACGCTGACTTTTGCCAGTACCCGTTTTTGTTCCTATAATGGACAGAAGACGGAAAACAGGAAAAGGAAGAGGATGTATGCATTTTCGTATTGATCCAGCCGCAATTGATTATTTGAAAGCAAAAGACAAGGCATTGGGCGAAGCGATCGACCGGATCGGCCCTGTAAGGCGGGGAGTCGATCCGGATCTGTTCGCGTCACTTGTCAACAGCATCATCGGCCAGCAGATTTCTTCGAAAGCGCATGTGACGATCTGGAACCGGCTTGTGGAAAAAGTCGGCGAAGTGACGCCGGTGAGCATACTGGCTCATTCCGATGAAGAGCTCCAATCGATCGGCGTGTCGTTCCGGAAAGTGAGTTACATTAAAGGAACCGCCGAAAAAATCGTTTCCGGTGAACTGGATATCGATGCCTTGTACGAACTGTCGGATGAGGAATTGTGCCAGGAACTTTCGAAGCTGAACGGCATCGGCAAATGGACGGCCGAAATGCTCATGCTGTTTTCAATGGAACGGCCGGATGTGCTGAGTTACGGCGACCTTGCGATTGTCCGCGGACTCCGCATGCTGTACCGGCACCGGAAAATCACGCCTGAACTGTATGCCAAGTACAAGCGGCGCTACTCGCCGTACGCCAGTGTCGCCAGCCTGTATCTGTGGGAAATCGCGGGCGGTGCACTTCCGGAACTGACCGATCCGGCGCCGATGACGGAAGCGGAAAAGAAAAAGCGGGCGAAGGCGAGACGGGCAACAGCGAAAGAGAAGTAGATGGTGAGATGCGTGAAGGCAATATGTTCAGAACTGTGATGAAAACCGTTATCCAATTGATAACGGTTTTTTTGCTGTTTCATTCATGATGAAATCAGATGGTAAGTGATGAAGACGGTGGTGTATTTCAATGAAATCAACGGATGAACAAAAAGGCCGGCAGCGGATGCGCTGCCGGCTTATTTGTGTCCGCTCATCGGATTGATTGTACTTGAATTGTGTCTGACACAGGGAACGGAAAACCCAATCATTTTCAGGAAGCAGGCCCTGCTTTTCTCCGGCTGTACTTTTTTGTAAGCAGAATGGCCATATTGATAATGCCGATCAGAATAAAGACAAGCTGAAATACAAAAGGCACCAAACCCTGTCCGATGAGATCCGGTTCAGCAGCAGAGGCGAAGAAGCCGCCCGGCAGCAGGATAAGCGCACTGGACAGGAGCGAGACGAAGATTGCGAGTCCAAGGCTATGCCGTTTCTTTAACGTTATGACCCCAAGCCTCCAGGAAAGCAGGAAGGCACTAATGAAAAAGGCAATGTACACAAAATCTCTCAATTGAATAAGTGTATCCACTCTCATTCTCCTTTACACAGTCTGATTCACTGGGTTCAAAGCAGCAACTGAAGACGGAAACAGCCTGATGTCACTGGCGTAACAAGCCATGCACCTCCTGTCGCTCTCTTGGCGTCTTCGGGAATAAAAGCGCAATAAAGCTGGTAAGCGGATTATACTTTCAATATAGCACTTTGCTTAAGTGAAAAGACAGTCGGCAGCATGTCAGCTGCCGCGTTTCATACAAAAAATTAAGCTGAGGCTGCTCCCGTAGAAAGGCTGTACGAGACCCTTCGGATACATAACAAGGCTGACAGAGGGAATAAGTGATGTATACTTATGTATACAAACAAAAAGCTGATTTTTGGTCAGTGAAGGAGGAAGCGATTCTTATGCAGCAAGTTAACAACTATATCGATTCAGTATTTAACGGGCAGGACGCAGTACTTGAAGACGTGCTTTCATCTATCCGGGAAAACGGCATGCAGTCCATTTCCGTATCCCCGTCATCCGGCAAATTGCTTACGGTACTCGTCGCAATAGCGGGAGCTAAAAATGTCCTGGAGATTGGTGCGCTCGGCGGCTACAGCGGAATTTGTCTTGCCCGGGGCTTTGGCAGCGAAGGAAAGCTGACAAGCCTGGAGTTGGAAGAAAGTTATGCAGAACTGGCAGCGGCAAATTTGGCGAAAGCCGGTTTTGGCGGGCAGACCGCTTATCTGACAGGCCCCGCCTTAGCAAGCTTGGAGAAGCTCATTGCCGATCAGCGCCGGTTCGACTTTTTCTTTATCGATGCGGACAAAGAAAATTACGAGAATTACTTGGATCGCTGTATCCGATTGGCGGAACCGGGTGCGGTGATTGTGGCGGATAACGTACTGGCCGGAGGCAGTGTGGCAAACCCGGCGGCCTTACCGAAACGCTATACGGAGACGATGAAAAAGTTCAACGAGGCAGTCGCCCGCCATCCGCAATTGGAATCCGTGCTTGTGCCGACTGGTGATGGCCTGACTGTTTCACGAGTGAAGGAAAAGTGACGGACATACGGGGAAGTAAGAAATAGCTGACTGATGAAATCATCAATTCCCATTGAATTGATGATTTTTTTATTGCAAATACACTAAAAAAGAGATACATTTAGATGGAATATTTTATTGCATTTGCAATAAAATAAGGTGGAGGAGGAAGGCATGAAGCAAATTCTGCGGGAAATCGGCATGATTGCCAGGGCACTCGATTCAATCAGCAATATCGAGTTCAAGGAGTTGGATCTTACGAAAGGGCAGTATCTGTACATTGTGCGGATTTGTGAAAATCCCGGCATCATTCAGGAAAAACTGGTGGATCTGATAAAAGTGGACCGCTCGACGGCAACCCGGGCGATCCAAAAACTCGAAATGAATGGTTTTATTGAAAAGAAAGAAGATCCGCACAATAAAAAAATCAAAAAGCTCTTTCCGACAGAGAAAGGAAAGCGCGCTTATCCCTTCATCATCAGAGAGAATGAGCATTCCAATGCGGTCGCGCTGGCAGGATTCTCCGAACAAGAAGCAGCGCTTACCTTCGACCTGCTGGAACGCATACGAAAGAATGTTGAAAAGGACTGGGAATCTGTGAAAAAAGGCAATAAGCGGGATTATTGATCAAGTAAAGGAGTGAACGGGTTAAATGACGATTGAAATCAGGACTTGCACGCCGGACGATGTGCGGACGCTTAAAGAAATCAGCGCGGAAACATTCAGTGAGACATTCAAAGATCAGAATTCCCCTGAACAATTGACGGCCTACGTGGAAAAGGCGTTCAGCTTAAAGCAATTGGAAAAGGAAATCGCCGACCCGTCATCGCGGTTCTATTTTATTGTTTTTGAGGGTGAAGTGGCGGGGTATTTGAAAGTTAATGCCGGACATGCCCAGTCGGAAGCGATGGGGAACGACGCACTTGAAATTGAACGGATTTATGTGAAAAATAAATTTCAGAATCTCGGACTCGGGAAGCATCTGCTGAATAAAGCGCTGGATGTCGCTAAGGAGGACGGGAAAAAGAAAATCTGGCTGGGCGTATGGGAAAAGAATGAGAAAGCCATCGCCTTTTATGCGAAAAAAGGATTTATCCAAACCGGCGCGCATTCTTTTTACATGGGCGATGAAGAACAAGTGGACTTCCTGATGACCAAACCACTCTCATAACAATCAAGGAAAGGCGGCTCCTAATGTACATTCCAAAACAATTCAAGGTCACAAATGTCGAAGAGATTCAGGCGTTTATCCAGGAACATGCCTTCGGAACGCTGGTCACCACAAAGAAAGGCCGGCCGATCGCGACCCATTTGCCAATGCAGTTGGTGAAAGAAGAGGAAGGTTATGCTATAACGGGGCATATGGCTTATGGGAATCCTCAGTGGCGGACCCTTGAAGCTGCTGAAGAAGTGCTGGTGATGTTCCAGGGACCTCACGCATACATTTCCTCTTCCTGGTACAGTCAGGAAAACGTTCCGACCTGGAACTATCAGGCTGTCCATGTGTACGGCAAAGCGGCTATTCTTACTGAAGAAGCATTAAAGCAAGATTTGACAGCCCTCCTGCAAACACATGAAAAACATCGGGACAACCCGGTGCTGTGGGATACGCTTTCCCCGCAGCTGCTGGAGAAGGAATTGAAGGGAATCGTCGGCTTCAAAATTGCCGTGCAGGAAGTCCAAGCCGCCTATAAATTAAGCCAAAATCGAGAGGAAGCGGATTATCGGCACATCATGAAAAAACTCAACGACGAACAGGCTGTTCATGCGTCTCACGTAGCCGAAGCGATGGAGAAAGAGTTGAATAAGAAGAAATAAAGATCGATACGCCTACAAAAATAAAGTACTGGCCGAAATCAAAAATAATGCCCCAACAAAAGCCGCTTTTCGAATCCATCCGGGTTCTGAAAGCGGCTTTTTGCTTTTCTAAATTAATTGTTAAGATTACTGGTTACTCATTTGCAAACCATCCTTTTTGTCGTACTATTGAGCATATTATTCAAAAGGCAAAAAACTTGCCGCCGATTCACACAGGAAGGGAAAGGGAGGAACCGGATGACCCAAATCAGAAAAAGTGCCAGTCTTTTAGCAATCGGCGTTCCGAAAGTGCTTCAGCTGATCTTAAACGTCTCGCTTGTTCTTCTGTCACTGGTCCTGTCATTTCTGTTGGTGAAGGAACTTATGGTATTCGGCCGGCTTTCAATCGAGGCGGGCATACATGAATACACATCTCTCCTCGAAAGTATCTTGCTGTTCTTTTTGTATTTTGAATTCATCACGATGATTGTAAAGTATTTCAAAGAAAATTATCATTTCCCTCTCCGGTATTTTATCTATATCGGCATTACGGCGATGACCCGGCTGATTATTGTCGAACACCATGACCCGGTCAGCACGCTTTTGTATTCGGCCGTCATCTTAGTGCTGATCATCGGCTATTTCATTATGAACTTGACGCCGCGGGAACGGCCGGACAGCAGTTGGTTTTTCAAGAAAATATGAAGTCGGAGCAGGCGACTGTCCATCAGGTAGTCCGGCAGCTTGAAGTGAATTTTTTCAATTGGTATAATTTTCATGAAAACTAATGGATACGCATACTAGGGGAGGGAAATGGATGGGGACAGAACGAATGGTACCATCGTTTGACGGCACAAAGCTTTTCAGCCAAAAAGATGAAGCGGAAAACGCGCGGGGAGTGGTCGTCATTTCACACGGACTCGCTGAACACCTCGGCCGCTATGACGCCATCACGGTGAGCCTGCTGGAGAATGGCTATTCGGTGTACCGCTATGAACAGCGGGGGCATGCACGTTCAGAAGGGAAACGAACATTTTTCAATGACTATAATGAAATGCCCGATGACTTGAAGACGGTCGTAGATTTGGCGAAAAAAGAGAATCCGGACCTGCCGGTGTATGTCATCGGCCACAGCATGGGCGGCTTTACGGTCGCGCTGTATGCGACAAAGTATCCGGGTGCAGTGAATGGCATCGTGCTGTCGGGTGCGCTGACCCGCTACAATAATGGCTTGTTCGGTCCGCTGCCGCTCGATATGGATTCGGACGTGTATGTGGATAACGAACTCGGCGAAGGGGTGTGCAGCGATCCGGCCGTGGTGGAGGCGTACGTCAACGATCCGATGGTCGAGAAGAAGATTTCCATCGGGCTGATCAACGTGTTCCCGGAAGGCATCCAGTACTTGAAAGACCATGCGGCTGAGCTGACCGACCCGGTTCTTGTGCTCCACGGGGCGGATGATGGCCTCGTCGCCGAAAAAGATTCGCGGGATCTGTACGGCGACATCGGCTCAAAAGACAAAACGCTCACCATCTATGGCGGTCTTATGCATGAAATTTTCAACGAACCATCGAAATACGAAGTTTATGATGATGTGATTTCCTGGCTGAAAAAGCATTAAGAGGAGTCGCAAGCCGTTTGTGAACTGAACATATACTTTTCAAGCCAACCAAGCTGATGCCGGTTTTCCGGTGTCAGCTTTTTGCGATTACGGGATCAGGCGCGATGGAATTAAAGTGAAATCACTTTAAAGCCGGCTGAGTGCATGTTAAGAGTGGCTGTGTGTAGATTGAGACCGATCGAATGCATTTTAAAACAGACTGAATGCGTTTTAAGGACGGATGGAGCGAAGTTTAAGGGCCTTTGGATGCATTTTTAAGCTATTCTTCAACCGGTTGAACCTGAGATGAAAGGAAATCCTGCCGAACGGGATTAATGGCGGGGGAAGAGGGAAAGACAAATCAGTACAGACACCATGTGAAGGAGATGATGCCTTGGTCACTCATCAGATTGCGGTGTTACTCTTAATCGGCTACATTGTGTACACCATTGACTTGAAGCAGAAGTATTTTCCGGTACCGGTCGTGCTCGTGCTGCTTGGCATGGTGCTGTCTTTTATTCCATTTCTTTCTGACTTGTATATCTCGCGCGAAATCATCTTCAACGTGTTTTTACCTGCATTGCTTTTCACCTCTGCGTATAAATTTCCGCTGGCTCAACTGAAGAAGCACATCGGCATTATTACAACGTTCAGCACCGTCGGTTTGATGGCCACGGCTGCGCTCCTCGGCACTGCAATTTACTTTGTCAGTGATCCCTTCATCTCCCTGTCACTGACCGGTGCTTTTCTGCTCGCCGCCATTCTCATCCCGACCGATCCGGTCTCCGTTACCGCCATTATTAAAAACAGTACGGGAAAAGAAGAATTGGCAGATGTGGTGGAAGGGGAATCGATGGTGAATGATGGCACAAGTATTGTGCTGTTCACCATTTTCCTTTCCATGGTCCAGACAGGCAACCGGTTCTCTTTCTGGCATTTCCTTTCAGAACTTGTTCTTGTATCTGCGGGAGGAATCCTTGTCGGTCTTGTGATGGGCTGGCTCGCGAGCCGGGCGATCTATTATACGCACAACGAGCGCTATCATGTCATGCTGACAATTGTATTGGCGTACGGCAGTTTCTATATTGCCCATGCACTCAGCGTATCCGGTGTGCTTGCCTCGGTCGTGGCCGGCATCATGATGGCTTACGAATTCGGGCGGACGATGACTTACCGGATCAAGGATTCATTGGACGAGTTCTGGGAGATTATCGAACCCACCATTCTGTCCATTTTGTTTTTGATGATCGGCATCCGGGCTGTGCCGTATATCACCTTTACGGAATGGGGGCTTGCGGTCATCATCTTTGTGCTGTCTGTCTTTGTCCGCTTTGCCGTACTGAGCGGCCTCGTGTATGCGGTTCCGGCCTGGCGGAAGGATTTTAAAGGATATGCATCGATTTTATCGTTGGCCGGTATCAAAGGAACGATGTCGGTCGCCCTTCTGTTGTGGCTGGAAACAGAAGAGATGAGCACGGAAGCGCCGTTGATTTCCGTCGCGTTTGCGGCTGTGCTGCTGTCATTGATTCTGCAAAGCGTCGGCATTTACCCGATGACCCAATGGCTGACGGCCCGCAAAAAATAAAATCGGCTTATTTAATAGACCTTTGCCTATCCGCAGGCGAAGGTTTTTTTGTTGGGTAATTCAAGTGAAATAGTGCTTATTCAATAAATAATATCCTTTTATAGATAATTAATTATTGATAAACGATAAATCATGTGCTAAATTTTAATTGAAATCAATTGAAGTGAGGTGCCTTATGTGAAAGGGGAAACACTCTTTTTAAAACTGATCGTCATTCTGCTGGCGCTTCCGGTCATTGCGGCGTGTGTCTTTTTACTGCCATGGCTGATTCGGGACACGATGGCGAGCGATTGGGAATATGCGCATTTGCTTTACCCGATTCTGATTGCGATGTACCTGTCGGCGATTCCATTTTTCATCGCATTGCATCAGACGTTCCGGCTGCTCAGTTTTATTGACAGAAATAATGCATTCTCGGAGCGGTCGGTCCGCGCGCTCCGCAACATCAAACGCTGCGCAGTGACGATCAGCGGCCTGTATGTGCTCAGCATGCCGTTTTTCTTTCTCGTAGGGGGACCGGGATGATGCACCCGGTGTTGTCCTGATCGGCATGGTGCTGATCTTCGCACCCATCGTGATTGCGGTGTTCGCCGCCGTGCTGCAAAAGCTTTTAGCGAATGCCATCGAAATAAAATCAGAAAATGAGTTAACGGTCTGAGGTGAAAAATATGGCGATTATCATTAACATCGATGTCATGCTGGCGAAACGGAAAATGAGCGTAACAGAACTATCGGAACGGGTCGGAATTACAATGGCGAATTTATCGATCCTGAAAAACGGCAAAGCGAAAGCGGTCCGGTTCTCGACGCTCGAAGCGATCTGCAAGGCGCTGGACTGTCAGCCCGGAGATATTTTGGAATACCGGCAAGACGCAGAGTCTGAAAATGCGGGAGATGGCGCAAATGCAATGGAATGAAAATGAAGCGAGGTGTTTAGCATGAAACGGGAAACGTTCTTTTTGAAGTTCGTAATTTATCTGATCGGGCTCCCGGCGCTGGCCGTCTGTATTTATGGCTTTTCCAGATTCGATCCCAACTCCCCGTATTGGGCGCTTCCGGAACTTGAGAACCTGCAGTACCCATTATTGGTCGGCATGTATCTTGCGATGATTCCATTTTTCATCGCACTGATTCAGACGCTGAAACTGCTCAACTATATTGATAAAAACCAGGCGTTTTCGGAAGCGGCTGTCAAATCACTGAAGACAATCAAGTACTGCGCCATCATCATCATCGGGTTATTCATACTGGAATTGCCGGTCCTTTACCTGCTCACAGCAGTGGATGATACACCCGGAATCCTGATCGGCATGGTCGTCATTTTCGCGTCGCTCGTGATTGCCGTCTTTGCTGCAACGCTTCAGAAGCTGTTGCATAACGCGATTGAACTGAAGTCCGAGAATGATTTAACCGTCTGAAGTGACAGAACAGCGAAGGACTGAGCGCCTGCATTGGACTCCCGGTGGATGCGTAAAGTAATTCCATGCTGCCTTAATCGAAATTCAATTTCGGTGGGATGATTTATTTTGATCAATACTGAAGAAAATAAAGGGTCTATCAAATATTTTTATTCCACGCTCACTTGGGCTTTACTGAATCCGTGATAGGAGATATACTATTCTTACAACTTAATCGACCTCGACACCCGTCGAAGGGGAGTAGCTATAGGGAAACCTATTTCACAATCGTCAGTCCATGGCTTAGCGCCATCGGTTGTGATAGCGATAAAATTGCTTAGCGAGACCTTTGCCTGTTATTTAGGCAGAGGTCTTTTATGTTGACCAAATTTTGGGAGGCATGGCGATGGAAGCGATTTTATTGGAGTACGTCTGGGTGTTGCTGGTGCTCATTGCGCTGGAGGGGCTGCTTGCGGCAGATAATGCGGTGGTGCTGGCCGTCATGGTAAAGCATTTGCCGAAGGAACAGCAAAAAAAGGCGTTGTTTTACGGACTGGCCGGTGCCTTCATATTCCGGTTCGCCGCACTGTTCATGATTACATTGCTCGTGGACGTTTGGCAGATTCAGGCATTAGGTGCAGCGTATCTGCTGTTCATTTCGTTCAAGCACATTTATGACCGGCGGAAAGGGAAGGCGCATACCGTCGAACCGGAAGCGACACAAGGGTCCGGTTTCTGGATGACCGTTCTGAAGATCGAGCTGGCGGATATTGCGTTTGCAGTCGATTCCATGCTGGCCGCAGTCGCACTTGCCGTTACATTGCCGCATCTGGGCAATTTCGAGGTCGGCGGCATCAATGGCGGGCAGTTCTCGGTCATGCTGGCCGGAGGACTGGTGGGTATCCTGATCATGCGGTTCGCCGCGCATAAATTCGTGAAGCTGCTGGAAGTGTACCCGCAGCTGGAAACCGCCGCTTTTGTAATCGTTGGCTGGGTCGGCGTGAAACTGATGGTGCTCACGCTTTCTCATGAAAGCCTGGGAATTCTGCCGTATGACTTTGCCCATTCGGCTCCGTGGAAACTCACATTCTGGGCAGTGCTCCTCGGGATTGTCGTCAGCGGGGTTTTGGTTAGCATCAAAAAGAAAAAAGAATCGGATATGAAGGCGAAAACTGAATCCTGCTAACGAGAATGGATGCCTGAGTGGCCCGCTATAAAACCGAATAAAGGTCCAAGAGAGACCGGCAGTTGGCGGCCAGTCCATCTGTTTCGGGAAGTAGTGCCCTCTCGCCTGCATGTTTCCGAAAGGAATTTATTGTCGCTCGATTTCAGCGGATACAGATACTATATCAGACTGGTACGGCAAAATGCCTGCAAAGGAGAATGATTATGAAAGATGCCCTGACGATTAAAGAATTGCATACACAAAATGAAATTCTGGGAGCCTATCCAGTCATGCAACAACTGCGTCAACACCTTGATCAAGAAACATACCTGGATTTGGTGTTAGAGGCGAAAGAGAAGGACAGATACAGAATATTTGCGTTGATCGAGGAAGGGGAAATAGTCGCGGTAACGGGCTTTAAGCCAATGATCACGCTGTATTATGGCAGATTTGTCTGGGTTTGTGATTTGGTGACTGATGCAAATAAGCGTTCTAATGGTTATGGGGGAAAGCTGCTCGCCTATGTCCATGGTTGGGCAAAGGAAAACAATTATGAAAGTGTCGCGCTGTCTTCAGGATTACAGAGAACCGATGCACATCGTTTTTATGAAGATAGAATGGATTATGACAAAGTAAGCTATGTATTTAAAACGGTTTTAAATTAAGCTGCGTTTATTCGCAGTGTTTTTACAAACGAGGATGCAAAAAAACGGCCACCAATTCGTTTTCGGATTGGTGGCCGTTTTAAATTGCAGTTTCCCGTTTTGCCACGGTGAGCAGGACCTCTTACTGAAACTCGGAGTACTTAACTTTATTTTGCCCGAACATCCTGCATGGCATCGAGCTTTTGAACGTCTTCCGGTGAAAGGGTGAAATCAAGCTGCTTGTTTTCAATGATGCGGCTTTCATTTGTCGATTTCGGCAATGGCAGCGTGTCGTGCTCCAAGCAATAGCGGATACAGATCTGCGCCGGCGTGACCCCGTATTTCGTTGCCATATCCTGAATTTCCGGGCTGTTTAGAATCTGGCCGGTTGCAAGCGGTGAATACGCCTCCACAACAATATTGTGCTGCTTGCAGAATTCAAGCAGGTTTTTCTGGTCGCGCCCGATGTAAAACGGAATCTGGTTGACCATCGGCACGATGTCACACGCATCGAGGAGTGCCTGAATATCGCTTTCGGAAAAGTTGGAAACGCCGATCGACCGGATCGCTCCGTCCTTGTAGAGCTTCTCCATCGCTTTCCAGGATGCGATGTTGCCTTCTGTGCAATCCTTGCCGATATCGTCCCACGGCCACGGGGCATGGATCAAGTAAAGATCCAGATAATCAACCCCGAGATTCGTAAGCGAGCCGTCAAATGTACGCAGCGTTTCATCGTAACCTTTCATATGCGCCGGCAGCTTGCTCGTGAGGAATACATCTTCCCGGGCGATATCGAAATCCTTGATCGCTTTCCCGACATTCTCCTCGTTTTGATACACGAGCGCTGTATCGATATGGGTATAGCCGTTCTTCAAGGCAACGGTCACAGCATCATATGCTTCTTCGTTCGGGATTTGCCAAGTACCGAACCCGATATCAGGAATTTCGACATCGTTATGCAGTGTGAATGTGTTTTCTTTTGTCATGCAGCTGTTCCTCCTCATTATAGATGCATATTCAATTTAAATAATGTCCAGCGGCATCTTGCGGGTCGGCGGCGGAAATGCCTCGTCGAGCTGCTGCAGATCATCTTTGGATAATTGAATGGCGGCTGCTTCCGCATTTGCCCGTACGTGCTGTTCCTGGCCGGCTTTCGGAATCGAAATGACCCGTCCGGAGCGGAGCGTCCAGGCGAGCGCGATCTGCAATGGGGTTACTTCATGTTTCGCAGCAATTTCTGTAACTGTTTTATTCGTCGTCAATTCCCGGCGAAGCGAACCGCCCTGCGCAAGCGGACTGTATGCCATGATCGGAATTTCCTGGTCCAGATGCCACGGCAGCAGATCATATTCAATGCCCCGGGAGCCGAGATGATACAGTACTTGGTTGACTGCGCAATTGCGTCCGTTCGGCACTTGGATCAATTCCTCCATGTCTTCCGTGTCGAAATTCGACACGCCCCATCGTTTGATCTTGCCGGCTTCCCGCAATTTCTCCATGCCCGCCACAGTCTCGGCGAGCGGAACGCGGCCGCGCCAATGCAGCAGATACAAATCCAGGTAATCCGTCCCGAGCCGCTCCAGGCTGCGGTCGCACGCCCGTTCGATATCGCCTTTCCCGGCGTTATGCGGATACACTTTTGAGACGAGATAGACTTCATCGCGTCTGCCTTTGATCGCTTCGCCCACCAGTTTTTCAGATTTTCCTTCGCCATACATTTCTGCCGTATCAATGATTTTCATGCCGAGATCCAATCCGGAACGGAGGGCGTTTATTTCCTGATCCCGGGTCGCCGGCTGATCTCCGATATGCCACGTTCCCTGTCCAATGGCGGGCAGACGGGGTCCGAATGGAATCGTCACGGTCTGTTCCTGAAGTGCTTCACGAATTTCTGAGGTGTCCAAAAGATCGCTTCCTTTCTTCGGTATATGTACGTGCTTGGTTGTCTTTTCCCTTCATAACCGGTTCGTCAAACGGAAGCTGTTACATCCGCTTTTTTGTATCCCTGTGTCAGAAACAATCTGAATCGTTTCTGACACAGGGACCGATCTAATATTCCTGAATTTAAGTATCCAGTTTAGTCCTTCCGTGCTACTATATTGGAAATAAGGTTAGTCGAAAGGAAGAAAAACGAAAGATATGATGAACCCTTCAGCGATTCAGTCCAGCCGGGAGAATGTGTATTTTGTGTTTAGCCTGATTGTCAGCATCCTCATTTATGTAGCAGCGGCAGTGTCCATTTTCGGTATTGCCATTGCGCTCGGTGTGTTTGTTCTGTTGCTTTTTGTTAATGCGATGATGTTGGGTTCGATCCGGGGGAACGGCATACGGATTCACGAGCGTCAGTTTCCGGATGTGTATGCCCGGGTTCTGGCGCTATCGAAGGAAATGGGAATCAAAAAAGTGCCGGATGTGTTCGTGATCCAGTCTGAAGGGGCATTGAATGCATTTGCGACCCGCTTTTTCGGGCGTGATATGGTGGTTTTGTATTCAGAAGTGTTCGAACTGGCCCGGGAAGAAGGGCAGGAAGAACTGGACTTTATCCTCGCTCATGAACTGGCTCACATAAAACGCCGCCATGTTTGGAAGAATCTTCTCTTGCTGCCCGCGGCATTCGTTCCGTTTTTAAGTCAGGCGTACAGCCGGTCATGCGAGTATACCTGTGACCGGCATGCCGCTTATGTGATTCAGAATCCGGCAGCGGCGAAACGGGCGCTGACACTTTTGGGCATCGGCAAGAAAATGTATCGCGAAGTGAATGAAGACGCGTACCTGGAGCAGATTCAGACGGAGTCGAACGGTATTGTCTGGTACAGCGAAGTCATGTCGACACATCCGAACCTGCCGAAACGGATCCAGGCGATCGGGCAGTTTGTAGACAGCGGCGTGCGATTGTATAAACCCGATCAAAGTAAAATCGCCCTTGGCGCGGTTGCGCTGTTCGTCACAGGAACGATTGTGTATTTCTTCAGTATCGGCCTGTTCGCCGGTGCCGGTGTGGTTTACTCCCAATTATTGCCGAACGCATTTTCTGAAGGCTGGTCGGAAGATTATGTGATCGAAGGAGAGACCGCATTGATGACTGCTGCAATGGACGGCGACCCGATCGGCGTGGAACAGGCGCTCGCAGACGGGGAAGACCTTTATGCAGTTGACTCGGAAGGTTCTGATGCCCTCATGTATGCTGTTTATTCCGGAAATCCGGATGTGATCCAATTGCTGATCGATGCGGGAGCGGACGTCAACACATCAGACGATTATTCAAGTGCGTTGATGATTGCGGTCATGTACGAAGACTATGCCTCTGCACGATTGCTGGTGGAAAACGGAGCTGACCCCCACTTGATGGATGCAGACGGCATGACGCCGATGGAGTATGTGGGCGCAGCATCCGCTGAGGAATTCGAAGAAATGCTGAAAGCGAATTAATAGCACTAAATGAACTGCAGCTGACACCGGTCAGCTGCAGTTTTTTCATTAGAAGAGGGCATGAAAAGTCTTGATCCCGGGCATAGTATTAATAATTGAGCATCCACAAAAATTTGATGCTTTTGATAAATTACTCAGCACTATTGCCTTATGGCATGTTTTCCTTTGCAGGACAGTATACAGCAATTAATTTCTATTCAAATGAGGAGAAAGAAGTCAGGAGGGAGATCATGAGTGCCGGGAAGCTAGTCAGCATTATTGTGCCGGTCTACAATGCAGCGCATTATTTGCCGCTATGCATTGAGAGTATTTTAGCTCAGTCCTATCAAAACGTGGAGTTGATTTTAGTCAATGATGGATCATCGGATGGAAGCGGGGAATTATGTGAGGTCTATGCAAAAAAAGATCATCGTGTCCGGGTGATTCATCAGCGTAATGCCGGTCCCTCCGTCGCCAGAAACTGCGGCATCGCCGCAGCAACAGGGGATTACCTCCAATTCGTCGATTCGGATGACACCATCGATCCGGACATGACGGAGCGGCTCGTGCAGGCGATGGATGGCTCGCAGCTTGTGATATGCGGCTATTATAAACTTCAGGTACAGGATGATGGAATGAGGCAGGCAAAGCGTTTTTGCATAGTTCCGGCCCGTGAATTGACAAAAGCGGAGTTTCTGAAGCATTTCGGCGAGCTGTATCCCCATAATTTCATCCACTACACGTGGAATAAACTCTACAAGGCGTCAGTCATTCAGCAGGCTGGCCTGACATTCGATACGGCTGTGGATTGGGGCGAGGACTTGCTGTTCAATCTGGCGTATATCGAACGATGCGATCAAATTCATACCGTGGAGGATGCTCTCTATTACTATCTTGATTCGAATGCCGGGTCGATCACGAGCAGCTACCGACCGAATTTATTCCATACAATGAAGATGCTGCAGGGAAGCGTCCGGGAATTTCTGAAACGGAACGATGCATACAGCGGCAAGAACAAGGAGTTATTCGAACAATTCTGCGCAGCCCGGATTCTTGCCGGGTTCTGGAACCTGTTCCATCCGGCCAGTCCGCTCGATGCCGAACGGAAGAAGAAACAAATCGCCGAAATCATGCGGGATGAGCGGGTGCACCGGAACCTGGATTATTTCAGGACCGGGAATTTTGATGAACGGCTCGTCGGTGTCATGATCGAATGGCAGTCCGTCGATCTGTTGTATACGTATTATTCATTAAAAGGCCTTTGGAAAAAACGGCGGGAACCGAAAGGGCAGAAGTGGATATCCTGATGAATCCGCAGTAAACTGAAAAAAAGTTTTGGCCCCCGTATCTTTTCTTCCCGCTCAACCGTTTAAAGGGCAGTGCGGAAGAAGCGGATGAAAGGAGTGATGAATGTGCAGAGTGAACTTCGTACGTTAAGAGATGAAAAACACGACCAGCCCGCTGAGCGCCTGGAAGCGCAGCTCCATGAACTGTATCCGAAACTCCGGCGCTATTGCCGGTTCTTGACCCGGAATACCAGCGACTGGGAAGACATTGCGCAGGAGACACTAGCAAAAGCCTGGCAGCAATACCGGTATCAGCCGCAAGTGACGGCCGCCTTGCTCAATAAAATTGCGCATAATGTCTGGATCGATACCGTACGGAAGCGCAGCCGGGAACTGCTTGAAGAAATGCCGGGTGAGTCGCATCCGGAAACTTCCCGCATCGATGACCACTTGGAAGCGGTGCAGCAGCTGATGAACCGGCTGACGCCAAAACAGGCGGTGGTGTTCGCGTTGAAAGAAGGCTTCCGTTTTCAGCTGTCTGAAATCGCGGAACTGCTTAACACTTCCGAGCCTGCCGTGAAGGCGGCGATCCACCGGGCGAAGCAGCGGCTCGCTGCTGAAGAAACAGATACAGTGAATCCATTGATCGAGCAATATTGGGAAACGGCCGATCATCAGGAGATCGAGCGGATTCTCCAAGAAGCGTTCCGGACCCAGGATCCGACCATCCTGATCGGTGCGATTCCGTCCATCCGGTCGCTTGCGAAAGACACCGGGCCGGTCTGCTCTGTGCATGGCATTCATCACGCCCGCCGCTCTTCAGCCACCGTCTATCTGGCGGCTTAATCTGAAGCGGGGAGGAACAGTCCATGAGCGTTATTCCATATGTCATCGAACAATCAGCCCAAGGAGAACGGTCCTACGATATTTATTCGCGGCTGTTAAAAGACCGGATCATCATGATCGGTGAAGAAATCAATGAAGTGGTGGCAAACAGCGTCGTCGCCCAATTGCTGTTTTTGGAAGCGGATGACCCTGATAAGGACATTTCAGTTTATATTAATTCACCGGGCGGAAGCACGACCGCCGGCTTCGCCATCTTCGATACCATGCAGTACATCAAGCCGGATGTCCGGACCATCTGCACCGGAATGGCGGCATCATTCGGCGCCATGCTGCTCCTTGCCGGCACCAAAGGAAAGCGGCATGCCTTGCCGAACAGCGAAATCATGATCCATCAGCCGCTTGGTGGCGTGCAGGGCCAGGCGACCGAAATCGAAATCTCCGCCAAGCGGATCCTGAAACTCCGGGAACACATCAACCACATCATTTCCGACCGCACCGGCCAGCCGATCGAGCGGGTGGCCAAAGACACCGACCGGGATTTCTTTATGAGCGCGGACGAAGCGAAGGAATACGGGATTATTGACGATGTGATCAATTGAAGAAGCTCTTTTGCCATGAACCTTATGTTCATGGCATTTTTTTATGAGGGTGAGGATTGTCATGGATTCTTAAAATATACTCAGCTGTTCTTAAAGATCACTCAACCGATTTTAAAACACACTCAGCCAATCTTAAAGTGCACTTACTTGAGTTTAATCGTCACTCATCCTGATTTGTACAATCAATTCTATAAAATTATGATTGTTTTCAGTGTTTGCTTTCTCATTCTGGAGGAGATGTATTCTGAGAGGGACATAAATCTTAAAGTGAACCTAGCTGTTCTTAAAGATCACTCAACCGATTTTAAAACGCACTCAGCCAATCTTAATGATCACTCAGCCAATCTTAACGTGCACTTACTTGTGTTTAATCGCCACTCATCCTGATTTGTAGAATAAGTACCATAAAATTATCCTCAAACTCCGTTGCTTTGTTAAGCAATGCTCTTAAATCTTTTAATTAATAAAAAAGAACACTTGTTCTGTGTTATGATAGAATTAACTGATAATTGAATTGGCACTCAAAGGAGGAATACGGGATGAACGAAGCGAAAATGAGATGGATTGAACAGCAGGCATTAATGCGGTACCGGGAACAGGAGCAGGCAGAACAGGAAACAAGCGAAGTGCTGGATGCGGAAAAACTGGAAAAGCTGCAGGTACGCAGCAGTGTGATTAATGCATACGACCGGCTGGCGGCCGAGCGCATTATCGACCACAGTGATTTTCTGCCGATCGCTTATTTGGAGGCAGGAGTTGCTGCAAGCCGGGCGGTGTGCCGGATTGTCCTGATGAATGGAAAAGGAGAGATTCAAGGCTACGGGACAGGCTTTTTGATTTCACCATCCCTAATCATGACGAATAATCATGTGCTTGAAACACCGACAGATGCCTTGTACGCAGTGGCCGAGTTCAATTTTGAAGACGACGTGGAATTCCAGCCGCGTGAAATCGTCAGTTTCCGATTGGAGCCGGATCGCCTGTTCGTCACTGATGAACACCTCGACTTCACCATCGTAGCCGCGCGGGATACCGCATCAAATGGCGTAAGACTTGCGGAATTCGGCTATTTGCCATTGCTGTCTCCGGCTGGAAAAGTGCTCGAAGGGGAATATGTATCGATCATCCAGCATCCGAAAGGCGGACCGAAAGTGGTGACGCTGCGGGAAAATGAAGTGGTGTTTCTGTCGCCTGATTTTATTCATTACGTAAGTGACACGGAACCCGGTTCCTCGGGTTCACCGGTGTTCAACGATCAATGGGTGGTCGTCGCGCTGCACCACGCCGGCGTGCCGGACCCTGAAATTCCCGGTGAATGGATTGCCAATGAAGGCATCCGGATCAGCTCCATTTTGCGTTTCCTGCAGAATCAAGTGGACCCGCATCCGCTGTTGGAAAAATTGCTGGCGGCAGCAGCTATTCCTGATGCGGCCCCGCTGGAAGTCGGCACGCTCGATGCCGGCTGGTATGAGAATGTTTCCGGATACGATCCGGCGTTCCTGGGGAAAACGAATGAAGTCCCATTGCCGACAATTGCAGCGGAAATGGAGGAAGACATCGCCCGGACAAAAGAAGACCAGGACGTATTGGATTATGCCCATTTCTCCATCATGATGAGCAAATCAAGGCGCCTTGCGTTCTATACAGCGGTTAATATTGATGGCAATCAACTCGTGCATGTAAAGCGTGGCAACGATAAATGGTATTTCGATCCCCGCCTCAGTGAAGAATATCAGTCAGGGCCAGCATTGTATGCACGGAATGACTTGGACCGGGGGCATTTGACGAGACGGCAGGATCCGAATTGGGGAATTGACGCGGTCAAAGCGAATGCGCACACATTCCATTTTACGAATTGTGCGCCGCAACACAAAAATCTTAACCAAAAGACGTGGCTGAAACTGGAAGACTATATTTTGCGCAATGCGGATGTGCATGATCTGAAAGCGACAGTGTTCACGGGACCGGTGTTCCGGGAAGACGATCTGCTGTACCGGGGCGAGTTCCGGATTCCGGCTGAATTTTGGAAAGTGGCGGTTATTGTAAAAAAGGATGGCACATTATCAGCCACTGCTTACCTGCAGACGCAGAGAAATTTGCTGGATGATCTGGAATTTACGTACGGCGAGTTCCGGACATACCAGGTGCCGGTTAACGAAATCACCAAATTGACCGGACTGGATTTTGATGACCTTTTCGTTTATGATCCGCTGAACGGTCTGGAATCGGCAGGTGCGATGTTAATTGAAAATCCGGGAGATGTACGTCTATAGTTAATTGAACAGCCGAAACGGCGGTTGAGGCAGGACTTCAACCGTCGCCTGCCGAATAGAGAGCTATTAAGGATTATAGTTGGAGGAATCAAATATGGTACCTCAGCGAGTAAGTCTCATTACAATCGGTGCATCCGACCTGCCAGTCCTTCGGTCGTTTTACAAGCGGCTCGGATGGAAAGAGACGGAATCCAGTTCAGATACGTATGCGGTATTTAAAACAGCAGGCGTCATCCTTTCCCTGTTCCCGATTGAAGAACTGGCGAAAGATGCAGAAGTGGCGATCACACCTGATGCATCCAGTTTCCGGGGCGTTGCCTTTGCCATTAATGTCGGCAGCCCTGAAGAAGTGGATCAGGCGATTGAAGACATCCGGCGCGCCCGGGGAAACATCTTGAGGGAACCAAGTGATGCGTTTTGGGGTGGACGGACCGCTTATTTTGCAGACCCGGAGAACAACTTGTGGGAAGTGGCCTGGAACCCGGATTCCGTCTTTGACGAACGAGGGGCGATGCTTTCATTTTGAGTGACAGCACCTCTCTGAAGAAATCAAGCAAGAGAAAGGAGCACGCCCGATGTGAATGAAAAATTCCCGTTATCAAAAGATATCCGATTGGTATTCAAGCATGACCCGCCCGGCCAGTGGCTGCCGAAACTTCCACCCGGCTGCATCAAACTGAGTGCGGGTTACCCCGCACCGGAACTTACACCTTCTCAAGAATTGAAGGAAGCGGTCGCCCGGCTTCTCGACGAGGAAGGCGACGCGCCGCTCCAATATATCGGCAGTCCCCGGACGCCGGAACTGAAGCAGTACATACGAAAGCGAATGGCCGTGCGCGGCATGGAAACCGCAGCGGATGAACTTCTGGTTACGGCTGGAGCCTGTCAGGCGATCGACCTTATCGCCCGCATCCTCTTGGATGAAGAGGCGCTCGTGGTGATCGAGTCGCCGACGTATATGGAAGCCTTGGAGATTTTCCAGAACTATACGGAGCAGTACCTGTCCATTCCGATCGATGAAAACGGGCTGGATACCGACAGGTTGGAACAGGTTTTGCTGGACAGGCAGCGGGCAGGCCAGGCGTTGCCGCGCGTTCTATACACCATTCCGTCCTTCCAGAATCCGACCGGCACTGTCATGTCATTGGACCGGCGCAAGCACTTATTACGGCTTGCGGGGGATTTCGATTTTTTAATTATCGAAGACGATGCCTACGGCGAGCTTGCTTTCGAAGAGCGGCCGGTACCCTTGAAAGCAATGGACGCGGATAACCGGGTAATCTATGTGGGTTCCTTATCGAAAGTCGTCGCACCCGGAATGCGGATCGGCTGGGTGGCAGGAGCAGAAGAACTTATCACGTTACTATCGTGGTTTAAGAAAGACTTAGGGCATCCATTCGGCGAAGCCACCATGGCGGCATTCCTCGAGAAAACAAATTTCGCTGATCGTGTCGATCGGTTGTCTGGCGCCTATAAGGAAAAAAGTGAAGCAATGACAGCGGCATTAAAAAAACATTTTCCTGAATCTGCTTCCTGGTACACCCCGGACGGCGGGTACTTCGTTTGGGTCCATGTGCCGGGCATTGATGCGGCGGCGTTGCTGCAAACAGCACTTGATGCCGGTGTATCCTATGTCCCGGGCAAGTATTTCTTCTTAGACGAGAGGGAAGGCAGGGAATTCCTGCGGCTGTCGTTCAGTTATGTGAATGAAACAGAGATTGAAGAGGGGATCCGGCTATTGGGGAAGGTAGTCAGCGAACTAAAGTAAATATGCATATAAAAAAAGCCGGACCTGGAAAATTTCCAAGTTCGGCTTTTCTGTATTCTCTTAGGCAGTAACTTCTTTCGTTTTCCGGGAAACCTGCCGGCGCTTCCGCCCCATGGCGTTGACAATCACCACGCCGCCGATTGCGATGACGCCGCCAAGCATTGACAAGCCGGTCGGCAGTTCATGCAGCCACAGCCAGGCGACAATAATGGCGACTGCCGGTTCCAAATAAATCAGACTTGATACGGAACTCGCACTCGCAGTAGAGAGGGCGGTCGCCCACGTTACATAGGCAATCGCCGCTGGGAAGATGCCGACATATACTGTGGCAAGATGCGCTTCAATGGTTGCCTGCTGCAGCGCATCGATAAGTCCTGGTGAAAAGATGAGGAACGGCAAGGTGCCGGCCCACGTAAAGTAGGCAGTCAGCTCAATCGCCGTGTAGCGGGTGAGCAGCGGCTTTTGGAATACGAAAAAAATCGATGCCGCACAAGCTGCCATTAATACCAGAAATGCGCCGCCGGTCAACGTGAGAGAAGCTCCTTCTGCACCGAGAGCAATGAATGTAATGCCGACAAATCCGATCGCCATGCCGAGCCAGCCAAGTTTTGTCAACCGCTCCTTTAAGATGACGGAGGCAATGAATGCCGTGAAAATCGGCCCGGAGCCGACGAGCATGCCGGCTGTGCCTGCGGAGATGGTCTCCATTCCGAACGTCACGAAAATATGGTAGACGCTGATGCCGATAAACCCGAGGATGAGAATTCGCAGCACATCATCAGGCCGCGGCAGCCGGAATTTCGTGCCCGGCCACACCGCATAAATGAAAAATAACGCCGAAGCTACGAGAAACCGCACAAGCACATTATGACCGGAATCATAACCGCCCTGCAGGCTGACGCGGATGGCCGCAAAGGAGGAGCCCCAAATCAGGACAGAAAATAATGCGAGTGAAAAAGCTTTTGCATTCAAGGTATCGCCTCCAATAAAAACAAACAGCTTTTATTATACGCCGTAACGGGTAAAAAGTCTGTAAGGGGAGTGCATTTCGTTGAAACTCCCATCATCGGAGGAATCATCAAGCGCAGAAAGGAGTGGAAACCAGCATGAATAGATGGAAGGCAGCGAAACTGGTACCGGCCGTTTCTCTCGCTCTCTTAGCGGCAGGCTGTGCGGAGGATCCTGAAATACCAGATACGGAAGAGCCAGCCGAGCGCACGGTGGAAACGGATCTGGCACAGAGTTCGATTACCTATGATGGCGAAGAGTATGTATTCGACCGTATTGTGCCGGTTGAAGACATCGATCAGGAACAGCTTGTGGAAACAGGTGAAGTGACGGACGAAGAAGATAACACGCTGATCGGTGCAGAGATTCTCTCGTATGAAGCAGACGGCAGTTTGTTTATCGTCGATGATACCGGCCCGGTGGACGAATGGCTCAAGTACACAGCGGAATAGGACTAAGGCTGTAGATACCAAAAGCCGCCTTCCGAATGGGAGAGGCGGCTTTTCTGCTTCAATCCGCCTTACTGGGTCTGTTTTTGGGACCGTTGACGGATCTCCGATTCTTTCTGCCGTTTTACACCATTTCATTTCTTGCGCTCGCCATTTTTGTCCTTGCCTTCAGACGATTAGAGAAGCGTAAATGGCTCCCGGCTATATTCATCGCTGTATCAGGAGTTTTCCTGCTGTATATGGTGCTGCTGAATTCGCTCTGGGGGAAGGATGTAAGTTTCATTTATTGAAAAAAAGTAAAGGACATAGAAGGAGTTTACAGAAAGAGGTAGAATATTTGGATAAAGGGAAAGTTCCGGCTCCAATTGGATAAATGACAACGCTTCAATGGATACGGATGCCCTTGGCTAATTACTTCCGAGAAGGAGAGGATTACATAATGCATGATTACATCCTGTTCTATTGCAAAGGTGTCAACAAACACTGCTCGGCACGGATTAAAGCCCCCAGTATTCGCGATGCAACAACCTTGGCTGTTACGCGATTGAACAGCATGACCGCTTCTGATCCACTGAAAATCGAACATGGATTCATCGGAATTACGCCACTGAACCGGCTGGAAGAGTGGAGCGACTAGCTGCTGATTCTTGGAACATAGAGCGAGCCATCACTGGAACGGATCCAGTGATGGCTCTTTTGGTTTAACCGAGACTTTCACACGCCAATCCGTCGTTATCATTGCCATCCAATCGGTGGCGGTCTCCATCGCCGGCGGCTTCCATGAAGGCTTGGGCAGCAGCTTGAGAGGAAAAATCACCGCAGTCCCGGTCCGGACCGGCGGGGTCGTATTCCAAATTCCCGCCTGGTGCCGTTTCCGGTTCAGGTTCCGCTTCTTCCGGTTCCGGCTCAGGCTCCGGTTCTGTTTCTTCGTAATGAAACCCGTGGTCGTGATCGACATGGGCGTACCCTGGAATCGACCAGACGCCGATGTCGGCATCGATTGCTTTTTGCTGGGCTGCATGGAATGCATCAAGCATCGATAAGTCGTTATAAAGATACGCCGTGGCGGCGAGTCCGTTTTCCAGCAGCTTTTCCTGGATGGTCTCGTCACCGATGAAGACGTATGCCAGCATGCGGTCATATTTATCGCGTTCTTCCGCGCCGACTTCGATCCGGACTTCTTGCCCTTCTAACATGTCTTTCACAAATTGTGAAGCTTCGGGTCCGAAGGGCTGAACCGGTTCGCTCGGATGGACGGTCTCCGGTGTATCAACAAGCAGCAGCCGGACAGTTTCCGTTGTGCCGTTCATCGATACTTCCAGCGTATCGCCATCGACGACACGGGTCACGGTTGCGTTGGGAGCGTTCGCTTGCCGTGCTTCTTCTGCGGCAGCTGCGGCTTTTGCTTCCTGTTCCGCCTGCTCTTTTGCTGCCGCTTCTGCGGCGATCCGTTCTTCTTCCGCCGCTGCCTCAGCTGCTGCTTGCTCTTCTGCTTCTTTAGCTAAGCGTTCTTCCTCTGCTTTTTTTGCAGCAGCTTCCGCTTCCGCTTCCGCCTGTTCTTCTGCAATCCGTTCCACTTCTTCCACAGCTGCTTGTTCACCGGTTTCCGGCTGCTCAGCAGCTTCCGCTGTCTCGTCGGTTTCTTCAACTTCTTCCGTTTCCTCGATTTCCTGCTCCGCCGCGGCTGGTTCCGGTTCTGCTTCTTCGACGGCACCCGCCACATCATCTACCGCAATGTCCGATTCGGCAGGTGCTTCCATGAACATCGTCAGAACAGGAAGCAGCACCAGTGAAATCACAAAGACAAGGCTGGCGATCTTCCGGTTGGGAATTCCGGCGGATCGTAATCTGCCTTTGATCAACGCGATAAAAGACAGCGGTATTGCCAGCAGGGCAAGGAAAAACAGCAGCCCGGGTAAGCCGCCTTGGGTTAATGCAGTAATCGCGAATACAGCGATAACGAAATAAACAATGACTGCGATTATCTTTTTCCACCATATGTTGGACCGGAATCCCGGAATTTTCCGGAATCCATTGCGTGAGTCGTTCTGATTGCGCATGTAAGTGCCTCCCGTCTTTTTAAGTTACGGTCACTACAGCATTGGACTTGCAACTGCTTCTTTTCCATCAAAATAAGTGATAGTTTTCATTAATTATGACAGAATTTAGTAAGTGAAAGTACCCTTTCTGGTTAAGTCTTGTAAATGGCATGTTTTGTTTGGGTGAAATCAAATAGGAATTCGGCAGTCGGCACGCAACTGTATATGAATGAACATTCCCGTCGAGTAAGCGATAATAGCGTAAAAAGACGTTTTCAAGCGACACTGGTGCAGGTCTCGTTGAAAACGTCTTTTTCTTTAAACAGTAGTTCGAGAAGCCGCAGTCCAGCGGTTCACTCCAGACTATTCCAAGAACTCTTTCTAACTTACATACTGCTGAATGACATCTTTAATTTTTTCCGCCCTATACGTTACTTTCTGTTCACTTGCGAGCGTCGGATAGCGTGACCCGCGTTGCAGATAGTCAAAGCTTGCAACTCTATACCATGTTTCTTCAGTAAGAGGCATGCCATTGACCAAAATGATTTGAACTTCCTTTCCGTTATGGACAATTTCTGCACCGGATACGTGGAGCCGGCCGACGAATTTGCCCTCGGAATCTAGGTCCTCTGCCGTCAGCGAGGCACACTTGTGGAGCAAGTTAATTGATCAGTGCATCTGCGTATGCAAAATTACTGAAATTGTTATGGGTAACCCTTATACGTAAGAAGTAAAGTCTCATTGGCTTCCCTCGATTTTTTGTTTTCTTAATCGTTAAAATAAACTCTCAATATTCGAAGTGAAGAAGACGTTTCTACAAATTTAATACTTTAGCATGTTAAGAGTGGGAATAAAAAGAATGTGATTTTCCTGATTTTTGAGTAAAATAGAAGTGCATGGTATCTTGCTAGACAAATAAATAATATAGATATTTAAGAAGGGGTGAATAGTTTGTCTGGACAGTATGAAAGTAAATATACTTCAAATCAATATACTTTTTCACAGCTTTCTGGCAGGGTAAAGGTACCAACATTCCAGAGAAGGCTTGTATGGAGTACAGCACAAAGACATGAATTTATTGAAACCCTAAACATGGGGTACCCATTTGGGTCTGTACTCATTTATAAATATGAATCTCGTGATGAAGTGACGCTCATAGACGGTTTGCAACGATTTTCGACAATTTTAGATTATCAAAAACATCCTGAAAATTATATAGCAACTGAAGGCTTTGAGGAGAAATTGCTAAAAATTATATCTTCTAGGTTATCCGATAGCGATAAAAAGGATGTAAAAGCTTTAAGAAAGATCAAAAAGCAATTAAATGTTCATGTAAAAGAAACTCTCTCAAATAAGGATCGGAAGTCTACTTTTTTAAGTAACGCTATTAAGTCTGACGATTTATTAAAGGGTTATTATGATTCTACTATGGTAGAAGAAATAATAGAGTTACAAGATTTAATAGAAGAAACAAAAGAGAATTTTTTGAAAGTCGATCAGATTTTGATACCTACTATAGAGTTTTTAGGTGATGTTTCAGAGCTAGCAAAAGTGTTTGAAAACCTCAATAAAGGAGGTAAAAAATTAACTAAATATCAAGTATTTGCTGCTCAATGGTATAATGATGTAATTGAATTAAATGATAAAAAATATAATAGCTTAGTATTAGAAGAAGTAATAAAGAGATATGAGACTTTAAACAAAAATAGAGAAATTAAGATAGAGAAATTTTCTTCTGAGAAAATGAGAGAAGAAAGATCTATTAACTTATCAGAGTTTTGTTATGCTTTAGGAAAAATCATAATTAACTCCTCTCCAGTTTTTTATTCAGACAGAAATTCAAGCCAAGTTGAAGACTTAGCAGATGAACTAGGCTATTCTACTCTTGGCGTAATTCTTGGAATTGATAATCGAAGGCTCTATACTATTCAGAATCAAATTTATATAATTAATAGTCCGGATTTTATTGAAGATTTAGTGGGAAAAATTATATTCATTTACGGACAAATTAATACTCATTTTGAAAAATACTTGTCTCGTCCTCATACTGAAAAAAAGTACGAGAACAAAAAGATCAGTAATTTTAAATTTTTATCTTACTTCGCTGATTTATGGTCTGGAAATTTTCAAATTGCGGATGGAACAGTAAAAGGTTCAACGAATGGAGCTAGCGCCAAGTTCTCTAATACTCTCAAAAATTTCATTTATTTCTATATTTTTGATGCTTTGCGAGGTAATTGGGGGAACGCTGGAGACGCGCGACTAAACTCATTTTATCTTAATAGCAAAACATACGAAATTAAACTTTCAAAAGATTCATTGGAAGATGAATTAAACAACTGGTGGGAAGAACGTACAGTCTTTGGAAGTATCAACTTTGACGATATGTCAAAACTTTTATACACGGTGCTTCAAAGCTTCTACAAAGATAGATATGTGCAGGGAAGAGATTACGAATACGAGCACATAATAGTGAAAAAGAAGGTTGAAGACAAATATAAAGAGCTTAATATACCTGCAGGTACTTTGGGTAATATGATGTTTTTAGAGAAATCATGGAACAGAAGGAAAAAAGACATCAATTTGTATGATGCAGAGTTAGAAACTGGCCAGTTAACGCAGGAATTCATTGATAATAATTTATATCCCACACAATCCAATATTGTGGTTGCTGAGAAAGATCTTTCTAATAATAATGCCGCCATGGCTAACAGATTGATCAAGGAAAGAGGAAAGAGTTTAATAGATTTACTCCTTTTTGAATTATACAAATAAGAGTATTAGTGTGAGATATGAGGTTAGTGAAAAAGTTCCTTCAGCGAGCATAGCTGAAGGAACTTTTTTTAAACAAAAAAGGACAAGTCGTATAATACTATTGAAAATACTGAGCAAGTATAATAAATGGCACTACTTGGTCTATGGAACGGGCAATATTGAACGGTGTCATGATGTTGAGAGAGATTAGATTGCATCCTTATCCTTTGTGGTTCTTAAAAAATCATTCTTTAAACTCAATGAAGAAAATAAAATGGTAACAGTGAAATGACGGAATGATACGTATAAGCAGTTAGCAGTTCACGAACAGTTGAGTGCAAGCAACACTTGGAAGAACGGTGCTATTCGAGAGAGTAGAGGACCTGGATATGAGCATCATATTAAAAATGATTAGTGAAGAAGGCAAGTTTACTTATAAAGTAGTTCACCGTTTGAAGCAACGCTTAAGAGTTGTTTGATGGTGGAGTTACTAATCAAACGATGGATGTAATTGCCGCGGAGCGGACAGAGAGTTGACCATTGATGGGTGGGTTGCCAAGTGACTTACTTTGGGCAAAATAGTTGAGGCTAAATAAGTGAAAAATATCCATGAATAGCCAGGATCCTACCAAAGTACCATTCCCTTTGCATGTGAATGCGGTCACCGCTGAAGGAATGCGCCGCCTGTTTGATTGGGGAGACGCAGCCATCACGCATCCGTTCCTGATCGTTCGGGTATTCTGGAATTCGCTGGCTGAACAGATCGGCTGCCTGTATAGGGCGTTCGGCTGGCATTTATATATCAACCCGCACCGGGAAGACAGAATCGATTCATTCAAACGGCCGGCGCAATGGCTGCAATTATTGCTGGATCATCGGAAATTCAATTGAACCGGGTATTCCGGGAATTATGAGAGGTTATCCGGCTGCTTGGGGAATAGTCCGATTCGCTTCTTTCGTTTCTTATACTGCTGTCGCGATCGGATATGGCAGCATACTGGAGAAAAATAACCGGATTAAGTCCTTGTCACTGGACCGGCACAGGGCTACGATAAAGAAAATAAGCAGAAAAGGGCTGGTATGATGATAGGCAGAAATGATCCGTGTCCTTGTGGGAGCGGCAAGAAATATAAGAAATGCTGCGGACAGGAACAAGTGGTGGATCTCCAAGGAGTGATTGATGCGGAGCTGGAACGAATCATCGAGCAGTTTGCGGAGGAGGGGTTGGAGCCGAAAGCGTACGATGAAATGACCCGCCGCCATCGCAAATGGCAGAATGCGCTTGCGGACGTATTTGACGACCAGCTCATTGAGCTGCTGGCATTTGAATCGTTCTTTTTCATGGACAGGGGCGATTTATGGAAAGACTATATCAAAAAGCAGAAGAAGCGCCAGAGACGCCAGCGGGTGACGGATGTACTGACGGTTTGGGAACAGCCGTTTTACCTCCTTGGTAAAATCCTTCGAAAACAGGATGGTGTATTCTTAATTGAAGATGTGGTCAGCGGAAAAAGCTATGAGCTGTCCGGCGATGAACAGGCGGACTCCGGGGACTGGATATTCGGTATTGCGTTGGAAGACCCACGGAAAGGCGAAGGGGGACTTCAGCCGACAAACAGCCTCATCTTCATCCCGAAATTCCGGGAGGCCGTTGCAGAGACGCTGGCAGCTAAACTTGAGCAAGGCGTTGATGATTCGCTCGATCTGTATCTTTCTTTTGGAGAGCATTTGCACCTTCCCGAACTGCCGGAACTGCAGGAAAATGCGCTTAGCATGGTCGTCGGGTTCGCCGCTGATAAAAAACTGAATGACCAAGCGATCGGGATGATGGCTCACTCTTTTCTTCTGGAAATGCCAATGAACGCAAGGAAAGCGGAAGGCGTTGCAGCGGGTATTCTGCAGGCATTCAATGAAATCGGCTTTTTTGACGAATACAGGATAACGCAGCAGGAATTGGCCCGGCATTTCGGCGTGTCAGTCGCTTCCCTGGCGAAATACCGGGAACAGATGCTGGATTATTTGTACGAGAAATTCGAAGAATGGCAATCTGAAACCGGGCAGCAGTCCCCGGCGATCATCCAGGAAATGGGCACTGACCCGCGGGCAACAGAGCGGCATCTATGGGAAATGCTGTGCCGCTCGTTGCATGCGGATGTTTCCTCGCCTGAAGAGTTGGAACGGATGATGCAGCAAGAGATGAACAAGGAATATAAACCGCAAAGTGACAAGGAACAGGCCCAGCAATGGTGCTATATGGCTTATGGAACGGAGGGGGCTGAACGTCACCGTCTCGCCGGACAGGCATTCAAATTAGATCCTAAAAACACGGACGCGAATCTGCTGTTAGCCGAGTATGAACCAGATCCGCTCCAAAAACGGCTGTATTATTTGCAGGCACTTAATACAGGCTACCGGAATTTCGATGCGGAATTCGATCCTGCCTGGTCATACGTGGCAAACCGTCCGCTGCTTCGTGCACTTTTCTCGTACGGCGCCTGGCTGATGACACAAGGGGATTACCCGACGGCAGTCGAACAATTCGAAGATTTGCTGGATAAAAATCCTGCCGACCACCAAGGAGCAAAATGGCTACTGCTCAGTGCCTATCTGCATGCCGGTCAATGGGAAGAAGCCGATGACTTCATCGTGGATTTTGATGAGTTGGAAGAAACAACGCTGGACTTCTACTTTGATTGGCTTTTTGATCTGCATGATGGGCATGTCACTCCTGTTGAATTACGGACAATGAAAAAGGAAGCGAAAGAACTGAATCCATATGTGGTGAAGTTGATTAAAGCAGGCAGGAATCCGGGCGCTTTTCCAAAGAAACTGAACCTGCAGCCGGGAAATGAAGATGAGGCACAGCTTGTTTACTGGCTGATTCATGATCTTCCGGAAATTAAGGCATTTGTTTGAAGGTCTGCAACTTTCAATAAAAGATTAGAGCAAGCAGTCAGCAGCGCCAACCGGTTTGCGGTATGAGGCGGGACCGCTTTTTGTCGTTTTTGAAATTCATTAAAAGGGATCGCATAGCCATGGAATGGGTATAGTATAAAGATGGAAAACAAAACGAAAGAGAGGGGATACTTATGACACAGAGACAGGAAACAACCAAGATCGGCTGGCAGTTTGATAATAGTTACACCCGTCTCCCGGAATCCTTTTTCTCGAAAATGAACGTGAATCCGGTGCGCGCACCGGAGTTGATCATAGTAAACGAGGAACTCGCGGGATCGCTTGGGCTGGACCCGGAGGCTTTGCAGAGCGAGGAAGGAATCGCTGTCCTTGCGGGCAATGAAGTGCCGGAAGGCGGGGAACCCATTGCGCAAGCCTACGCCGGACATCAATTCGGCAATTTCACGATGCTTGGCGATGGACGGGCTATCCTGCTCGGTGAACAGATTACCTCGACCGGCGACCGGATGGACATTCAGCTGAAAGGAGCCGGGCGGACGCCTTATTCCCGCGGCGGCGACGGACGGGCGGCACTCGGGCCGATGCTGCGCGAGTATATCATCAGCGAGGCGATGCATGCGCTCGGCATCCCGACGACCCGCAGTCTGGCAGTCGTTTATACAGGTGAGACCATCCAGCGGGAATCTGCGCGGCCGGGTGCCATCCTGACCCGGGTAGCGTCGAGTCATTTGCGCGTCGGCACGTTCCAGTATGCGAGGGGCCGGGATGATATTGAGAATCTCCGGGTGCTTGCGGACTATGCCATTGATCGGCATTATCCCGAATTGAAAGACAAGGATGAGAAGTACCTGGAGCTGTTCCGGGCAGTGATGAAACGCCAGGCGGCACTTATCGCAAAGTGGCAGCTCGTCGGGTTTATCCACGGGGTCATGAATACAGATAATATGGCCATCAGCGGAGAGACGATCGACTACGGCCCGTGCGCGTTCATGGATGCTTATGATCCGGCGACCGTATTCAGTTCAATCGATGTGCAGGGCCGCTATGCCTATGGCAACCAGCCAATGATCGGCGGTTGGAACTTAGCGCGGTTTGCGGAAACCCTGTTGCCGCTCTTAGGTGACGACCAGGACAAAGCAATCGCACGCATCCAGGAAGAGCTGTCGACATACATCAAGTTGTACGAGACGAATTGGCTCGAAGGCATGCGGGCAAAACTCGGTTTATTTACAAAAGAAGCGGAAGATGAAGTGCTCGCTGATGATCTCCTGGCCATCATGCAGGACCAGGGAGCGGATTTCACGAACACGTTCCGCGCCTTGACGTACGAGGAAGCGGACAAGCCGGATATTTTCGGAACAACTGCTTTCAAGGAATGGCAGGCGCGCTGGCATGATCGGCTGAAGCGGCAGGAAGAATCGGAGGAAGCCGTGAGCGAACTCATGCGCAATAGCAACCCGGCTGTCATTCCGCGGAATCATAAAGTGGAAGAAGCACTGGCAGCAGCTGTGGAACAAGGAGATTTCGGGCCGTTGGATAAATTGCTGACGGTGCTGGAAGATCCATATAACCGCACGCCGAAGCAGGCGGACTATATTGCGCCTGCCCCGACCGATAAACCGTATCAGACATATTGCGGTACGTAATAATTACAAAAAGCACCCGGGTATACCGGGTGCTTTTTGTCTATTCCCATAATCTTGTGACGCAATGTGCTGAATCAATGGATTCCTTGCACAACTCAGAAGAGCTAGGGCATTTATTAAGACGAAATGCCTTGTTAGGCGTTTTTTTCGGTTCGGCTTTCATAGGCTGCGAGCGCTTCCCGGATTTTCTCTGCGATCAAATTCCACGCCTGCTCCGCTTTTTCTTTTGGACCCTGGTGGGTAAAGGCATGATAACAGCCTTCAAAGATCTCATCATGAACTTCTATCCCGGCTGCTCTTAATTTCTCCGCATAAAATTCCCCTTCGGTTCTAAACGCATCATGCTCGGCGATGAGCATGAGAGCAGGGGCTAAACTATTCCCGACATTAGCAAGAACGGGCGAAGCGAGCGGATTTTCCGCTTGGTGCTTCTCAGGCACGTAACACATATTCAAAAAATTCGCGACTTGCGGGAATTGGGCGCGCAGCCATTTCGGTTCTGGTTTCTCCGCGTGCGGTGTGACGAAATCGAGCATCGGATAAGACAATACTTGCAGGAGGGGCTGATTGTCCTGCTTCTCTTCGAGGTAGAGACAGAGGGCGGCTGCGATGTTAGCGCCTGAACTTTGACCGCCTACCATGATTCTTTCCGGGTCAATATTCAAATCTTCAGCTCTTCCTTTCATCCAATGGAGAATCTCATAACCTTGCTGAATCGCATTTGGAAAAGGGTATTCAGGCGCTCTGACATATCCGATATTCAGAACGACACACCCTGTTTCATTGGCCAGGAAACGGCAATAAGGATCATCCATTTTCTTGTCATTCATGATGAATGCGCCTCCGTGAAAATTGACATAGACAGGCAGCTTTTCCTGGCCGGCGTTCAATGGATAATAAAAGGATATATAGGTGGGTTTAACAGACGTATCAACTAAAAAATCTTTTTTCGTTTCGATTGGCAGCAAGGGGACCATCGTCGTTTTTTCTGCTTCATTGGGTAAAAGCCGCAGTAACCTTGCAACGATTGTTTTAAACAAAAGGGAATTAATCATAAGGGACCTCGCTTTTTTCAATCATTCTATCCATAACGCCGGTAAATAGTCAATCGCTGCAAACCCCATGCGCTGCTGAAGGCATATGACCGGCAAAGGCCGATGACTGTCGCATCTCTAAGACAGCTGTTTCGATCTTCATTGTACCACAACGTTGTACAAAGGTGTTACGTAGTTGTATAATGTCGTTAACTTGAACGCTGCCTGTCCATTGCATTTTAGGCATGGAAGAGAAACGGCTTGAAGATGCGAGGTATGTCATACTCCTATAGAATAGCTAGTAAGGGATATGGGTAAAGGTATGCTTATAGCTTGTTTTCTGTCAGAAACTGACTTTGGTACAACGCTGACGTACAGAAAAAAGAAACGGGACAGAAAACCGATGCGATTGTCCATCCGCAATGGGCTATGTGGCCAAAGAAAAATGACACAGATTAAAGCTGCTGTCAGCAATTGCTTTTAACTTACGGAAAGGTGTTGTTGAAAATGATTGGAAGCAAAAAAGTGTTGATTATCGGTGGAGGGCTTGGCGGTATATCCGCCGCAATTTCCCTTGCGCAGCGCGGATATAAAGTTTCCCTGTTCGAAAAAAATAACTACATCGGCGGGAAGTTGAACCGGCTCGAACAGGACGGATTCGGCTTTGATTTGGGACCTTCCATTCTGACGATGCCGAAGATTTTCGCGAAATTATTCGAAGACAGCGGAAAACGCATGGAGGATTACGTGCCGATCATCCCTTTGGATCATCAATGGCGTTCCTTTTTTCCTGATGGCAATATTATCGATCTGTACCAGAACTTGCGGGAAATGGAAGCGAAAAATCCGTCACTGGACAAGCGGGATATGCGCGAATATGCAAACCTGCTGAAATACTCCAAAAAGCTTTATGATATGACTGAAAAGGGGTATTTTGCCCAGGGGCTGGACAGCGCGGAAGAACTTACGCAGTATCACGGGGCGATCAATGCCCTGAAGAATTTCGATCTTTTTTCAACCGTACATAGCGCTATCGATAAACGGATCAGCAATACGCAATTCCAGGATATGCTTTCCTACTTTATTAAATATGTTGGTTCCTCTCCTTACGATGCGCCTGCTGTTCTTAATATGATGATTTATATGCAGCATGACCAAGGCGTCTGGTATGTGCCCGGCGGGATGAACCGGTTGGCTGATGCGCTCGTGCGACTGGCTGAAGAAGTCGGCGTCAATATCTACACGGGAGTGGGTGTTGCCCGCCTCTACAAGGAGAAAGGCAAGATCGCTGGCGCGTTATTGGAGGACGGGGCAAAGGTGGCGGCGGATTATTACATCTCCAATATGGAAGTCATTCCGCTTTATGAAAAGTTGCTTGATGAAAAGAAGGGGTATGTTAAAAAACTGAAAAAGAAATTCGAGCCCGCGAGTTCCGGTCTCGTGATGCATCTCGGCGTCAAAAAAAGTTACCCGCAGTTGGCACATCATAATTTTTTCTTCGCAGAAGACATGAAAAAACAGATGAATACGATTTTTCACCGTCATGAGCTGCCCGATGATCCGGTCATTTACTTGGTCAATCCCAATAAAACCGATCCAACGACGGCGCCGCCCGGATATGAAAATTTAAAAGTACTCCCGCATATTCCGTATGTTCAGGATGAACCGTTCACGCAAGAGGAGTATGAGCGATTCGCGGAGAAAGTCCTGATCAAATTGGAACGAATGGGTCTTGAAGATTTGCGGGAAAACATCGTGACGCAGGATATATGGACGCCTGAAGATATTCAGCGGGTGTACGGCTCTGACCGCGGCGCGATTTACGGAACGCTGTCGGACCGTTCGAAAAATAAAGGATTCAAGCACCCGAAACAAAGTGAACGCTACGATAATTTGTATTTTGTCGGGGGAACAGTCAATCCGGGTGGCGGGATGCCGATGGTCACCTTGAGCGGCCAGCAGGTCGGAAGAAAGATTGTTGAAAGGGATATGCAGCAAGGCAAATGAGGAATGGTTTCTGCTGCGTTTTGATTGGATTGAAGAACTCGCTTTAGGTGGACGCTTTCAAGCCCAAAGGAAGTGGGTCATGCAGCTGACGCGGCGGAACGTCCACTGTCAGCTGCCGGGGCGGTCCATGAGCTGCTTTAACCGCTTTGTGATCTGCAGAGTCTCACCGGGCCCGCAAATTCCCCGGAATGGTCACATAAAATCCCGATTTAGGAAGGAGAGGTTCCATGCCCCTGGTAACATTGCCTGCCGTTTGGGTCGTCATCATCGATGTGGTGGCATGGACTTTCTTCCATCTATTCATTTCCGCCTGGTGCTTAAGAATTCCGCAAACGTTTTTCCTGAAAGATCACGCCTGGTTCCGCCTGTTCTCTTGGGAAAGGTCAGGGGAAATATGGCAGCGATTGTTCAGAGTGAAACAATGGAAAGGGCTGCTGATAGACGGAACGGTTATTCTGAAACAGGGCTACAGTAAAGAGCGGTTACCCGGCAAGAGACGGGATGACTTAAACATCTTTGCCGCGGAAACAAAACGGGCTGAATTGACCCATTGGCTCTCCATGGTGCCCGCGCCGTTATTTTTTCTTTGGAATCCTCCGGGTGCGGGTTGGGCAATGATCGGCTATGCGGTGTTATTCAATCTGCCATTCATCGTTGTCCAGCGGTATAATCGCGGACGCATCGCCATGATTACATCTAAAGAAACGGGGGAATCCATGTGAAAAAGAAAGTGATCGTCATCGGCGCGGGAGTGGCAGGACTGGCAAGCGCCATCAGGCTTCAGCACGCCGGATACGAGGTCTCGCTATATGAAAAAGAATCCACACCCGGCGGGAAAATGAACCGGATCGAAATGGACGGTTACAAATTCGATCTTGGACCGAGTATCGTCATGGTGCCGGAAATCTACCGGGAAGTGTTCGAGCTTTGCGGTCGGGATTCCGACGACTATATCCCGATGGAACAATTGGATCCGATGTACCGGGCGTACTTCAGCGATACACCCGACGCGCCGATTGACATGTCTTCTGACCTTATCCGGCTGACAAAAACCATTGAGTCGATCAGTGAAACAGATACGGGCGGGTTTTTTCAATATCTCCATGAGACGTATAAGCTCTTTTCGTTTGCCAAGATCGATATTTTGCAGCGGCCGTTCCGTAAACACCGGGATTTCTATAACCGTTCCCTACTGAAAAAAGGCAAGAAAATGAAGGTGTTCGATACAGCCGATCACTTTATCGGCCGGTATATCCAAAACGAACGTTTGAAACAGATCATCAGTTTTCAGACGCTGTACATAGGCATCTCCCCATATAAGAGCCCATCGTTTTATACGATGATCCCGATGCTTCAGTTTTTATACGGTGTCTGGTTCATCAAAGGCGGGATGTACACCATGGCTTCTTCCATGGAACGACTTTTTGAAGAGCTCGGCGGGGAAATTTTTTACAACAAGAGCGTACAGGAAATAACAATTGAAAATAAAAATGCCACCGGAATCATTGTCGACGGTGAACAGGTGCGAGCGGATTATGTGGTGTGCAACGCCGATTTTCCATTTGCCATGAAAAATTTGGTCAAGGACCCAGTTGCTAAAGGAAAATACACGGACAAGAAAATTGATAAGATGAAATACACCTGTTCCTGTTTTTTGTTGTATTTAGGGATGGATAGAAAGTATTCAGAAGTCGAACATGTCCATAATTTTATTTTCAATGAACAATTGGATAAAAATCTGGAAGACATCTTTTCAGGGAAGAAACTGACGGACGCCTCATTTTATGTGTATATCGCTTCGAAAATGGATCCTTCGTTGGCGCCGGAGGGAAAAGATGGATTGTATATTCTGATGCCGGTTTCGAACGTCGCGACGGCCGATTATGAATGGACCGATGAAACAATCGCGTATTACCGTGGCTATATTTTAAATGAACTGAAAAAGATACCGGGCTTTGAAAACGTTGATAATGAAATTGTCACAGAAACCTGCATCACGCCGCTGGATTTCGAATCGAGGTTCAATGCCTATAACGGTGCCGCTTTCGGTCTGCAGCCGACGTTTTCCCAAAGCAATCATCTGCGGCCGCAAAGCAAGGCGACGCATTGTTCGAATCTGTATTTTACCGGAAGCAGCACGCATCCGGGCGCCGGGGTGCCGATTGTGCTTCTGTCAGCAAAAATCACGGCCCAGGAACTGATCCTGGATGACCAAGGCGTCAAGGCCGGAAGTTCAGAGTAAGGAAACGCTGAAAGATCCGGATCAAGACAAGGAGGGATTCAGATGGCTACTTCAGACGTCATTAGTCTCATCATCGGTTTCCTGGCAGTCGTGACAGGCATCCTCATGTTCTGGTCACTGCCAAAACCGCAGTTCCGCGAGCATGCTGATCTTCCGTTTGTCTCCGTCATCATTCCCGCGAGAAATGAAAGCACCCGGATCACCCCGTTGCTGCAATCACTGGCGGAACAAAAGTATCGGTCATTTGAAGTGCTGCTGGTAGATGATGACTCATCCGACAATACGTCAGCCATTGCAGAAAGTTTTGGTGCGCGTGTGCTGCAAAACGACCCGGAAGAGCTGGGACACGGCAAATCGGCTGCCTGCTGGTACGGGGCAAAGCAAGCCAAAGGGGAGTGGCTCTTATTCCTGGATGCGGATACTTACTTTACGAACGTGGAGGGCATCCGCAATCTACTTCTTTCTTATCAGAGGCGCGGTGCCAAAGGAATCGTCTCCCTGCAGCCATTTCATACCGTCCGCCGGCTGTATGAAAATCTCTCTGCCGTTTTTAATGTGATTGTCATCGTCGGGATGAATGTGTTCACGGTGTGGGGCTATCGTTTCAAAACGGCCGGCTCGTTCGGTCCGTGCATTATCTGCAATAAAAACGATTATTTTTCAACCGGGGGACATAAAAAAATCCACGGGGCGATCATGGACGACTTGGAATTGGGGCAGGCATTTCTTGATAAAAACTTGCCGGTTTATTGCCTCGGCGGCAAAGATCTCATCTCTTTCCGGATGTACCCGAACGGGATTGGCGAATTGATAGAAGGCTGGTGCAAGAGCTTTGCTGTTGGTTCGAAATCTACCCATCCATTCGTCATGCTGCTGACCGTCATCTGGATCGCCGGCAGCTTCAGCATCGCAGTCGCGCTGATCTCGTCGATTGTGTCGATGGATGCTGTTGCCATGATTCTCAGCGGTTTATTGTATGTTGTTTTTGCCGCTCAGACTGCATTGTTCGCCCGCAGATGCGGAAATTTCAGCTGGTGGATTTTCCTGTTTTTCCCATTGCTGTTTCTATTTTTTACAGGCATCCATTTGTATTCCTTATTCCGGGTGAATGTCCTGCATAATGTGAAATGGAAGGGCCGGAAAATAGATGTTTGACGAAAAGCTAAAGCACCCGGCCATGCCGGGTGTTTTTTGCTTTCCGAGAATCTGTTGATAGGTGTGTTACGAGGAGAAGAAGAACCGCTATTTCTATACGGCAACAATCGCTCCGCTGATTGTGGCACTGCTGTTTTATCCACCATGGAATACGTAAGCCGGTTTAATTTTATAGGGATTCCTGCACTTTCCGCGTATAATGGAACCTATCAGGTTTTTGCTGTGATTTTTCTGCTGAAGAAACGGTGACCATGAATCGGATAATTTAATTAAATGAGGTTACGTATATGAATGAAACAAGCTTTAATAATTACGGATTGAGCGATGAAATCCAAAAAGCGCTCAAACTGCTGAAGTACACTGCATTGACAGAAGTCCAAAGGGAAGTCATCCCGCAAGCGCTCAAAAAGCGGGATCTTGTTGTAAGATCCCAGACGGGGAGCGGCAAGACTGCGGCGTTCGGCATTCCGGTATGTGAAATGATCGAATGGGAAGAGAAAAAGCCACAGGCGCTTGTTCTGACACCGACGCGTGAACTGGCGGTTCAAGTGCGGGAAGATCTCGCGAATATCGGGCGCTTCAAGCGGATCAACCCGGTGGCGGTCTACGGCAAAGAGCCGTTTGCCAAACAGAAAGAAGAGCTGAAACAGAAGACGCATATCGTTGTCGGAACGCCTGGCCGGGTCAGTGACCACATTGAACGCGGAACGCTTGCGCTTGATGGCATCCGGTATTTGATCATCGACGAAGCGGATGAAATGCTCAATATGGGCTTCATCGAAGAAGTGGAAGCGATCATCAAGCAATTGCCGGCAGATCGGGTCACGATGGTGTTTTCTGCGACATTGCCGGAGAATGTGGAAAAACTCTGCTATAAATACATGACCGATCCGGTGAATATCCAGATCGCTTCAGAAGACGTGACGGTCAGTGCAATCGACCACAGTGTCATTGAAGTGAAAGAAGAACAGAAGATGAATGTGCTGAAAAACGTGACGGTCATTGAGAATCCGGACAGTGCCATCATCTTCTGCCGGACAAAAGACCATGTCGACTCGGTCTATGCCGAACTTGAAGAGTCCGGCTACAGCGTGGAAAAACTCCATGGCGGCCTTGTGCAGGAAGACCGGTTCGCTGTCATGGAAGGCTTTAAACTCGGCAATTTCCGCTATTTGGTGGCGACTGACGTAGCGGCCCGTGGAATTGATGTAGACAATGTTACGCTCATCATCAATTACGATGTGCCGGTCGAAAAAGAAAGCTATGTCCACCGCACCGGACGGACGGGCAGAGCCGGCAATACCGGTAAAGCAATCACGCTGGCATTAGCACACGAAGGCCGGCTGTTGCGGTCAATCGAGAATTACATCGGCTTTCCAATCCCCGCAGCTGAGGCACCGGCTCCGCATGAAGCGGCAAAAGCGCAAGCTGCGTTTGATGAAAAAATGGACAGCCGCCGGGTTGTCCGGAACAATAAGACTGCACGGGTGAATAAGGATATTTTGAAACTTCACTTCAGCGGAGGCAAAAAGAAAAAGCTCCGTGCCGTCGATTTTGTTGGCACCATCGCTAAAATTCCCGGGGTGTCCGCGGATGATATCGGTATCATCACCGTTCAGGATAACCTGACATACGTCGATATCCTGAATGGCAAAGGGGCGCTTGTATTGCAGACCATGCAAAACACGCCGGTCAAAGGGAAGAAACTGAAAGTCAGTAAAGCAGTTAAGTAATCAGAAGTCCCTCATTTAGTACATCAAAAGCATTCCGGGTAAGCGCCCGGAATGCTTTTTTGAATTCTTAAAGTGCATTCAGTTTGTTTTAAAGTGCACTCACCGGTTTTTAATCACA
Organism: Planococcus lenghuensis; assembly: GCF_001999905.1. Taxonomy (NCBI): domain Bacteria; kingdom Bacillati; phylum Bacillota; class Bacilli; order Caryophanales; family Caryophanaceae; genus Planococcus; species Planococcus lenghuensis. The sequence goes on from NZ_CP019640.1 coordinate 751,622, forward strand.
CTTCATGCAGGGATTAACATGCATTCAGCTCCCGTTAATCGCCATTCAGCCCGTCTTAGAGTGCATTCACCCCATACGTCCACTATTCTTATCAAACTTCCTAGAAATCTATGCCGGCATTTTTTAAAATGCATTCATCAATTCTTAATCGTCATTCACCGGATCTTAAAGTGCACTCGCGGGTTGTTAATCATCATTCAGTGAATCTTGATATGCATTCAGCGCTCCTTAAAGTGAATTCGCTGCAATTCTAGCTGCTTTTTGGATAAATATCATAAATAATTGGTCTTCCATTAAGAAAGTCGGCGCTGCTTTTTGAATCTTTTTTCATGAACTGCACTGAAACTCTTAAAGTATATTTCGTATCCCCAATGGCCACTCGCCGAATTTTGATATGCAACCGGCGCCCTTTATCGTGAACCCACCCTGTCTTATCCGTCGAATCCATTCCTGTTTCCATCAAATTCCAGACGAAATAAAAAACACATCCGCTCCTCTGAGCAAATGTGTCCCTCAACACTTATACAAGTCATGGCACCCGTTTTTCCAAATTTCTGGCCGTCTCACTTTTTTTTACAGTTGTCTGATCCCGATAAGTTCCGAGCGTTTTATCCACCGACGTATGCGTGACGCCGTACCAATAATTCTCATTCTTGAAGTGATGCCACAGGTGCGCTTTTTTGACTTGTTTGCCGACTGCCGTCCGCGGCTGGATCGGCTTATGTGCGACATAATGCTTCCATTCATAATACAGGAAGTAAGTCATAACACCGGTCAGGAATGCGGCTGTCAGCGTGAAGCTGTCTTCTGCTGCCAAAAACAGCGCGGAGGCAATCAAAAAATTCGGCAAACTGAACCATAGCGGCAAGAACAGGAGATGCAGATTATTCGGATCGGCATGGTGATCGAAATGCAGTCGCTTGATTGTCTTCAGCAGCAGTGGATTCGATGGTGTCTTCATATGGAACAAAAACCGGTGGACCATGTACTCACTTAATGCATACGCGGACATGCCAATGACAAAAGACAGCCAGACTTGCCAGGAAAGCGCATGGACGAACGTAAACAGCAGAAGGGGCACCAGCAAAATAAACATTACCGTGACATCGCGAAACAAGAAGAATTCTTTGTAATGCGCACGCATGAGAGTCACGTCTCCTTTTCGGAATGTAGTTGTTTAAGTATAAAGTAAACTGAAAATTAATACGATAGGAATTTTAGTCGAAAATTGATGACAAATAGGAATACCCGCTAATCGTCAACCAGCAGAAACCCGCAGAGGCTGCCTCTGCGGGTTCTATGTTCTTTAGATTTATTTATCGCTGTTTTCAGGCGGCTGCTTGACGCCTTCCGCTTCGCCGGGCCGCGGGTAATCGGCGGCTCCGTATAACCGGCCGGTCTCCGGATCGATCAGGATAGCTTGAATATCACCGAGCCGGTCATCAGCTGTCACTGATTTAAAACTTTGGTCGGAGTGGTAGCCGAGTTCCTTCAATTTCGCCATCGCTTCCTCATTGATGCCGTCCTGCCATTCGATCGACAAATCGGCTGTGTTATAGATGCGCCGTTCCTGAATGGCTTCTTCCAGATCCATTTCATATTCAAGTACATTCAGCAATACCTGCAGGACCGAAGCGACAATCGTTTCAGCACCCGGTGAACCAAGTGTGAAAAATGGTTTGCCTTCGTGGAATACAATGGTCGGTGTTTTAGAACTGACCGCAAATTTATTTGAATTCGGTTCGTTGACGGTGCCGGGCTCCGGTGTGAAATCCGTCATGTCATTATTGAGCAGGAAACCATAGCCGGGCACGGTAATGCCGGAACCGAAAATCCGTTCAATAGAAGAAGTGCATGCCGCCACATTGCCCCAGCGGTCGACAGCGGTGAAATGTGTTGTTTCAAAGCCTTCCTGATGGGATTCCACGTAGGGCCGCTCTGATTTTTCGCCGCTCTGGTATTTCCAGGGGTTGCCGCCATGGACTTTTTCCATTCGACGGTCCAGCTGGATCAATTTGCCGCGTTCTGTAATGTAATCGGGATTCATCAGGCCTTCCAGCGGGATATTGATAAACTTCGGATCTCCGATATACGTGTGCCGGTCTGCGAGCGTCAAGCGCATCGCTTCGGCAATGATGTGATATTTCTCCCAGGAATGCGGCGGGTATTGCTTGAGTTCGAAAGCTTCCAGCATTTTCAGCATTTGAGCAACCGCAAAGCCGCCGCCATTTGGCGGTGCCGGGAAAGCCAGGTCGAACTCCTTGTAACTGCTCCATAACGGTTCATAGACATCCGCTTTATAGCCTTTTAAGTCTTCTTTCGTCATCAAGCCGCCATGCTCCTGAACGGTATTGATGATGGCGTCCGCAATTTCACCTTCATACACACAATCAAACCCTTTATCACGGATAAGTTTCAGCGTCTTTGCCAGCTCCGGCTGTTTCACCATATCGCCTTCCTTGAGTGGGGTGCCGTTTGGAACATACAGTTTTTTAGTTTCATCGCTCATACGGTCTTTAAAAAGATCGATTGTCCGTTCCCATAGAAAGTTGACCCGGTAATCGTTTTCAGCAAGCTGGATCGCGGGCTCGATCAGCCGTTCCAGCGGCAGGGAACCGTACCGGTTATATGCAAGTTCCAGCGTCCGCATGATACCCGGAACGCCGACTGATTTCGCATCAATCGACCGGTCATCAAAGGGAGGCATGTTACCTGCCTCATCCACATACAAATCCGGTGTCACTGCTTCCGGTGCTGACGAGTGGCCGTGAAGCACCTTGGTCTCGTCCCGCTCGCTGTCATAATAAACGAGGAATCCGCCGGCTCCGATGCCGGTGTTCATCCCTTCAACAACAGCAAGTGCCAACTGGATGGCGATGATGGCGTCCGCCGCATTGCCGCCTTCTTCCAGCACGAGTCTTCCGGCATCCGTTGCTTCTTTTATCGCGCTGGCGGCCATGCCGTATTCACCGCTGTCTGTATGCTCATGTGCCGCCAGTTTTGAGGCTTTCTGGTTTTGGATGATGTCTTTTGCTCCCACTCGATATACCACCTTTCAAAAATTACTCGGATGTTCTGCTTGCCTGCAGATTCCAATCTATTCTCTATTTGCTGTTTACCCAACCTGCCTGTTATCGGAAACGCTTCCGCAGGTTTCTTCTGCGCTGACTCCGGGAAAAGTGAAGAGAGTACTTGCTGCAGGATAAAGAAGCCGAGGGGATCAATGATGGAAAAAAGAACATATATCACAATTATGCTGGCGGTGCTAACCATCGCAGCTATTTTTCTGAACACAGCTGTATTTGATGATTCGGATAATCCGGACCTTGATCCGAAGCAGTTCTACAACATCGCGCACCGGGGAGCATCGGGGGATACGCCGGAACTGACGATGGCCGCGTTCGATCGGGCGGTGGAAAAGGGAGCGGACTACATTGAAGTCGATCTGCAGATGACTAAAGATGGGGTCATTGTGCTGATGCACGATGAAACTGTGAATCGGACGACAGATGGAACCGGACTGGTCAGTGAATTGACCTTGGCGGAGATCAAACAGCTTGATGCCGGTTCCTGGTTCAATGAAGCGTTTCCTGAAAAGGCCCAGCCGGAATATATCGGCCTTGAAGTGCCGACGCTCCGGGAAGTGATTGAAGAATATAGCGATGAACTCCGGCTCTACATTGAAATTAAAGAACCGAACGCTTTTCCGGACCTCGAAGAGAAACTTGTTTTTCTTCTGAATGATACCGGACTGATCGGAGAAGACGTGCCGCCCGGTAACGTGCTGATTCAGTCATTCGGAGCCCAAAGCCTCTATAATATTTACCTTCTTCAGCCGGATATCCCGCTGATTCAGCTGATTTCCTACAGCGACATTCCAAGCATTACGGGAGATGCAATGGACAGCATTAACGAATATGCGGTCGGCATTGGCCTCAGCTATACGCAGATCACACGATCTTTTATGAAAGAAGCGCTGTCACGTGATTTATTGGTTCATCCATATACCGTCAATAAGCCGGAACATATGGAGACACTCATTGAATGGGGGGCCACCGGCATCATCACCAATTATCCCGGAGTGCTGCAGGAAGTAATTGAACGTAATAAAGAGGAATTAATTGGGTATAACTAGAATAGAACCAATAACCCACAGAAAAGGAGCAGGATTATGGATTATAAGAATGTAACCGTAGCAGGTGGCGGCGTACTCGGCAGTCAGATTGCTTTTCAAACTGCGTTCAAAGGATTCGCTGTTTCTGTTTACGACATCAATGATGAAGCGATCACACGTGCGAAAGAGCTGATCAAGAGGCTGAAACCACGTTACCAGGAAGACTTGGGAGCGACGGATGAACAGCTTGATGAAGCCTTTGGGCGCATTTCCTTCCATACAGACCTTGCAGAAGCGGTTCAGGATGCGGATCTTGTCATCGAAGCGGTTCCGGAAGTGGCGGCCATTAAAACCGAGTTTTATCAGAAACTGGGACAAGCGGCACCGGAAAAAACAGTATTCGCCACCAACTCATCAACAATGCTGCCAAGCCAGTTTGCAGAAGCGACAGGCCGACCGGAAAAGTTCATCGCTCTGCATTTCGCCAATGAAATCTGGCGCAATAATACGGCAGAAGTCATGAAACACCCCGGAACGGACATGGGAGTTTTTGACGATCTGATGGAGTTTGCAAAAGCGATCGGGATGATTGCCTTGCCGCTGCATAAGGAACAGCCGGGTTATATCCTGAATTCCCTGCTCGTGCCATTACTTGAAGCGGCGCAAAAATTATTGGTGCGGGAAGTATCCGATGTGGAAACGATCGATAAAACATGGATGGCGGCGACAGGTGCACCGCTTGGCCCGTTCGCCATTCTTGACGTTGTCGGCATTGCGACCGCCTATAATATCGGAAATGCGAAAGCGGAAGCGACTGGCAACGAGGAATACAAGAAAGTGGCTGAGTTGCTGAAAACCGAGTATCTCGATAAAGGAAAGTTGGGACGGGAAACCGGTGAAGGATTCTACAAATATCCGAACCCAAGCTTTGCAGATCCGGATTTCCTGAAAGAATGACGGGATAAGAGCTGGACTCCTAACGATGGCAGGAGTCCTTTTTGCTCTCTGCATACAAGCTATTTATTGTCAAGGACATCAAAAAGGCATACGGTGAGAACAGGGCAACACTACATATTAAAGGAACTTCACAAAATTAACTGGAAATACAGACTGGAAGGAGGGGCTGCATGGAAACTCATTCATTTTTCCATGAACAGTGGAAATGGCATGAAATCGACTTTATCACCGAGGAAGATGAATTGCGCAAATTGATAGATGGCTATCATGTGCCGGATAAATGGATAAAACAGGCAGGACACGAAAGGCGCAATACATTATTGATGAGCCGGAATGTCCAGCAAAAGGAAGCGGTCTGGGGATCTCTTGTTTATAACCTCGATCCCGCCGACAGGGATACGCAGCAGATTTTTCACTTTTTCTTATCCCGTGACACACTCATTACAGGCAATATGGATTTTCTGGAGCGGACAGCTATGGATAAAGAGCTTGTGCTGGAAAACATGAAAACGACTGATACTGCAATCGAAGGGTTAATGATCATCATCGACGTGGTCATTGACGGATTTCTTAAACAAATCGACGCCATGGAAGTGGACATCCGGGATTTGATATGGAAGTTGCAGCAATCGAACGGTGAGGAAGTACTGGATGAGCTGATGAACATCCGGCACCAGCTGCTGGTCATAAAAAACCTGATCATTCCCGTGCAGGAAATTCACATGTCGATCAAAGAAGCTTTCGAGGGGCAGGATCAGCAAAAACAATTTTATAAACGGGCAGGCCAGCAGCTGGATCGCTGCCATTTCTTGATCAATGAATACAAACAAGAAGTCTCGACGATGGTCGAATTGGAAGATGTGACCGCTTCGGTCATGGGCAACGAAGTTATGAAAACATTAACCGTCATCACGCTTCTATTCACGCCGATTTCCGCGTGGGGTGCTTGGTGGGGCATGAATTTTAAGCACATGCCCGAGTTGGATGAGAAGTTCGCGTATTTATTTGCAGGACTGTTTATCTTCGCAAGTGTAGCTGTCCTATACTTCTTCATTCAGAAAAAAGGCTGGTTCGGTGACTTGCTGAGCAGGAAAAAGAAAAGGTAAGACAGTGGAAAACTGGATGTATGGATTTTGGATTATATAGGTTTTCACCTATAATGGAGTGAAAACCAGAACTGAAGCGTTCCCTGTTATATAAACAGCTTCAGTATAAAAGGGGATAACCTACTATGTTGGGTAAAGGAAATATCCAGGTGAACGAAATACTGAAGCAGTCAGTCGGCAAACATGTACTTTATTTTACCGAGCAACCAGAACGGTATATTGAAAATGCAATTTCCTTTGTCACGGCTGGTGCAGAGCAAGGGGATTATGTGTTTTTTGTGGAAAACGCTCGTATTTTACCGGTAATTCAGCAGCAAGTGGAACAGCTGCTGACGCCGGAACAATTGGCTCGCGTCCATTTCATGAACAATTATGCCTTTTACTGGCAGAATGGCGACTTTCATCCGCCGACAATTCTGGCTCATTTTACAAAAACGTTGGCACTGCATCTTGTAGCAGAAAAATCCTTCCGGACATGGGGGCATATTGAGTGGGGAGACCAGGAAGAAATCACCCGGGATATCGAAGAATTTGAACAGGCGATTGACGGAATCGTTTCTAAACAAAAAGCAATTTCCGTCTGCGCTTATGACGTTTCCCGCGTGTCGGAACCCTTCAAAGAACTGTTACTGAACTGCCATAGCTATTTGATGACAGATGATGAAATTATGCCTGTCGCCCGGTAAAGCTGTATTTATAAGCTCCTATGATAATTCATCAAACCACTGACCCATCCCATTAATGGAATGGGTCTTTTGGTATTTTGAACAAAAGCTTTACTGTAGCAGTAAGAAAATGATTACTACAGATGATTTTTTTCATAAAAGAAGATTCATATAGAACAGACAAACCGGAATGATTCTGCTGAAAGACGGGTACTGCAAAAGTAGACCAATCTATTAGAGGGGGAAGCGGGATGTCTGTTTTTTCAAATGAAGCATTACAAGGAAAGCATGTGCTCGTGACAGGGGCAACAGGTGGAATCGGCTTTGAAACAGCAAAAATGCTGGTGCAGATGGGAGCTAATGTGACGATTACAGGCCGCAATCCCGAAAAGCTGCGTGAGCTGGAAACACAGCTCCTGGAATTGGCGGGCCGTGAACGGATTTTCAGCCGGACGGCGGACCTGACAAAGGAAGAAGACCGGCATGCGCTGATTGCAGAAGCGGAGAATGCACTCGGTTTCATCAATGCACTCGTGAATTCAGCGGGCGTATCAGGCGGTGACACGGTTGAGAATCTGGAGGAAGCCTTCATCGAACAGCTGATGAATCTAAACTTCAAATCGACGTTCATGCTGACCCAGCCGATCTATAAGAAAATGATGGAGCGGGGGGAAGGGAGCATCGTCAACGTTTCATCTTTATCCGGTTTAAGAGGCACTTACGGCAACAGCGCCTATGCAGCGAGCAAATTCGCACTGACCGGCTGGACGCAATCGATGGCAGTGGAAGCGATTGAATACGGAATCCGGGTGAACGCGGTATGTCCGGGCTATGTGGACACAGAAATGGCACGGTCGAGCATCCGCAGGAGAGCCGGACGACACGGCGTGTCATTTGAAGACGCATTCAAGCAGGCGGAAAATACAATCCCGTCCGGCCGGCTTACAGAAGCGGTCGAAGTCGCGAACACGATCGCGTTTTTACTGACGGATGCTGCCCGCAATATCGTCGGGGAATCGGTGAAGATTTCCGGCGGCAGTGTAATGAGGTAGAGAGAGGGAAGTAATATATAAACAGAAAAGGAAAAGATGCTGGCAGGTGACATGTATGACCCCACTGATCGAAACTGGCTGCTGCCCAGACATCCTGGCCGGCAATTCAATGAAACACTTGAACATGAAGGCGGCAAGCGATCGAAAATTCTCGAGGAATTGTAGGGCTCAGTGGTTGGTGAAAATCCGGCGAAAATCATTAAGCGGTTAAGTATCTGACTGTTGAATGTATAACAGGGTCCGGAACAGTGCCTGTTCCAGGCCCTGTTTTTTTGTCAATGAGAAACTTGAATGGAATTTTTAATGACAATCACCTTATCAAGCGTGATAGCAAGCGTGGGAATAATGGTTCTGGCTATGATACACTCGAAGAATATGAGCACAATTCATTCTGTTTTAATCAGCGGCCGGCTCGAGCCAAAAAGGTGTATTCTTAATTGCCGGCAAAGCTTACCAGATTAGACTGCTGATACTGACAGCTGAAAGAAAAGAGGTGATTGCATGGTTGACAGTCTGCGTGCGATTTATCCGTCACTGATTATATATGAAGAAGAAATCCATGATTTTGATCGCAGCTATAAATGGTTTGTTACAAAAGAGAATGACATCATCGGAATCCGGCGGGATGAGCTGACGTCAAAGGATATTGCCGTATTGAACGCGTTTTTAATGCCGTACGACACGGAATTTCCCTTTCTGACGGATGAAGAACGCGACTGGCAGGCTGCTGTCGCTCCGGATAAGCAAAATCCGGCCGGCGATGCTGCCGGTGAATTGCCATACCGCTTTGTGTACTTCTCGATCCGCAAGAACCAGATCAGCCCTGCTGCGTTCAAAGAGGCCATTCAGGAGCTGTTTGCCCGGCGGGTGCCGATTCTGTGGGAGAACGGACACGAGGGGATGCTTGTCGAGTACCGGACAGCGAAGAAAGAAGTCATCTCGTATGACGAAATCATCGATGTTCTCATGAGCGATTTATATATCAAGATCGATTTCATGGTCGGTCCTTTCCGGGAAGGACGCAGCGACGCAGCAGAGCATTATACTCTTATGCTCAAGGCGGCGAAAACCGTCTTCCATTATTCCAATCAGCCGGTCGCCCTTTTTCTTGAAACGGTCCCATATCTATTGATCGATCAAGCGGACCCGGAGCTGTACCGGAATATCCGGGAGACTGTCCTGCAGGAATACATTAATGATGAAGAAACACTGAAGATGATCGAAGTGTTCACCCGCTCCAATCTGAATATATCGGAAACCGCCAAATCGCTGCACCTGCACCGGAACAGCCTCCAGTACCGGCTTGACCGCTTCATGGATAATACCGGAATTGATATCCGGAAATTCCACAACGCAATGACGGTTTACCTGGCATTGCTGGGGCGTGACTAACCTTCATTGGTCAACGTGCAATACAGCCGGCTGAATCTTTGTGCGATTCCACCATTACCGGAGTTCCATTCCTCCGGTATGCTGGTAACAGGTAATGAAAACACTTACATTTGCTGGAGGGAAATAGAGATGGCTGGATTAACACTGAAAAACATAAAAAAAGTTTACGATAAAGGCGTCGTATCTGTTCAGGATTTCAACCTTGAAATCCGCGACAAGGAATTCCTCGTGCTGGTTGGCCCGTCAGGCTGCGGTAAATCAACAACACTTCGGATGATTGCGGGACTTGAAGACATCACAGAAGGTGATCTCTATATCGGAGAACGCCGGATCAACGACGTTTCTCCGAAGGACCGCGATATCGCCATGGTATTCCAGAATTATGCGCTCTATCCGCACATGAACGTCTATGATAATATGGCGTTCAGCCTGAAACTGCGCAAACTGAAAAAAGACGAAATTAAAAGACGTGTTGATAACGCAGCGGAAATTCTGGGCTTGGAGGATTACTTGAACCGGAAGCCGAAAGCGCTGTCTGGCGGTCAGCGCCAGCGGGTTGCACTTGGCCGTGCGATCGTTCGGGATGCGGAAGTCTTCCTGATGGATGAGCCGCTGTCCAACCTGGATGCCAAATTGCGCGTGCAGATGCGTGCGGAGATCCAGAAGCTCCACCGCCGTCTGCAGACCACTACTGTATATGTTACGCATGACCAGACAGAAGCGATGACGATGGCGACTCGCCTCGTTGTTATGAAGGACGGATTCATTCAGCAAGTAGGTTCACCGAAAGAAGTGTATGAACTGCCGAATAACGTATTTGTCGGCGGCTTCATCGGTTCACCGCCAATGAACTTCTTCGATGGGAAAATTGAAGGGAACCGTTTCGTCATGGGCGATGTAAGCGTGCTGATTCCGGAAGGGAAACTGCGGACATTGCGCGACCAGGATTATGATGGCAAAGACATCATTCTCGGCATCCGGCCGGAGGATATCCATGATGAGCCATTGTTCATCGATACGACACCGGATACAACGATCAAAGCATCGATTGATGTGGCGGAACTGATGGGAGCGGAAATCGTTCTCTATTCCACTGTCGCCAACCAGGACTTCATCGCGAAAGTCGATGCCCGGTATAACATGGAAGCCGGCCAGACGGCAACACTGGCACTCGATATGAATAAAGCGCATTTCTTCGATGTTGGTACGCAAATGCGGATCAGAGGCGAACGGGTTCAGGAAACCGAAACCATCGTCGCCGCTACAAAGTAAAATAATAAAAAGGGATGTCCGGAACGTCAGTGAAAACTGGCTTTCCGGGACATCCCTTTTTTTGTGGAGAGAGCAGCCTCATTGCTATGCCTGGTGGATGCCGTATAATGTCCACGGGGAGGGCAGGATGAACGGCTGATTGTCCGGCAGTGTCCGGACAGCTTCCTCGTCCAGGTCCATCCAAATGTACGTTTCAGCATCAGGTTCTTCTGTTTTCAACTTTTGAAAGGCGCGGTCTATGGTTTCCCATAATCCGGGCTGCTCCATCAGGTCTTGCCACGGATAAATGGTATGCAGATACGTACGGCCTTTCACGTCTTTCTTCGTAATCAGCACCCGGTCATTTGTTGCGTTTTCAAAGAATGACCAGTTTGCCAGCTCATCTTCCTGAAACAAGTCCCAGGAAGCGGGGAACAGGTAATAACATTCATATGGAAAAACAGCTCCTGTTTTTATGTACAGCTCATTCACCCATTTCTGTTTTCGTTGCATCTCGTGAATTTCCTGCCAAGCATCACCGCCGGCAATGAGCGGGGATACATCGGCTGCCGTGGCGCCGTACAGCCGTGCCTGTTGATGCAGTCCGATTTTTTCCAGAACACGCCGGGCTGCCTTGTTTTCTTCCTGGGTATTCGCTCCGACCCAGCGGATGGCTGGCAGCTTGCTTGCTTCTTCCACAATATAGCGTGACAGCTTCGTGGCCAGGTCCTTGCCGCGGTAGCGCACATCACTCCGGACTCTGCCGATCATGGCATAATGTCCGGCGAAAACGGTGTAGCCGCACACACTTGCCAGGTGGTTCTCTACGAATAATCCGTACAGCCGGTTATCCCCGCTGACCAGTCGGCTGAAAATTCGTTTCACATAATCTTCCTCAATGCCGGTATCCATTGCATCGAAAACCGGTGAATCTTCTTCCGTCAATAGGCGGATTGTATACTCCATTCTTGTCTCACTCCTAAGTCCTGAGTTCCATCTTTCTATTATACCCAGTCAATTCAATGCCAGCCACTCGAGCAGAGAATCCGTGCAAGCTGTAATTTCAATGGTCAAATTGAAACTTTCCCAGTCCTTTCCCAGTCTGATGCTGTAAAGGGGAGGGGTTTCCGGATGAAGAAGTGGCGGCAATCGCTGCTGATCCTGGGACTGACAGCCGGTATGACCGGCTGCGGGACAACGGACAGCGGACCTGGGAGCATGGCAATTTCAAGTGGTGTGGATTATGGGGAGACGGATTATGAATTGATTGCAGATCCGAACAACGAACTTGGCGTGAAACTGCTTGCGGATCTGTCGGAAACGGAGACCGGTAATATTTTCATCTCGCCTGCCAGTCTGTATATGGCGCTTGCCATGCTGTATAACGGCGCGGATGGCGTGACGCAGGATGAAATCGCCAAGGTGCTTGAAGCGGAGGAAATTACGCCTGAAGAAATGAACCGGGCGAATGCCTCGCTCATGATGGAACTCCGGAGCGAGTCGGATAAGATTCAGCTGAATGTGGCCAACTCGCTTTGGGTGAAGGACAATTACCAGTTCGAAGGTGCATTCATTGAAAGCAGCCAAGACTATTACAATGCAAAAATCGAGTCGATCGATGTATCGGATCCGGCTTCAGCGGATGCTATCAACAATTGGGTGAGCGAAGCGACGAACGACAAAATCGAGGAGATGGTCCCGAATCCATTGCCCGGCAATTTAGTGGCGATCCTGCTGAATGCCATTTACTTCAAGGGGGAGTGGCAGCATCCGTTCGAGCAGGAGGCGACGCAGCTGCAGCCTTTCAAGCTGACGGATGGCACATCAGAACAAGTGCCGCTCATGCGTCTTCAGGCGGAACTGCCATATTTCGAAACGGAATCCTTTCAGGCGGTCTCACTTCCGTACGGAGACGGTGAAATGAGTATGCACGTGTTTTTGCCGAATGAGACCTCTTCACTGGAAGAATTCGTTTCCGGTCTGGACGCTGCCGCCTGGTCGGAATGGATGGAAGAATTCCATCCGCAGGAAGGCACACTCGGGTTCCCGAAATTCGAACTGGAGTATGAGGTCATACTGAATGAAACGCTCGAGCACCTTGGTATGGCAACGGCTTTTAGCAGCGTGGATCTATCACGTATGCTCGAGGAAAGCTCCGGGTTGTCTATCAGCGAAGTGAAGCAGAAAACATATATCAAAGTGAACGAAGAAGGGACGGAAGCGGCGGCGGCCACATCCATCGCCGTCGAAGAATCCGCGCCGGCTGACCCATTCAGCATGGAAGTGAACCGCCCGTTTTTCTTTGCCATTACAGACAGGGGCACGGGTGTCATTTTATTTATGGGAGCGATTAAGAATCCGGCATAGCAGTCTGCAAAGTAAGAGCGTGAATCCGCGCTCTTTTTTCCTTTTATGGGCTGTCAAGTTAGTATTGTCATACTTAAAGAAAGCCATTGACTTAACTCAAGACCTGTTTTATAGTTTAAATTAACAGAAAATTAATATTTTTATAAATAAACATAATTAGTATTGAAATACTCGGTTCAAAGTGAGGAAGCCGGATGCATAATGAAAAAGCTTTATGGACACTGCTGGGTCAATTGCGCGGCTCTTTTTCCTTCGATGATGCACTGGAGCTTTCAGCAGTCGGAAGTCTGTTCGGTTTGTTGGCCCGGCGTGGAGAACTCGATTTTGATGCGTTGCTGTCATCTGAAAAAAGTATCAAAGATACGTTGGTGGCAGCTGAACAGGAACATTCGTGCCTTCAGGGCATCAGCAGTGGGTTAAACATCATTAACAGAGCTGCTTCAGTAGAATCGATCCGATTCTTATGTGATTTCAACACATTGCGGAATGATATTGAGGATTATGACGACTGGTTTGAGGAAGTGCTGGAACTGATCAGCCGCCGAAGCCGGAGTAAAGGCGAGCATAGTTCTCCTGAGACGATCAATACGGCCGCGCTCTCGATTCTGAAGCCCGGGAGCGGCACATTTTACGACGGAGCAGCCGGGTTGGGCGGCGGTTTCATAGAAGCTTGCAGACAGGCCGGGGACACAGAACTGGTACTTTATGGTCAGGAACTTGATCCACGGGCATGGGCGCTGGCAAAAATCCGGCTGTTCCTTCACGGCATCGGGAACGTAACACTTAAACAGGGCAATGTGCTGACAGATCCGGCTTTTACGGATGACAATCATGTCCGGCAATTCGATTACGTATTCATGGATGCGCCATTCGGATTGACTTTACCGCATGCCGAAACACTCGAACAGGATCCCTACAGCCGCTTTCTGTATGGCGTTCCGTCCCGGCGCAGTACGGATCTCGCTTTTCTGTCGCATGCCCTTGCGTCACTCAATAACAGGGGAAGAGGCATTGCCGTGACAGCGGACGGTGCTTTGTACCGGGGAGGGGCGGATGCGGCAATCCGGAAGAATATCCTTGCTTCGGATATGATCGAAGCGGTGATTGCTTTGCCTGCCCGGCTCTATGAGACAGCCGTGCTGCCTGTGAATCTGATTGTATTCAATAAAAACAAGGGTGCGGATCGGAAAGGGTGCATTTTATTCATCAACGCGGGAGACAGGGCGGCGGAAGGGCAGCGCAGCCGCCGGGTGATGACAGCAGAAGAAATCCGCCGCATTACAGAGGTGATGGAAAGCGGAACGGACGTGCCGGGTTTCAGCAAATGGATCGGGACAGAAGAGGTCAAAGAAGGCAATCTCTTGCCGAGCCGGTACTTGGTGGCAAGTGAGGCGGTGATTGCCGGAATCGGCACGGTCCGCGTATTCCCGGAACAATTGGATCAAGTGAAACGGGTGCCGCTGAAAGAGCGGGCGGAATTTTTCAGCGGGTTTAATGTTGTCTCAAGGAACAAGGAAAGCGATCAAGGCAAATACCGCATTGTGAAAATTTCAGACGTGCAGGACGGGCGGCTCAATTTGGAAAACGTCACCCGATATGCAATCGATAACAACGCAAAAGTGGAGAAGTACCAGCTGGCAGCGGGAGATGTCATTTTGTCGATTCGGGGGCAGGCGTTAAAGTCGGCAGTCATTCCGGAAAACAGTGGAGACTTGCTGCTGTCGCAGAACTTTGTCGGCATCCGCTGCGGTCCCCGGCTGCATCCGGAATTTCTGAAAGTCTATTTGGACAGTCCGCTTGGCCAATTTTTATTAACAAGCAAATTGTCCGGCACGACGGTTCCAACGCTCAGTCGAAAAGACGTGGAAGCATTGGAAGTTCCTGATGTGCCAATCGGCGATCAAGTGAAAGTCATCCGTTCATACAGCAGTAAAAAAGCAGACATTGAACGGCAGATGAAAGAACTGGAGCGACAGCGGCAGGAAGTGAATAGGGAGATATACAGACAGATGGGGATTGGTGATGCGTTTGGGCTGACAAACTAACGGTGGAGGGGATCAGAATGGAATGGTCATATTGGAAAATCGTCTGCAAATACGGACATGTCGGGATAAGGAAAGAAGTCAGCGTCGCCCGGCATTTACAGCTTCCGGCTCATTGTACACTTCTGGATGCATGCAAGGTGGCGGGGGAAATGCCTGGCGTGAAAAATAACGGTGTGTTTTCAGGCCGGCAGATCTCGCTTGAGGAATTTTTGCAGGGCCATCGGGAAGAAGCGGAAAATCTGTATTTGCAGAAACTGAAGAGCCACCGGAATGCGACGGCTTAGTTTCGGGCGGTTGACAGATGTCGATCTGCCGCGGACAGTGAAAATCTATTTAGTCAAAGAAATCCTTGGCGGATGGCTCGGTCGGCCGGAAAAGCGCGGGCTGATGGTCTGACAGCTCAACGAACCGGAAAAGGACGTGTAAACGCAATGGAACAACTTACAAAGAGACGAGTGAAGGCAAGTGCGATTGACTTTGCAATGGCCACTGCGATTACGTTGACAATCGAGCAACTGCTCCGCAAAAAAATAAAAAATGAAGCGTTCCATGTATTAATTACGCCAACTGCCGTTCAATGGGGTCTGGAATTCATTCAATTGAAGCAGAGCGGGCAGACGGTAGGATACAAACAGCAAGGACTCGTCCTCGAAAACAGCCATGGTTCCGAATTGGCCACTATGCAGATTGCCAAACGAATCTTTTACCGTGATACGATCGGTCCGTGGGTTTACTGGAAAGAACGGAAAAAGCTCGAAAGTGGAAATGGTGCAATATTGCCGCAGGACCGGTTTTCAGGAACGATTGTGAGAGAAACAAAGAGAGAAATGAATCACTGAAAACCGCTTCCCGAATACTTTCCGGAAGCGGTTTTCAGTGGAAAGAGGGCAATTATACGCCGGCTGCTTCCAGTTTTTCCACAGGTGCGAATCCCTGTGTTTTCTTGAATTTCATGTTATGCGGGAAGTTCGCCATCGAATCAGAGCAGTCGATGGCCTCGAAGTTCAGGCTGTTCAACGTGTGCCGGTCAAACTTGACTGAGAGAATCGGGAGTGTCCCGGTTTTGCCTGTGACTGTATCAAGGATTTCATCCAGCGCATGGACGATGACTGTGTCAAAGGGCAGGATGGCGAACAAATCACGGGCAATGCGGATCGCTGCGCTGCATACATAATCCTGCTGGATATCGAAATACATCGTCTTAGACATGTTCTTGACGGATAATTTTCCGGTTTTGGTGAGTGATTTTACTTGGGGCGGCACAACGTGTTCTGAACTGACCAGGAATTCCACTTCAATCGTTTTCGGGTCTTCGATAATGAATTCAAACCCGCTGCCGAATTCCAACAGGTCATCCAGCGGATTCAATTCCTCGATGACTTGCAGATATGCTTCGACCTCCTGCTGAAGGATCCGGTTTGCGAGCCGGACAGTGCGGATCATTTCCTTGAACTCTTCCGTATCCCTTTCCCGTGCATCCGTCAAAGCCTGTTTCAGTTTCGCTTCTTCTTTATCTGCTGTCTTCAACAGTTGCTGCATGAAGGAGGGGGTGAATGCTTCCAGTCGGCGCTGTGCTTCCAGTTCATGTTCTCCGATGTCTTTCGTATGATGCGGATGCTTGTACCGGCTGATTTCAGGCCAATCAAATACATCATCGCATTCCTTATGTATCGAGCGGATCATTTCCAACTGATTTTCAAATACTTGAACTTCATACCGGGCTTGCTGCAATTCTTCCTGCTTGGCGATTTCTTTTTGCTGCCTGGCGAGCTGCTGCCGCTGTGAATGCGCAGCGCTTTTATATTTCCTGCCTGAACTCGAAGTGGAGACATAGGAAATGCCTGTTCCAGGAATGCTTGCTGTTGTCCGTCGCTGCCCGCGGGAATTTACCGAATAACGGAGACCCTTTACCCCAACGCTTGCTCCGACTCCCCGTTTCGATACATTGACCCGAACACCAGGTGCAATTTTAAAACTTTTTCTGAATCCTAATCCCATCTTATTACCTCCCTTTCACCCAGTATATGCCATGGTGAATGGGTAATATAGTTTGAAAAGAAATTTTTCTGTAGTTAAATTTATTAGCAATAAGATCAATCTTTATCAATTGACACAACGAAAAAAATAAATATAATACATGGTAGAAAGACAATAAACTAATCATTCAATTAATTATCCAAGCCGTTCATTCATTTCAGACAGAGGAGCTGATGCGTGATGGCAGAGAAACTGCTCATGTGGAAGGGGAGAAAGAACCGGGACAGCCCTTTTTGAATTGCGTCCGCTTACGATCACGGATTTTTGCTGCTGACCAATTCATTAAAACATCGTGGAAAGGAATGATTCTGATGAATACATTGTTTCCGAAAAAACATGATGACTTTTTCCCAAGTCTTTTTGGAAGCGGGTTGGAATCGGACTTTTTCAATAAGTTTTTTGGTGAACCGACGTATCCGCAAGTGGACATCAAGGAAAAAGGGGAGCAGTACGAGTTTACAGTCGACCTGCCGGGCTTTGCGAAAGAAGATATTGAAGTGGAGTACCGCGACGGCTATCTGGAAATCCGCGGCAATAAGCAGCAGAAACAGGAAACGGAAGAACGCGATGGCCGCTATATCCGAAAAGAGCGTTCCTACGGCGCATTCAAACGAAGCTTCTATATTGGTGATATCGAAGAGGACAATATTTCCGGTTCTTTCAAGGAAGGGATCCTGACGCTCAACGTGCCGAAATCATCGGAACGGGAGAGAGGGCGCCGCATTCAGATTGAGTAGAGTTTAGTAAATAACGGTTTTGAAACGAATCAGGCATCAAGATGCAAAAACAGGCGGATGGCTGTAAGGAGCCGCCTGTTTTCTTGTTGTCGCAAAAACATAAACAATTAACTTGCATTTCCCCTCCATTCTCCCCTACAATACGACAAGTAACCACAAGGCCGTGCGCATGCGCATCGCCTTTTTACTTTTTTATATATAAATTGAGGCAAGTATTCAACATCCCACCCGGCATCGGAAAGAGTAAATGCGAGACGCCTGCGGAAGAACGGACGGATCAAAGATCCCGCGTGCCGGCAGGGCCGTTCGTCCGCGGCAAACGGTTTTGCTTGCGCAGGAGCAAGCGAGCTTTTACGATCCGAATGCCGGTCTTTAAAATGTAAATTCTTTAGATTAACTTATTATAGAATGGAGAAATAATTATGGATCGGCTGATCAGACTTTCTATTGTATTCGTGGCGTCTGTCGTCCTGGCAGCGTCACTTAATTTGTTTTTATTGCCGCATGAAATCCTGACAGGCGGCGTATCAGGGATTGCCATGATTCTCGGGCTAATGACGCCGGTCAATACGGGTATCTGGATTATTATTTTAAATATCCCGATTCTCATCCTCGGCTGGATGAAGCTCGGTAAAGTGTTTATCGCGAACAGCGTTTTCTCAGTGCTTGTAACATCAGTGGCGCTTTTGTATATCCCGGTCATGGAATTGACAGGTGATGTACTGCTATCCTCGGTATTCGGCGGTGTGATTGCCGGTATCGCGATCGGCTTAATTGTCCGTTTTCATAGTTCAACGGGCGGATTTGATGTCGTGGGGCTATTCCTGACGATGAAAAAGGACATCCCGCTCGGCGGCCTCGTCTTTGCCATGAACAGTACCGTTGTGTTCATCTCAGGTTTCATTTTTTCATGGGAACTCGCGATGTACACGATGGCATCCATTTACATCACGGGACTTGTCGTGGACCGCATCCATACGCGTCACGTTAAACTGAGCCTGATGGTTGTGACGAATAAAGGAGAGGAAGTCAAAAAAGAATTGCTGGATAATTTATATCGCGGCATTACCGTCGTCGACGGAGAAGGGGCTTATTCGGAAGCACAGCTTAAAGTGCTCTATACCGTCATTAACCGCTATGAATTGGCCCTTGTGCGTCCGTTGATCAGAAATATCGATCCAAATGCGTTCGTCAGTATCAATGAAACAATGGAAGTGATGGGTAATTTCAGAAGAGACGATCCTTCAAATAAAACTGCACATTCCAAGAAGAACGCAGCATAAAAGAAAGCCGCTTCCCGTTAACCGAGGAGCAGCTTTATCTATTTCCAGTGACCGGCAGTTTTTCTTGTATGCTCAATGGATAAATTGGTCTTTACGTTATAAAGTGCCCGCCCGGCGAGGATCAGACTGCCGAAAAGATAAAGGGTATTCGCATAGCCACCCTCTGAGCTGAAAAAATTGATCAGGCTGCCGGCGACGAAAAAGAAGGCAACGAGCAGGTCGTTGAACGTAGTTGTCAGCTTGCACTCTTTTCTGAATAAAATCCGCGAAGCGGCGGTTTGAATTTCTACATAGTCCTGATTGTGTTTGATGCTCAGCATGTCTGTGCCTCCTCTGACTTTCAATTCTCTTTCTCCGTACATAGCCGATTTTTCGTTTTTCAATCTTCCTGCCCCAAAAAGTAATTGAACCGTAACAGTCCGTAATTGAAATGAGATTGCTGCAATTTTCCCATGGAAAAACGGCTCCGGATTTTATTCCGGAACCGCTGTATCGTTCATCGGCTGTTTTTCAAAACGCCTAAGTATTGTTCCCAGGGCCCGACTTCCCGGCGGTAATACTCCGCCATGACCCGGACAATCTGTGCGATATGGGTCAGGTCATGGACCGCCCATGTGGCGATCAGCTCCCGCAGCTTCACTTCGCCGAACGCCGGGTGGGTGCCGGTTTGGTCGAGGTCCGTGTCCGGTTGGATCCACTCTTTTAACGTCACTAAATTCTGGGCCCGCAAGGTTTTGAAACGTGCAAGTTTTTCACTGATGGGCTGGTCGGGATCCTGCTTCAAATGGGCGAAGCGGTCAAAATCAGGGAACGGCTGGTCTGTACCTGACTCAAGGATCGTCCGGATGCGCGGAATCCAGTTTGTACGCTCGGCCTCGGCCAGATGATCGATGACTTGTGCGGCGTTCCATGTATCGCGGCCTTCATTTGTATGCAACCAGCCCGGAGACAGGCCGGTCAGCAGCGTCTCGAATGTTAACGGGCTCCGTTCAAGCACTTCGATCGCTTCTTCAATGGAAAAATTCATACTAATTCTCCTTTTTGTTGAAGGTTGTTTGCCTCTGCTTGCACAGCGGTATACTGATAAAGAGGTGAAGAAATTGAAACGATTGAAACTCGGAACAAGCGGCCTTGAAGCGTCGGATATCGCATTGGGGTGTATGGGACTCGGCCAATTGCCTGTCTCGAAAGCGGAAATGGTTATCAGGAATGCGATGGACCTCGGTGTAAACTTTTTCGACCATGCGGATATTTACGCAGCAGGCGCTTCAGAATCCGTATTTGCAGAAGCCCTCGGCATGACACCGGCGGTAAGGGAAAACATGATTATCCAGACAAAAGCCGGCATCCGGAAAGGCTATTACGACTTCTCGAAAGAACATTTAATGAGATCAGCCAATGATAGTCTGAAGCGGCTGAAGACCGACTATATTGATATTTTCATGCTGCACCGGCCGGATATGTTAATGGAGCCGGAAGAAGTGGCAGAGGCATTCCATGAGCTGAAAACAAGCGGCAAGGTCCGGCATTTCGGTGTCAGCAATCATAACCCGATGCAGATTGAATTGCTGAAAAAACATGTGGGACAGGACTTGATCGTCAATCAGCTGCAGTTGAGCGTCTTGCATACCGGCATGATGGACGCTGGTGTTCAAGTGAATACACGGCACGAGAATAGCGTGAACCGGGATGGTTCTGTGCTGGATTATAGCCGCCTGCATGACATGACAGTCCAGGCCTGGTCGCCATTTCGCTATGGCCAGTTCGAAGGGTTTTTTCTTGATAATAAGAATATGCCGGAGATTAACGCGAAACTGCAGGAAATTGCAGATCGTTACGGCTTATCCAAGTCAGCCATCGCCGTCGCCTGGATCCTGCGTCATCCCGCGCGTATCCAAGCAGTTGTCGGGACGATGACACCGGAACGGCTCACTGCCATTTCGCAGGCATCCGGACTCGAACTGACGCGTCAGGAATGGTATGAAATTTACCGGGCCGCAGGCAATGACCTGCCGTAACTAAAGCTCCTCCTGACACAGGGGGAGCTTTTGTATACTGTGTTCCATGGAAGTGATGCGCATGCCGGAAAATTCCCGTGCTGTTTTTCTGCAGCGCCTATTCGATGAACATCATTTCCGGTACCCACATTGACATATGTTCTTTGATCTCCTCATTAAAAGCGGGATCCACATTCTTCAGCAATTCCATTTGGTAATTCTGTTCATTTTCACTGGTCACGAACGTCGGCGTGAATGCCGGCTCTGTGATCGTGATGGTTTCCGAGGCCGCATCTGTGACTTTTTCAACCGTCAGATGCAAAATGCCGCCGGTCTGTTTATACAGCCCATCCTGGCCCGAGAAGAAATTCCCGAGTGAATAAATGACGAACGTCTCTCCGCCATCGGATGTTTCTATCCAGTCAGCCGGCTGGAGGACATGCGGATGGTGTCCGAGGATGATATCAGCGCCATTCTCGGCTGCAAAATGCGCCAAATCGATCTGCTCTGCATTCGGCATCCGCTCATACTCTTTGCCGAAATGCAGATTCAGCACGACAACATCCGACAGTTCCTGCGCCCGCTTCAAATCTTCCTGAATCCGTGCCCGGTCGATCCGGTTGACCAAGTACTCCTGACCGGCAGGTGTCTGGACACCGTTTGTGCCATAGGTGTACGACAGAAATGAAAATGTGATGTCGTTGGCTGTTACTGTCGGAATGTCCCGGCCTGCTTCTTCTGTAAGAGCAGAACCGGTATGTTTAATGCCGAGCTGATGCCAGTAATTGATGGCATTTTCAACCGCTTGGATTCCGCGGTCGAGCGTATGGTTATTGGCCATTGCCACTACATCGACGCCCACATTCTTCATCGTGTCCGCCACTTCATATGGACTGTTGAAGGAAGGGTATCCCGACAGCCCGATCTCACTCCCGCCGACAATGCTTTCCGAATTGGCGATGGTAATATCCGCCTGTTCAAGGTAAGGCTTTACTTCTTCGAGTTTAGGATTGAAATTGTAACCGCTTTCAGTCTCTGCATCATTATATACGCGGTCGTGGATCAGTACATCCCCGACTGCAGCAAGTGTGACTTCACGGGTTTTAATGACTTTCTCCGGCACTGTCGCAATCGGTAACGCCCGAACAGAAAACGGAGCAGCTTCTATAACGGTTTCAGCCTCTTGGAATGTGCAACCGGCTGATAACAGGGAAAGCGGCAGTAGAAGTACGCCAAGTGATACCCGAACCTTTTTCAATTGTTTCACCTCAGTAATCGTTAGGTTAATTTATCAAATTGCGTGTAAACTTTCTTTCAGGATACTATAACGGTGTCAATTTAACTAGCCGTATCTAAAATTAAGAGGAATTACCGCCTGATGATATTTTCTATCGGTCGATTCATATCCGGTATACCAGCACAATGTACTATATCGCTTTCTTGAAAGTTGTGAAAAAAGAATACCGTTTATTCTCAAGTGTATTATAATCAGACTATGCTGATAATTTATAAGGGGGATGGGAATGGAAAAGGCAGTCGAAGCAAAACTGCAGGTGCTTGATTTGGATGCGACGGAACTGGCCCGGCGGATCAGCCGGCAGGATGTGTCTTCCCGGGAAGCGACAGAGCAGTACATCCAGCAGCTGAAGATTGTGAACCCGCTGGTGAATTGCCTCGTGGAGGACCGGTTTGAGCAAGCGAGGAAGGAAGCGGCGGAAGCGGACCGGCAGCTGGCTGCCGGCAAGGCGTCCGGTAAATTATTCGGTGTGCCGATGAGCATGAAAGAGGCTCTTGGGGTTTCAGGCATGCAGACAACCGGCGGGCTGCTGCGCCGGAAGGGTTTTGTTCAGCATGACGATGCGGAGGTCGTGCGGAAGTTGCGTGCGGAAGGGGCCATCCTCCTTGGGAAAACAAATACCCCTGAGCTGTGTTTTTGCCAGGAAACCGATAATAAACTGTATGGCCGGACGAATAATCCGCGGGATCTCACGCGGACGGTGGGCGGGTCCAGTGGCGGAGAAGCGGCATTGATTGCTGCGGGAGGTGCAGCTGCCGGAATCGGATCTGATATCGGCGGCTCGATTCGGTTTCCGAGTCATTTCAATGGCGTCGTCGGTTTTAAACCGGGGCGCGGACAAGTATCGGCAGCCGGCAGTTATCCGTCTGTCGATCACGAGCTGCAGCGCCGGATGCTCGGTATCGGTCCGATTACGAAGACTGTCCGGGATGCCCGGCTCCTTTATAACATCATTGCAGAGAAACCGGCGGAAGAGAAATCCCTCGATGACTTCATCATCGATGTGCTCTCGGATACGGGCTATCCGCTGTCAGGAGATACTGCCGGTCTGCTGGAATGCATTTACAAAACAGTAAGCAAGGATTTTCAGACGGCTCATGCAGTACCTCCATTTTTCAGGCAGTCGGCGCTGCTGTGGCAGGAGATCATGTCGATCGAGGGGGCAAAGGGCGCAGGGCAAGAAGCGTTCGGCGAACAGCCCATTCGGCCGCATCTGGCATACATCACAGAACGCATAACCGGAAAAGCGGATATTCACCGGTACCTGTCATGGGCGCTGATCGGAGCGGCTCTGTTCAAGCCATCTGAAAAACGGCTCAGTGAGATCCGGGAATCGCTTAAGCGGGGAGACGATGAACTGGATCATTATTTGAAGGGCCGCGTCCTTATTTTTCCGGTCTACCATACCGGTGCGCCGAAGCATGGTGTGGTCTATAAGGAAATTTTCTCGATCCGAAAAACTTTCCAGTCCTATATGCCGTTCATCGCATATGCCAATACATGGGGGCTTCCTTCTTTGACAGTACCTGTCGGAAGAGATGAAAATCACATGCCGATCGGTGTTCAGCTCATCAGCCGGAATGGCAATGAAGAAGCGCTGTTTCAGCTCGGTGAATGGCTGGAAGAACAGTTCGGCGGCTATGAGCGGGCGAAAACAGAAGAGATTGCCGGACATTGAAGATAGCCAAAAACGAAAAGGAGGGGAATGGAATGGAGAACCGATTTTTTCAATTAGGATTGACCGGGAGAGCAAGCCATGTCCATACCGGAAAAATAGCGGAGGGACTGGATTGGCGGACTGCCGGTAAACGGCCGGCGGATCTGACGTATTCCGTCTGGGAAGTGCTTTTTCATATGATTTACTGGCAGGATTATTTGCTCGCTCAGCTGCGGGGTGAATCGCCGGTGAGACCGGAGCGGGCGGCGGAATCCTGGCCGGCTGAGCCGGCACCGGCGGACGAGGCTGCATGGAACGAAGCCGTTACCCGGTTCATAGAAGGTTTGCAGACAGCTGTGACAGAAGCGGAAGATGATCTGTATGCGATTGTGCACAAAGAACAGATGCGCATGGAGATTCTGATGAGTCTCATAACACATAATAGTTACCATGCCGGCCAGATCGTGCTGATACGCCGGGCGCTCGGTGCCTGGCCGCCTTCGAGTGGAGGCGACACTTGGTAATTGAACGAAGGGACTGTCCGAAAAGGTCAAAAAGACTCGTTGACGGCATCTCCCGGCCCGGGATGGGGAAACCGGACGCTTTCCGCGGACGGACGTCCGAGCCCTCGCCGCTCATGCTTCGCGGCGAGGGTCTCGGCCACCCGTTCTTCCGCTGGAGTCGCCGGTTTCCTGTCCACCCCGGCTTAAGAGACAAGGGCAGATCAGAAAAACGCGTATCTTACCGTTTCAGTGAACGGGATCAGCAAATAATAGATTAAAAAAGGCGGGAAGAGGACTGGAACCCTCTTCCCGCCTTTTATGCATTTTTTATTATTATGGCTGTTTCTTTCACTGGCCTGGCACGGAACGGCGGAAGCCAGCGAACAGCAGCGGTAAAGCAGTTGCCGCTGCTGTTTGCGACAGGCAAGCGAAGCGGCGCAGGAGCAGATGTTTTAATGCGACGAGCTTGCGCAGAAGCAAGCGAGTGTTTTCGTAGCAGAAGCCGTTCCGTTATGGAAGAACATCCGGGCAAGATAAGCCTAAAGGCTTTTTGGACAGCCTCTTTTTACAACTAGTTTTCCAAATGCTGATCGAGCCGGTAAGCGGCAACCGCGAGCTGCAATTTCAGCCGTTCATCTGCGGAATCCAGATCCCATCCGCATTTCTGTTGGGCCTGATTCAGCCGGTACTTCAGCGTATGGCGGTGGATGAACAGCTCTTCAGCCGCCGCTTGGGTATTGAAATTATGCTTGAAATAAGCGGTCAGCGTAGCGATGAAATCAATGCCATGGCCATTTGACCTAATCAGGCTGCCGAGAACCTGGCGGTAAAAGGAAGATAAATCGCCGCCGCTGTCTTTTACTTGCAGCAGCAATTGATAAGTGCCGAGTTCATCGTAGTGGATAATCTCTTTCTGATTCAACAGGAGATCATGCAGATCCGCTGCCGTGACGGCTTCCGCGGCACTCTCACTGAACCTGCTGACGTCTTCATACGTCCGGCCGAGACCGATAATGAGGCGGATAGCGGAACTTTCTGTATCCCAGCCCATATGGATCATTTCGGCAATCGCCGCACAGTCAGCAGCCGGCATCGGAAGCAGCACGGTAATCGCCTCGAGCCGTTCCTTCATCAGGAAATTCAGCTTTTCCCGCCCGAGCACTGCAGTGACGTGTGCCTGAAGGTCGCCGGTCTGTCCGTTGCCGGGCAGCGGTGGCGCAAGCTTCAGATGCAAGACTGTGTGCGGCCGGGAAAGATCAAAACCGAACTTTCTGCCATGCTCGACCGCTGCAGACCGGCTCCTGAAATTCTTATGGAGAATCTCCTCCAGGAACTCCCCGCGCAATCGGACCTGCGTCTGTTCCACCGCATCGCTTTTCAGCCGCTCAATGGCATATACCGTCGCCGCATGTTCGATGACCGCGCGATCTGTCTCTTTCCATGCGTTTTTCGGTTTGCCTGAGATGATTGCCCCGTAAAACACATTATCCGCCACAATCGGATGAACCAGCAAATGCAGGTCATCTTCCTCAATTTCCACCGGTCTGAATGACTCCCTGCAGTCTGCAAATACAGGATGACCACCGAAATCCCGATCAGCCATGCGTGGATGACATGGGACGGCCTGTGTCATCTCCCCAATTTCATTTAAAAGAAAAACGGAGGTCTCCGTCAGCTTGGCAAGTGTATGGGTCACCGTTTCCTCACCGCCGCCTTTTAGCACGAGTCCGGTCAATTCCTTGTGGGTATTCAGTGAAGATGAAATGATCTCCGTCTGCCGGTTCGCGATTTCCTGCAAAATGCCTTCCGTAATTGCGGAAAAATTAATATCCGACGGAATATCAATGAGCGGCAGGCCGCTCGCGTTGGCAGCTTCTATGAATGACGCCGGCATTTCTTTCAAATAAAACCCGGTGTATAACGCCACACCGGATAATTTATTCATCCGCAGCAGATCGAGGAAATGCTGCCGGTTGTCTGCCAGTCCGTATGCGGTGGTGATCAGGAATTCCCCCGGCTGGAGCCGGTTAATGTCTTCAATCACTTCAACAATCGTCACCCACCGGATCGGCCGGTGGATGCCTGCTGCACCGGCCACCAGCCGGGCTTTCGCCATCACCGGCAGCTGCAGCGCTTCCTGGACTGTGATATTCATCGGGACCCCTCCTGGTATCGCGAAAATCTTAATTTAAGTATAGAACTGTTCTTTCGTTTTTGTACAGTGTGTATAAGAAAACGCTACATCTTTCTGGGGCTGCGTCCAATGGATTCCGCTCGGTCCATCCGATACGATGGAGATAACACATTATTATTCAGTATTTTCAGATATAGTGGGTTGGACTAATGATTTTTGCTTATTAATATTTTCTAGTAGAAAAATCAACGTTCGCTGATTCACTTGCAGCCTGTAAAGCGCTGGCGCGTCCGCGGGCTGAGCGGAGCAATGAGACGAACGCTCTTTTCGGCTCATTGTGAAAGCTGTGCCCTGAGCAGCCGAAGCGGTTTATAAATGTTCCATTCTTTAATCCAATTTATATAGCATCAACATCAGGAATTTTTTGCAAAGGAGGCTGATTCCATGGAACGTTCTCTGTTGATCAAGCCGAAGATGGACGATGAGTACCCGACAGCCGTGCGCGGTGAGGGTGTTTACATTTATGATGCTGCCGGCCATAAATACCTGGATGGCTCGTCAGGCGCTGTGACGGCGCTTCTCGGCCATGCGGTGCCAGAAATTATCGACGCCATGTATAACCAGTCGAAAAGCATTTCATTCACCTACCGCTCTCAATTCACAACGGATGCCGCCGAGCAATTGGCACAAAAACTGAATGAACTGGTCGGCAGTGACACGGATTATTGGTCGTTTTTCGTTGACAGCGGCTCCGAGGCGACCGAGACCGCGATGAAGATTGCCATCCAGCATTGGCAGGAACAAGGGAATTACCGAAAAAACAAAGTGCTGTCCCGCTGGAACAGTTACCATGGCATCACGCTCGGTGCGCTGTCGATGTCGGGGCATCTTGAAAGGCGGAAGCGCTTCGCGCCGCTTCTCGATGAATTGCCAAGCATTTCTCCACCTGACGCCGGCCTGGCGGGTGCAGAGGAACTCGACCAGGCGATCCGGCGGAAAGGGGCGGACAACGTCGCGGCATTCATCGCCGAACCGATTGTCGGCGCAGCCGGCGGTGTGCTGATACCGCCTGCCGGCTATTACGAACGCATCCGGGAAATCTGCGACCACCATCAGGTTCTGTTCATTGCAGATGAAGTGATGACGGGTATTGGCCGCACCGGCAGAATGTTCGGCATGGATCATTGGGGAGCCGAGCCGGATATCATAACGCTCGGGAAAGGAATGGGGGCCGGCTATACACCGATTGCGGCAGCTTTGGTCAGTGCCCGGGTCATGGAACCGATCCTCAAAGGCACACAATCCGTGATGAGCGGCCATACTTACAGCGCGAATCCGCAATCAGCGGCAACGGCAGTGGCTGTTCTTGCATACATCGAGAAACACGGTCTGGTCGAACGGTCGGCTATGAGCGGGCTGTATTTATTGGATAAATTCAAAGCACTTGGGGCGTATTGTCCGCTGATCGGGGAAGTGCGCGGCAAAGGACTGATGATCGGCATCGATCTTACAGCAGATTCCGCAGTGAATCGGCCATTCCCAAAAGAAATGGGCGTTACGGCTGCATTCGTTAAAAAAGCGCGGGACAATGGGCTGCTTGTCTACCCGGCAGCCGGCGCGAGTGGCGGAGACGGCGATACCGTCATAGTGGCGCCGCCGCTTACCATAAATCAGGAAGAGATGGACGAACTTGTACGGCTGTTCAAAAAAACTGCCGCTGAACTGCAGCAGGAATACAGCATTAACGCAGTAACGGCATTGGACTAGGAGGGATAAGCATGCAGGTGCGGGAGACAAGACGGCGGCTGAAGAAGACAGGGACATTGGAGAAAGCGATGGCGCATATTCACGATGGCAGTACGATCATGTTCGGCGGATTTGGCGGAGTGGGAAATCCGCCTTCCTTGATTGACGGCATCATTGATAAAGGCGTGCAGGATCTGACGCTGATCGGCAATGATTCGGGGTTTCCGCAAATTGGCATTGGCAAACTGATCAGCTTAGGCCGGGCGCGGAAATTGATTGCTTCACATATCGGCTCGAATCCGGTGGCCGGTCAGCTGATGATTGATGGCAAGCTGGATGTGGAATTCTCGCCGCAGGGTACATTGGCGGAGCGAATCCGGGCAGGCGGCGTGGGTCTGGGCGGCGTGCTGACGGATATCGGTCTCGACAGCATGCTGGAGGAAGGCAAGCAGAAAGTGGCGGTTGGCGGCAAGGAGTATTTGCTCGAGCCGGCGTTAACAGCGGAAGTATCGATTGTCTATGCCAAACAGGCGGATGAGTTTGGCAATCTCGTATATGACACGAGTGCCCGGAACACGAATCCGCTCGTCGCGATGGCGGGAAAATTCACGATTGCCGAAGTGGAGGAAATTGTGCCGGCCGGCTCACTCGATCCGGAATGCATCTTCACACCCGGTATTTTTATCGATATGGTTATTCCGACAAAAGGAGTGAACTGGCGATGGGCATGGGAGTAGAAGAACGGAACCGGCTTGCCGAGCGGGCGGCGCAGGAAATCGAGGATGGCATGATCGTCAATCTTGGTATCGGCATCCCGTCGCTTGTCGCCAACTATATTTCCCCGGACAGCGGCGTGATGTTTCATGCGGAAAACGGCATCCTGGGCATGGGCGAAGCGCCGGAAAAAGGACATGAAAATCCGAATCTGTGCAATGCGGGCGGTTTCCCGGTGACGGTGGTGCAGGGGGCATCGTATTTTGACAGCGCGACTGCATTCGGCATGATCCGGGGCGGTTATTTGGATGTGACCATTCTCGGCGGACTTGAAGTCAGCAGGAGAGGAGACTTGGCCAATTGGATTGTGCCGGGCAAACGGGTATCCGGTGTCGGCGGGGCGATGGAACTCGCAGCCAAGGCGAAAAAAGTGATTGCGCTTATGAGCCATACAAGTAAAAATGGGGAACCGAAAATTGTGGAGGAATGTGCGCTGCCACTGACAGCGAGGCAATGTGTCCATCTGATCATCACGGACATGGCGGTCATTGAAGTGACAGCGGATGGTCTTGTGCTGCAGGAAGTAATGGAGCCATACAGCATCAAGGATGTCGTAGAAAAGACCGGAGCGCCGCTCCACATCGCCCGGCATCTGGAAACTGTGGAATGAGGGGGAGTCATTGTGACGGAACAGATCAAAAAAGAACTGACCGGCTGGGTCCATGCGCACCGGGAGTATGGCATTAACTTGCTGCAGCAGCTCGTGCAGCAGGACAGCACGCAAGGCAATGAACAGGATGCGCAACGGCTGGTGGCCGATATCCTGCGCGGCATGGATCTGGAAGTGGATATATGGGAACCGGGCGGTGAAGAGCTGAGCCGCCATCCGGATTTCATCTCGGCGCGGGAGAATTTCAAGGGAAGCCTGAATGTGGTCGGTGTGCTGAAAGGACAGGGAGGTGGCCGGTCTGTCATCTTGAATGGCCATATTGATGTGGTTCCAGCCGGCGACCGGGAGCAATGGGCGAATCATCCGTTCAGTGGTGCAATCATCGGCGGGCGGATGTACGGCCGCGGGGTCACGGATATGAAAGGTGGAAATGTGGCACTGCTTCTGGCAATGGAGGCATTGCAGGAAAGCGGCATCCGGCTGAAAGGCGATGTGATCTTTCAGAGTGTCATTGAAGAAGAAAGCGGCGGCGCGGGCACACTGGCTGCAATATTACGGGGATATAGAGCGGATGCGGCCATCATTCCGGAACCGACGAATTTGAAGATTTTTCCGAAGCAGCAGGGCTCGATGTGGTTCCGGATCCATGTGCGAGGCCGGTCGGCGCACGGCGGTACCCGCTATGAGGGCGTAAGTGCCATTGAAAAAAGCATGCTTGTCGTCGAGCACCTCCGAAAACTTGAGGAAATGCGGAATAAACAAATCACTGATCCGTTATATGAAAACGCCCTGATTCCGGTGCCGATCAATATCGGAAAAATTGAAGGCGGGGACTGGCCGTCTTCTGTGCCGGATCTGGTGAAACTGGAGGGCCGGATGGGCGTATCGCCCGAAGAGACAATTGATGAAGCGCAGACAGAAATGACGAGGTGGCTTGCGCAACTGGCTGCGATCGACCCATGGTTTAAAACCCATCCGCCGAGACTTG
Organism: Planococcus lenghuensis; assembly: GCF_001999905.1. Taxonomy (NCBI): domain Bacteria; kingdom Bacillati; phylum Bacillota; class Bacilli; order Caryophanales; family Caryophanaceae; genus Planococcus; species Planococcus lenghuensis. The sequence continues at coordinate 782,334 of NZ_CP019640.1, forward strand.
AATGGTTCGGCGCACGCTGGCTGCCCGGATCCATCCCGTTGGGGCACGGGCTGATGAATTCCCTCTGCGCCAATTTCCGCGATCTGATCGGAACGGACCCGGTCATTGAAGCATCTCCTTGGGGAACGGATGGCGGCCTGCTGACAACTGCCGGCGGTATTCCGGCAGTCGTTTTCGGTCCGGGTACAACGGAAATGGCTCATTTTCCGGATGAATACATTGAACTTGACCATGTGTTTAAAGCCGCAGAAGTGATTGCCTGCACATTGGTGGACTGGTGCGGCGTGGCACAGACAAATAAAGCAGGGAGGAAATCCGATGATCCAGAAAACGCGATCCATTGAGCTGAAGACGGCCATACCGGGTCCGAGAGCGCAGGAATTACTGGAAAGACGCAATCAACATGTGCCGAGGGGGCCATTCAATACGGTCCCGACATTCGCGGCAAAAGCGGAAGGGGCGTTGCTGACGGATGTGGACGGTAATGTGTTCATCGATTTTGCCGGCGCCATCGGCTCTCAAAATGCCGGACATTGCCCGCCGTCTGTCGTGGAAGCGGTCAAGGCGCAGGCGGAGAAGTACTTGCATCCCTGTTTTCACGTCATGATGTACGAGCCGTATATCGAGCTGGCTGAAAAGCTGAACAGCATCACACCCGGCAAACATGACAAAAAAACGTTTTTCCTGAACAGCGGTGCAGAAGCTGTCGAGAATGCGATCAAGATTGCCCGTAAATACACAAAACGAAAAGCGATCGTGTCATTCGAGCGCGGATTCCATGGGCGGACATATATGGCGATGTCACTGACAAGCAAAGTGAAGCCGTATAAATACGAATTCGGACCATTCGCGCCGGATACGTATAAAATGCCGTATCCGTATTATTACCGGGCGGCTGCCGGCATGACAGAAGAACAAGTGGATGACATGGTCATCAGCCAGTTCCGTGAATTTTTCCTGCGCGAGGTGCCCGCTGAAGAAGTGGCCGCTGTTATCATGGAACCCGTTCAAGGCGAAGGCGGTTTCGTTGTGCCGTCCAAACGGTTCATTCAGCGGATTAAGCAAATTTGCGAGGAACACGGGATTTTATTCATCGCGGATGAAGTGCAGACGGGATTCGGCCGGACGGGAAAGATGTTTGCGATGGAGCATTTCGGGGTGGTGCCGGATCTCATGATAATGTCGAAGTCGATTGCAGCGGGTCTGCCGATCAGTGCGGTGACCGGCCGGGCGGAAGTCATGGATGCACCGAACGTGGGTGAAGTCGGCGGCACTTACGGCGGAAGTCCGCTTGGTTGTGTCGCAGCACTGGAAGTGATCAAACTGATGGAACAGCAGCGTCTGCCGGAGCGGGCGATGGAAATCGGCAACAGGATCGCCGAACGGTTCATGGATCTGCAGAACCGGATACCGGCAATCGGCGATGTGCGCGCACTCGGTGCAATGGCGGCAATCGAATTCGTGAAAGATCCGGAGACAAAAGAACCGGATAAAGAACTCACCGCCGCCATCGTCCAGGAAGCGAACAAGCGGGGTGTCATTGTTATGGGCGCCGGTCTCTATGGAAACATCCTCCGGATTTTGAGCCCGCTCGTCATCACGGATGACCAGCTGAATGAAGGGTTGGATGTGCTGGAACAATTGATGCATGAAAAGACAGTGCAATAGATGCTGGAGAGAGATGTTCCGCTTACTGAAAGCGGGGCATTTTTTGCTGTTCCGCCGGCTGTCTGACTTGCAGACAGAGCCGCAGTCAGTTTCAATAACAGCAACAGGCCGATAAATAAGGAGGCGCCCATGGAACTGAATTATGTGCATCCGTTCAGACTGGCACCCCGCTCCTTTAAATGTCTCCAAGAACAGCTGGCAGACCAGCTGGATATCACCCGGCCGCTTCCACTGGAGGGAGTCCGGTCATGTGCAGGTGTGGACCTCGCTTATTGGAAGGAGGGAGAAACGGAGCGGGGAGTCTGCAGTATTGTTGTTATTGATAACCGGACACACGAAATCATGGAACAGACAATGAGCATCGGAACCATCCAAACGCCATATATACCGGGTTATTTGGCCTTCCGTGAGCTACCGCTCATTGCGGAAGCGGCTGAACAATTGACTGTAACGCCTGACGTTTTTCTGTTCGACGGCAACGGCACATTGCACCCGCGGCGTATGGGCATTGCTTCCCATGCCGCGTTTTTCCTGAACCGGCCGACTGTCGGTGTGGCGAAAAGTTATTTTAAAATCGGCGGGATTGATTTCAAGATGCCAGGGAATGAAAAAGGTGATTTTACCGATATCCGGATTAACGGGGAAGTGACGGGCAGGGCATTGCGGACGGCGGAAAAAGTGAAGCCGGTTTTTGTGTCTCCGGGGAACCGGATCGACTTGGAATCCGCCACGCAGCTCGTACTCAGCCTCGTCAATAAGGATAGTCGGCTGCCTGTCCCGATCCGGCTGGCGGATCTTGAATCGAGACGGCTGAAGCGGGAAGCGAAGTAAAACCTGCTCGGGTGCTGGCCGGAGCAGTTCCTTACTGAAAAAGCAGGTAATCTTTTTCTGTCATGAAATCCGGGCAGATATCAATAAACAGAAAATACTGGTCGGATAGCGGATAACTGAATGTGCGGATCAGTTCTCCGCTTTCAATATCTGAATACGTATCCGACAGAATGCCATTATGCCATGTTTTCATCCGCATCATATTCTCCAGGAAATATGGACGAAAAGCCCAATGTGAACCGTTATGCTGGGGTTCGATTTCCCACTGTTCCTGCCGTTTTCTGAAATTCGATGAGATTTGCAGGCCATCGCTGCTGCAGACATATACGCGGAAGCTCTCCTGTTCAAATGCACTGGTCAATTTCTTGATGAACCGGTCTGCATCCAGCGGTCCGTGCCAATGGGGAAGCAATTTTTTTACTTTTTCTTCCCATGTCAAAGAAAATGCAAGCCGGGCATCGATGCGTGATTTTTCTCTGCTGACAAATTCCTGTATATGTGCCTTTGTATTAATCGCCAAGGAATTTTCCTGCAATAAACGAAAATCGGGTTTCGCCAGGTAGTAGCCCTGGTAATAGCGTCCGCCGTGCTTCCAGGCGAAATTCAGCTGATGGCTGTCTTCAATATTTTCATACAGGAACATCGCGCCGATTCGGCGTGCCAGAACACCAAGCGAATAAATAACATCCTGGAAAACGTCGGTATTGTAATTGCGGATAAGACCTGTATCGATTTTCAGGATATGTGGCTTAAGCTGTCGGAGCCGGTCGATATTGGAACTCTTTGCCCCTACGTGGTCGATGGCGATGTTGATGCCGTATGTTTTGTAATAAGCGAGCAGGTGATCGAGAATACCGAGATCTTCTTCGAAATCGTGTTCTGTGATCTCCAGCACAATGCGGGCCATCGGAAATCCCTTTTGTTCAAGCTGCCGGAGCGCATGCAGAAAATCCTCTCCGCCATTGCTTAACAGTTGCTGGGCATTCCGGTTTATGAACAAATAGCCTTCATTGCCGGAACTGAGCATGTCATCAGCTGCAAGCAGCAGAAGATGCTGATCCACTTCAGCTTTAAATTCATCCGGGACATCCCTGTCATGAAAAAAATCACCAAGGCTTAGCCAGGTTCCTTCATGCTCAAACCGGCCGAGCACTTCATAGCCGATGACATCATGCGTTACTGCACTGATGATCGGCTGATAAGCCGGACGGGCTTTCTGTAAGTTCTCCAGAATATACAATGGGTCCATTGGGTTTCCTCCTCTTTACTGAAGCGATCGGCCGCCTGGCAGGTGTCTCGTACAGTATTCCTGCAATTCCTGTTATTCCGAGGTGATTGGATTCATGTATTGTATCTGAATTGATGGAATTGTTCAAATAGCGGTATGTGGAAGCTGGGCACTGCCATAAAAAAAGACACGGAAGAGCCGGATCGCATTGTTGCGATCCGGCTCTTCCGTGATTCCGATATGTTAGAAAGCGGCTTCTGCATCAACGGTGATCCGGATGGCTTTCAATTCTTTGCCTTCTGCAAACTGGACTGCTCCAGGTCCGCCCAGGTAAAAGTCAATGTGCGGATGGGTTGCTGCGAAATCGTCTAATTCTTCCAGTAAACGGGTATCTCCTTTAAAAGGGAGGCCGGTCACTGAAGACAGGATAACTTTTTGCGGCAGCAATTGCCGGACGGTAGCTTGAATGGCATTTGGGGCGGGTGAAGGTCCGAGAACGACCGTCTTCCATCCCCGGATCATAAACTTCAGTGCAATGATATGGACTGGGATTTCGTGCCGCTCATGGGGCAGGCAGGCGCCAAGCATGATGGGGGCTTGGTCACTCACCTGAAAATTCCGGCGAAGCTGTACAAGAAAGTCTCTGACAGCAAGACTCGCCAAGGCTTCCTGATACTCGCCCCAGCGCCCATCACTCCAGCGCTGGCCAACTTCCTTCAAAAAGGGAATGATAAGCTCATCCAGAAATTCCTGCAGACTGCAGGAATGATACGCTTGCTGCAGGATGCGTGTCATCTGCATTTCATGGGCGAGCCTGCCTTCTTCCAGGAGCAGATAAAGGTATTGCTGCATCGTATCAGGCTGTCCCGGTTGCACAAGCTGGGCCACAGGGACCGGTTCTGCTGTGTGTTGTTGCTCTTTTAAGAATAACGCGGCTTGTTTGACGGAATACCCTTGGGTAATCAGTTTTTTCATGTTCAGAAGTGTATCGATTTCATCCTGATTGTATATCCGGTAGCCGTTTTCCAGACGTTCGGGTGAAATGATGCCGTAACGGTCTTCCCATTTTCGGATCACCTGCTTGGACAGGCTGGTCAGTTCAGCTGCTTGTGTGATGTTGTAGGAAGTATGCTGGTTGATGTGATCCATAGCAGTTCATCCTCATTTTTTATTTTTTTGATTTTACTAAAAACGACGCTAAACTTTTCACTGCAAGCGCAGGAATAAATTTCATTCACTTTTGTCTTTCCAGTGGACCGAAAGTGGAACGGTTTTACGGAAGTTTAAATGGAAATGTTTAATATCACCTGTTTTTTAGGTATATGTTTCCAGGTGAGCTACTTTCTAATATAAGGAATATACGATGTCTATTGTGGTATCATACAGCCAATAGAAAACATAAGTAATCTTATTATTTTCAGCGGACAGTGACTATGAGTAGCCGTTTTAGTCTTAACGTTGTATAATCATTGTACAAACATTATACACTGGAGGCGGAAGAGATGTCAAAGCGAATTGCGATTGTTGGAGCGGGTCCCGGTGGATTGGCGGCAGCCATGCTCCTGTCAGCAAAAGGATATAAAGTAACCGTATATGAAAAGAAAGGAGTCGTTGGCGGACGGAACGCAGAAGTCCGGCTGGGTGAATTCAAATTCGATATGGGCCCGACCTTTCTGTCGATGCTCCATATCGCAGAAGAGATATTCGAAGCCGCCGGCCGCAATCTCCATGAATATATGGAAACAGTGGAACTTGAATCGATGTACGATTTAATTTACGAGGGACGGGCCATGACAATGACCCGCGACCGGATAAAAATGAAAGAACAGATCGAGGCGGCATATCCGGGAGAAAGCGCGGGCTATGACCGGATGATGCGGGATTCGGCGCGGAAACTTAACGCACTATCGCCGATTCTGCAGTCGAAAATGGACCGGATGACGGACATGCTGCATCCGAACGTCCTGAAGGCATTGCCGGATCTTGATCTCGGAAAAAGCCTCCATGACGTATTGTCCCGTTACTTCACAGCTGAAGAGCTTAAGCTTGCCTTTACATTCCAATCCAAGTACCTTGGCATGTCGCCATGGGAATGCCCGGGGGCTTTCTCGATTCTGTCATACATGGAGCATGCGTACGGCATCTTCCATCCGATTGGCGGGGTGAACCGGCTGTCGAATTCGATGGCTAAAGTCACTGAGGAACTTGGCGGGGATATCCGGCTGAACAGCGGCGTCAAAAAACTATGGATTGAAGGAAAGGCAGTGAAGGGTCTGCTGCTGGAGAACGGGGAACGCGTCGAAGCGGATGAAGTGATCATCAATGCCGATTTTGCGCATGCCATGACGAATTTAGTGGATGAAGGACAGCTGAAAAAGTATTCGCCAAAAAAGCTGGCGAAGAAAAAGTATTCATGTTCGACGTTCATGCTGTACTTGGGATTGGATAAAAAGTATGACATGCCGCACCATACAATTGTATTTGCAAAGGACTACAAGAAAAATGTTGAAGAAATCACGAAGCTGAATATGCTGTCCCAGGATGCGTCCATTTATGTTCAAAATGCAAGCGTAACAGACCCAACACTGGCACCTGAAGGGAAATCGACATTGTACATTCTGGCTCCAGTGCCGAATAATTTCAGCGGCATCAATTGGGAAGAAGAAAAAGAGCTGTTCCGTGAACAGATTTTAAATACGATCGAAGAGAAAAGCGGATTCAAGGATTTGAGGCAGCACATCGAAGTGGAGCATATGATCACGCCGCGGGATTGGGAACAGGACATGAATGTCTATCAGGGAGCGACGTTCAATCTCGGCCATCAGCTGACACAAATGATGGTATTCCGGCCGCATAATGAATTTGAAGAACTGAAGAATTGCTGGCTTGTCGGCGGGGGCACCCATCCCGGAAGCGGTCTTCCGATCATTCTGGAATCTGCCCGTATCACCGCGAACGGCATTCTCGCTCAGGATAAGAAAGAAACTGTCGCTGTCCCGCCGCTTCCGCAGCTTGCCGAAGCACAATGGTCTTAATACTTACGCTCAAAAGATATTTGCGGGGAATGAAGGCAAAGACGAAATCGATTCTTTAGATATCAGCCCGGCACACGACTGGTCAGTAAATGAATGAAAACAATTCACCGTAAAAGAATGATTCCAAAAGAATCTGCATAAAACCCCCGGCTGAAATTCCAGTTTCAGCCGGGGGTTTCTGCCTTTCATCTTACGAACGGTTTCATCAATTCGCCCATTTTCTCCATCAGGTTTTCTTTTACCGATTCCGGAAAATCTGTCTCACGGACAGTTTCACCCATCAGCCCAAGCCAGATTTCAGCCCGTTCAGGTGTTGTGGAAAAGGAATGCCGCTTTTGGACCTGTTCCTTTTCACTTTGATTTCCGTCTGTTGGATTGCCATTGATCAGCCGGGAAATGAAAATACGCTGACGTTCTTTCAGCACCTCCACATTGACCCCGCGCTCAGCGAACATGTTGCTGAAATAAGGATCTTTCACCAGTTTTGCGTAGAAATCATCAACGAGCACATCGATTTTTTCCTGTGCGACAATCATTTCATTCACCCGCACAGTTCCGACCCGGTAATCGACATTGCTCGCAATGGTTTTGCCGATGAAGCAATTTTCGCGTGCATCTTCCGCTGCTTTTTCATATTCTGCCTGCAGTGCCGGATTGCCGCCGAATATAGTGGGATGGACAAGCAGCCGGCTGAACTTGGCTTCCGTCAGCTGATTAATCACTGTGCTTTCCGTGTTGATGGCGACCCGCTGGACGGGCAACCCTTTTAAAGCGAGCAAGCTGAATAACGTACCACTGTAGCAGCTTCCGACTGCGCTGATTAATAGATCTTCCGGACTCAGTCCCACGCCTTTCCCTCCCATATTTTCAGGGCCGGAAACCATCAGCAGTTCCTGCCCGATTGTAATTTTGCCTTCGCCTTTCCGGCCCGTACCGCTCCAATTGAGTTGCACTTCGAATGATGAATCTTTCAACGACCCTCACCCTTTCATTGACTGCTGGACTTCACTATCAGTTTGAAGTATGTGCCGGTCTGTTTCCGTGACATACATCACGTTCTAAAATAAAAATTTATAATGGGCGATATAGAAATACTTATTCGTTGAGAGGGAGCGATCAGATACGGTATTGTTCACTAGCTCTGAGCAATCAAGTGGACGGTGGTTTTGATCGAGACGCCACCCAAAAGCTGCGCTTTCCGCGGGCTTGCGCCGAACTAACTCGAGCTTGACGCTCGAGTGGATTTCGGCACGGCGCTGTCCCGCAGGAGTCGCAGCTTTTTTGCTCGACTTTACTTAGAATCAGCAAAAGTACTTGAGCATGTTGACTATCCATCTGTCATAAAGAGCTTCTGTAACGTTATATGTTTAGAGTTGCTGGACTTTTAAATATCATTATTTTTCGCTTTTTGATTTGGTATAATTTTACTGACCATGTATTCAAGCAATCAGAATGGCATGAAGGAATCCTGGAGAATTGGATTACCGAAGTACGCGATTACTTTTGGGGTATTGGATGAAGACAAACAGGACAGGCAGCCTGCCGGCGGATGAGAAAACTTACTGCCTCCGGGCACGGAAACCGATTGATTTCTGAATCGAAAATGAACGAATATACTTCAAGTCATTTTTAAGGGAAGTGAGGACAAGTTTATGCCATTGGAATTGATCCGTAACGACATCACTAATATGAAGGCGGATGCCATCGTCAATCCGGTAGATGCTGACTTTCGGGCGGATGGCGGTGTAAGTGCCGCCATTTTCAAAGCGGCAGGCGAACGAGAACTCCGGACTGCCTGCCGTGAATTTGGAAGATTGGCTATTGGAGAGGCGGTAAGGACAGCAAGCTTTCAGCTGCCGGCAAAGCATATCATCCACACAACAGGACCTGTCTGGCAAGGGGGAAGGGAAGGTGAAGACCAGCAGCTGCGGAATTGCTATCGAAATGCATTGCGCTTGGCCGTCAGCCTAGGGTGTGAATCGATCGCATTCCCACTCATTTCGACCGGTCTCTATGGCTATCCAAAGGACCGGGCATTGCGGATGGCGGTTGCTGAAATTCATGAATTTCTGTTGAGTCATGAGCTGTCCGTCTATATCGCTGTGTATGATCGTGCTGCGTTTCAGTTGAGCGGGCGGCTGTTCCGCGATGTGCAGTCATATATTGATGAGCATTACATCGAGGAACGAGAATACGGTTTCGCCCGGCGGTCCCGTTCGCTGAACCGGGAAATAATGCTTGAGGAATCGGTACAGGAGAGCATTGATGAGTTATTCGGCCAGTTGGATGAATCATTCTCTGTCCGATTGATGCGGCTGATTGATGAACGGGACTTGAAGGATCCGTTGGTGTATAAACGTGCGAACATCGACCGGAAGCTGTTTTCCAAGATCCGAAGTTCGCCGGATTACACGCCCCGCAAGACGACCGCTCTTGCGCTTGCCATTGCTCTTGAACTTAACCTGCAGGAGACAGCCGATTTACTGGAATCGGCCGGCTATGCATTGTCACGCAGCAGCCGTGCAGATGTGATCATCATGTATTTCATCGAAGCGCAGAACTACGATATATTTGAAATTAATGAAGTTCTGTTCGCACATGAACAGAAACTGCTCGGTGCTTCATGAATTGTCGCTTTAGAAGCGACCTTCCTGAAAACGAATCCGGCTATCCTTAAGGTAATCACACTTTAAGGGGGCAACCGGCATGGATCACAACCTTACCGAACTTGTTTTCATTCTCGATAAAAGCGGCTCAATGGCAGGTCTTGAAACCGACACGATCGGCGGCTTTAATGCGTTGATCGGCAAACAGAAGAAAGAACAGGGCGATGTGAACGTCACAACCGTCTTGTTCAACCATCATTATGAGCTGCTCCATGATCGGATTCCGATTGAGGGCATCTCCCCAATTACGGACCGTGAGTATGAAGTGGGCGGTACGACCGCATTGCTCGATGCGATTGGTGCCACGATCAATAAAATCGGCAATGCACAGAAGCGGACGAAAGAAGAGCATCGGGCCGGGAAAGTGATGGTCGTCATCACGACGGATGGCATGGAGAACGCCAGCTGTGAGTATAAGTATGATCAGATCCGGGCCATGATCGAACGTCAGAAATCAGCTTTCGACTGGGAATTCATTTTCATGGGCGCCAATATCGATGCCGTTGCGACCGCCAGAAGTTTCGGCATCCATGAAGATTTTGCCGTGAATTACCATGCGGATGAAGTAGGTACAGATCTGAACTTTACGGTGATGAGCGAGACGATTTCGACTGTCCGGAAAGGCCGCAAGCTGGATCGGAATTGGAAACGGGATATTGAAGCGGACTTTGAACGGCGGAAGCGCTGAACCGGAAGTACCGGGTAAACAGTTCCCATATAAAATGCAGGGGAATTCCGCTTCGGCGGTGTTCGTCCGTGTTCTGTGGGACTGGCTCGACGTTTGCCGGTAAACACTTTAGGGAAGGTAGGTATTGAAGTATGTTGAATACAAGATATCCACCTGTCCGGTTTGATACGGGCGACTAATCCCGAAAGTGAAGGAGACTGAATACATGCGCGTAAAAACACCAATCCCGCAAGCCAAAGGAATAGACAATACGCTGACCTTGATCAAAGAGGGCTTTCATTTCATCCCCAGCCGCAGAAATGAGCTGGAATCCGACATGTTTGAGACCCGGCTGCTCGGCCAAAAGGCGATCTGCATGGCAGGGGAAGAAGCGGCAGCCATGTTCTACGATAACGAGTATTTTAAGCGCGAGGGTGCTGCACCAAAACCGCTGAAGCAAACATTATTGGGTGAAGGCGGCATTCACGGCAGAGACGGGGAAGACCATCATCAATTGAAACGGATGTTTTTGTCGATGATGACCCCTGAGCGTCTTGAAGACATGAAACGCATTGCCGTAGAAGAATTTGATAAGAAAGTGACCGAATGGGAAAGAAAAGATGCGGTCATTCTGCTCCGGGAGATGGAGGAGATCATGGGCCGAGCCGGCATGCGCTGGGCCGGACTTCCGGTAAAAGAAAGTGAAGCGAAAGAGCGGGCGGCAGAGCTCTCGCAAATGGTCGATTCCTTTGGCGGTTCCCTCAGCCGCTACCAGGACGGAAAACATGCAAGACAAAGCCACGAGAAATGGCTGGAGAAGATCATTAAGGATATCCGTTCAGGCAAATACAATCCGCCTGCCAATACGGCCGCTTACATTGTTGCAAATCATCGGGAACCCAACGGCAAATTACTGGATCTGCATACGGCTGCAGTTGAATTGAATAATTCATACCGGCCGCTTGTTGCGACAGCTTATTTCATCGTATTCGGTGCGTTGGCAATGTATGAGCATCCGGAAACCGTCGGGAAACTGCGGGAAGACAAGGATGATTACAGCCATATGTTCTCTCAGGAAATCCGACGCTACTATCCGTTTGCACCGGCAATGGCAGCAAAAGCGAAGAAGAATTTCACATGGAACGGTTATAAATTCAAAAAAGATCAGCTCGTGGTATTGGATTTATTCGGGACGAACCGTCATCCGGATAACTGGATCGATGCGGACCAGTTCATTCCGGAACGTTTTGCCAATTGGAGCGGCAGTCCATTCGCATTTGTACCGCAGGGCGGCGGGGATCATTACATGGGGCACCGCTGTGCCGGTGAATGGATGACCGTCATGGTAATGCAGGCATTCTTCCGGTACATGACGCATAACCTCTCATACCATGTGCCGGAACAGAACCTGGCATACGATATGCGGCGGATGCCGACCATGCCACAGAGCGGCTTTGTTATCAGCGATGTGCGGAAACTCCGGTCATTCCCGGATAATATTTTGCTCCATCGGGAAACCCTGACAGCGGTAAAAGCCTGACTTCAATGCCATTCCTGCAATGCAGGGATGGCATTTCTGGTGCTTGAACACGCAGAAACTCCGGGTATCTGCGGATTGCTGGAAACTTTTTGTTTCTGAAACTTGTTTCACTCTGCTCGTTTTTGTATAATGTAGCTACTTGGAGAACAATAGTGTTTCCATTTAACGGGTAACTGATTGATTTTGCTTGTTCTAAAATAATATTAATTTGGTTTTAATTCCATACAATTTGATAATTTGGTGAAGTGTTACAGACGATAGAGCTGTCAACAAAACCGAAAAGAGTCCCGCTTGAGCGGGTCTCTTTTCGGTTTTTTTATTTGGCATTAATTGAAACGGTATGGACAAACGGAGGTTCCTTGGAAGGATGCGGATGGACACGGACGAAAGAATCAGGCGGAAGTGGTTTTAAGATTGGGCTTATCATAAAACAGCCAGGAAAGTTCATTCCCCTCCTGCAGAATGCAAGTATTGGAAACGTAAAGGAGGGTTATTAAATGAAAACTTCAAGAACGATTCATACGGAAATTGGCGCATATGTTTCCTCCTTGCTGCGCAATTCTTTCGGTAAAGGGCCAACTTCAATCTACGTGACAATCAGTCAGCCTTTTATCGTCATTCATTTTCGTGGGTTTATCACATCAATGGAAAAAATCCTTTTAAAACAAAACGAAACACAGCGGGTGCTGGAGACGCGCGATTTGCTCATGAACGATTTACGGAAAGAAATCATCCGTGAATTCCGGACCATCGGGGGACTCAGCGTGGAAGAGGTCTATGCAGACTGGAACCTGGAAAATCGAACCGGTGTGATCATCGGTGTGACAGATGACCCTGCAGATGAAGGCGTTGAAGATTGGCCGGAGGATACAGATCGGCAGGCGTTCCGGCAGAAGCTCATTCGCTCAAGTATTATCGCTGAGAAAAAGGCAGACCGGCTGCAGACGTTCTGGCTGGATCACCGGACCATACTTGTCCGCCGCTTCGGTATACTGACGCCGATTGAAAAAGCGCTTCTTAAAAAAGGTGTCACGGAGGAATTGCGGCTTGCCAAGCGGGATCTGGAGCAGGAGGCATTGGACGATATGGATTTGGAGCAGGACTTGAACCAGTCTATCTCAGAAATATTTCTGGATTGGAATTTCGATGCGGATGTGGGATACGTGGTCTTTGTCTTAAATCCAAAGAAATAAATGAACCGACAGCTATCAAAAGCTGCCGGTTTTTTATTTTGAATCCGCTGACTGAATGTTTCGCAAGCTTGGCAATAGGGGAAAATAATGATGATAGCCATACCGTGAGGAGGGGTTGCATTGAGAGTGTTTGTTTTCGGCGGCGGTGAAGACATCGGCGAACACGTACTGAAGCAGCTTGCCCATAAAGGTCATGAACCGGTGACAGTTGCAGAAACGAAGAACCGGGCTGAGGGATTGAAAAAAATGGGAGCAGCGGATGTTATGATTACGCGGGACTATAATTTCGTAGAAGCGATTAAGGGCAGTGAAGCCATCATTTATTTGGCGGAAGCGAGCGTGACATCCGGAGAGAATAAAAACATCCTCGTCGACCATAAAGCCATCATTAAAACCGTTGAGGAAGCGCAGCAGCTTGGTATTAATCGTATTGTCTACTTAAGTGCCGTCCTTGCAGATGAGTCGGATGAGTCAAAGTCGACAGGTGCAAAACATGAACCGGAAGAATTGATCCGGCGGGATGGGATTGTTCATACAATCATCCGGACAACGCATGCAGAAGCGAAACCGGGCAAGGGAATGGTTAAAGCCGTTCGCGAAGTCGGCGTTAATGCCGGGAAAAAGGCGGGAGATCTGGCATTTGAAGATATAGCTGCTGTTCTTGTTGAAGCGCTGGAAAATGAAAACGTATTCAGTAAGACATTTGAAATTACAGCAGGGAACACACCCATTCGGGAAGCATTGCAGGCATTATAACATAGTTGAAATAACAGGCATGCCAAACGAAGAAAGGTGGTTTTTATGGGGAAAATAACGAAATATTTACCGTCTGCCATATTAGGGACAGCCGTAGCAGTGCCGCTTACATATATTGCCTACATTTACGAAAAAGATGATCGTCAAAAACAGCATGCGATTTTGCGCAATTTTCCGCTGCTTGGCCGGGTGCGATATGTGACGGAAAAAATCGGGCCGGAACTGCGTCAGTATTTGTTTGAAAATGACAACGAAGGAAAGCCTTTTTCGAGACTCCAGTATCAGCATGTCGTAAAAGCGGGAAAGTATAATGAACGGCTGATCGGTTTCGGTTCGAATCGTGATTTCAAAGAAGATGGGTATTATATCCGAAATACATTGTTTCCTAAATTGCGCACTGAGTTGCTGGTTGATAATACGAATAAGATCAATACACAAAAGTATGTTATCGATCACGAAGGCTTGATGAGCCGGAAAGAGCATCCTGAGGAAGTGCAGATTGATCCTTATCTTCTCACAGATGAAGATGCCATTGTGCTCGGAGAAAAGACATGCCGGGAACCGTTCCGTATCAAAGGGCAGGTAGGAATGTCAGCGATGAGTTACGGGGCGCTCGGCGAGAATGCCATCACTGCGCTGTCCAAAGGGATCGGCATGGCCGGCGGTTCCTGGATGAATACAGGAGAAGGCGGAATTTCCGATCATCACTTGGCTGGCGGCGTGGACTTGATGATGCAGATTGGACCAGGAATGTTCGGTGTCCGCACACCGGCCGGTGAATTCTCAATGGATGCGTTCAAAGAAAAGGCGGCGATGCCACAAGTGAAAGCATTTGAAGTGAAACTTGCCCAAGGCGCCAAAACGCGCGGCGGACATCTGGAAGGGCAGAAAGTGACGGAAGAAATTGCGCGGATCCGGCTGATTGAGCCGGGGAAGACCGTCAACAGTCCGAACCGTTTCATCGAGTTTGATACGTTTCCAAAACTGTTTGATTTCATTGAAGAACTTCGGGAAGTTGGCGGCAAGCCGGTCGGTATGAAAATTGTCGTCGGAGATTTGGAAGGACTTGAAGAAATGGTACAGCAGCTGAAGGAACGCGGGCAGGGACCGGATTTCATCACCATTGACGGCGGTGAAGGCGGGACAGGTGCGACTTATCAGGAGCTGGCCGACTCGGTCGGTCTGCCGATTATGACTGCATTGCCGGTTGTCGATGAAATGCTGCGTAAATATGAAATCCGTGACCGCTATAGATTGATTGCGGCCGGAAAGCTGATTACTCCGGATAAAGCAGCTATCGCACTTGCGATGGGAGCGGATTTGATCAACATCGCGCGGGGCTTCATGATCAGCGTAGGCTGCATCATGGCAGAAGTCTGCCATACAAACCGTTGCCCTGTTGGCGTGGCGACGACGGATCCGGAACTTCAAACCGGATTGGTTGTGGAAGAGAAAATGTATCGGGTGACCAATTATATTTCCTCAATGCGTGCCGGACTCTTCAATGTAGCCGCCGCCGCAGGTGTGGAATCACCGACACAGCTCGAGCGCAAGCATATTATCTACAAAGATGAACAGGGCCGATTACTGTCGGTCGGCAGCATGATCGAAAAAATCAGCGGTGCCGAGCCAGTCCGTGAGCAGGAAAGCGGTGCTTTGCTGGATCGATAGCGAGAAAAAAGAAAACCACTCCCTGAGGGTGGTTTTCTTTTTTATCATAAAATAACCATCAGTAATACACTAATAAGAACAAGCCCTGTAATAAAGGCCGGGAAGCTGCTTTTTTTCTGTTCCGGCAATTCATCGTTCATGATATTCAAAATGAGACCGCCGGTTAAGAATGAGAACAGAAAAGCAATGACGAGTTCGTCGGATTGGGTAGTTTGCGCCAGCAGCCAGCCGATGAATACGGAGACTGAGAGAATCCAGCGGCCCGCTTTTGTATATAGTCCTTCGTGTGTCAGGTGGAGCACACGGTTATTAGCGATGAAGTGAAAGGAAAATACAATAAAAAAGACAGCATAGGCAGCAACGTTCCCGCCGCTTAATTGCGGCAGCAAATAACCGATCAGGCCATTGTATAATGCAAAGGCAGTAATATGAACCGTGAAAACCCGCTTCTTGGGCCGGGTCAGGTTATATTCCTGTTCATTTTTTTTTTGGGAATTGACATTGAGCTTATCAATCCCGTAAAAGACACCAATACCGAGCAATGCGACGAGATATCCTATATAACCAGGTTGTTCCAACCAGCCGGGCAGGTCTGCCCTCAGGATAACTTCTTCATAATGAGCCAGTTCCGGTACAAGATGCAAAAATACATAAGCGATAGAACCGCCGGAAAGCAGCGACATGAGTACTTGCCGTGGATGGGCGTTCAAGAATTTAAGCTGCCTTGTAAATATATGAACAAGCACGAATCCAATTATCACTAAAAGACCTGGAACAAACATTTGGAACACTCCTTTTGCAATCGTAAACATGCAGTAATTAATACATACCCGATTTTCCAAAAGTTAGTGATACTGCGTATGGAATGCTATACTCGGGGAGAACGAAGTAACGTATTCCTGGAGAGGAGGAGCAGAATGGACAGAGCGATACAGGAACAGTTTGACAGGCTTTATTCAGAAGATCGGCAAGTGCAGTACCAGTCACATATGAACATCCTGGAGACAGCGAAGCAGCCGGTGGATTGGGCGTACGATATCTGGGATTTACTGAAAGAAGACCTGACGGCGCCCGATGCTCACCAGCGCTCCAGAGCTGCACAGTATTTGTCATATTTGGCAATCAGCGATCCCGAAAACAGGATATTGACGGATTTTCCTTTGATATGGGCACGGACGTATGATGAAAAATTTGTTGTGACAAGGCATGCACTTCAAGCTGTCTGGCGAATTGGCCTTGCAGGAGATCCGCAGCTGCGGCTGGTGATCGATCACCAGATTGACAGGTTCCGGAATTGCGGGGATGAAAAGCATGCAGTGCTGATCCGATCGGATATTCAGCGGAATCTGCGTCATTTGTACGATGCAACAGGCGATGACTCGATTAAACAACATGGACTCGTCTTGGCTGCAGAAGTGAAGGATAAGAAGTACCAGAAGCGATATAAGGATATATGGAAGTAATCAGCAGCGAACGGATGAAAGATCAGAAGCCTTGGCCATAACAGAAAGCACTTGCGGCTGCCGGAATCCCGGCAGCTGTTTTACTTTTCAATGAGCAGACTGCCGGAAATGGAACGCGCTGCATGGATACCGCTCGTTGCAGCGCCGATTGTACCGCCACCCGGAAAGATATGATCGCCGCATACATACAGACCCGGAATCCCGGCATGATGTGAAATGGAATTGAACAGCGAGTTTGCCACGGTCTGCGGAAATCCGCCGACGAAACCATGAGGCCGGCCGGTGTAGCGAGTCCATCCGCGCGGTGCCCCTGTTTCCAAGTGAACGATCGCCTGCCGAAATCCCGGTACAATATCCTCCAAAGCAGCAAGCATCCGGTCCGTCAGCAATTCCCGATGAGCATCGTACTTACCCTTTGTATTCCATTGCTTCACTTCCGAATGAGTGGAAATCGTTGCTGTCTGAAACCCCGCTGGCGCACGCAAGGCATCGTCCGGCTGCGAAGCTGAAACGAAAAAATGAGCACCTTCCGCGAGACCTTGGCCGATTGAGAGTTGCCGGAACGGAGGGAGAGGAGCGGCAAGTTTTGCTGTTTCGACCGCCACATAAAGCGTCAGCGTCGTCCAGGTCGGTGTGCCCATTCCAATGCGCAGCCGCTTGTTCAGCTTCCGTATCAGTTCAGGCGTCATCAATGCCGGAAGCTGATGGATCGGCACATTCAGGATGACATCGGTCGCCCTGTAAGTGTTACCCCGCTGATCAGTGGCGATCCATTGCTGCCCTGAGCGCTCCAACCGTTCGACTGTCCGGCGTTTTTTCAATAAGCCGCCATTCTCCTTGATGCTGTCGCCCATCAGCTCGGCGAATCGGTACAGGCCACCGGGCACATAATAAGCTCCTTCATGATAAATATCGAGTGCCACAGCCGCTAGCAGATAAGATACATCCTCGCTGCCCGTCTGCATGCTGTCGATCAGCAATGCATCCAGCATGTGCCGAAACGGTGTTAAGTTCTCCAGTTCATGCGCTTTTAGCCGCTGTCCGAGCGTCTGGCGCATAAAAGGCAGCAGCTGCATGTGTGCCGGCCGGATAGAGTTGATCAAGTACCGCCACTCAATCCAATTTGCAGGCGGCAAGGGAGGGAGCGGGTCCATCAGCGTCCGTACTACAGAAGCTGTTTGGTAAATCTCCCGATAAAAGGTTCGAATCGACTGCTCAAATGCCGGGAATCGGCCGACAATTTCATCGACATGCCGCCTGCGGTCACGGAAAAACGTAAAGGTAGTTTCCGGGTGGACCATTTCCATGACAGCTTCAAGCGGCTCGAGCGGAAACGGTTTCTGTAAATAGCGGAACACCCGTTCATGAATACCGCCCGGTTCCAATCCCATGCCGAGTGTCGCGCCTGCGGGAAACAAAAAATCCCGGCGCTTAAATTTTCCGGCACAGCCGCCAAGTTCTGATGAAGCTTCCAGCAGCGTGACTTCCATGCCATGCTTTGCCAGCAATGAGCCTGCCGTCAGTCCACCAATCCCTGCTCCCACTATAAGTACATTCCGTTTCATAACATCCTCACCTTAACTTCAATTATGAAGAATCCGCAAACAGCCGCACAAGCACAATGAATTAATAAAGATAATTAGGCCATATAAATCCCCGGCCGCTGTCACGGTCGGGGATTTTTGAAAAAGGAGATGGACTGCAATGTTTGTTAGATCGTCTATACTTGCCGCGGAACACTGTTAGCTTTTGGAACTTCGCTGTAATGAAAATGATCTTCGATTTCTTCAAGAGACTTGTCTTTCGTCTCCGGCAGAAATTTATAAACGAAAATAATGGCGCCAATGCCTAACGCGGCAAACAGGAAGAACGTTCCGGACAATCCGGCGGCGCTCATCAGCATCGGGAATGAAAAACCGATGATAAAATTAGTGATCCAAAGGCAAAATACGGATGTGCCCATGCCAAGTCCCCGAAGCTTCATCGGGAAAATGGAAGATAATACAAGCCAGGTAACCGGTGAGATGGCCCCTTGCTGAAAGAGTAGGAATGTGACGGTCAGCGCTAAAACCACATAAGGCAGCATCGCACTGCCATCCAATACATTGGCGAAAATACCGATCAGCAGAAGAGCCGAAGTCGTGCCGATCAACCCGCCGATCAGCATCGGGCGCCGGCCTATCCGTCCCAGCAGCCAGATGCCGACGAATGTCGCCAGTACGGAAATGACGCCATTCGCGATATTGGCCGTAAGGGCCGCTTGTGTAGAGAAGCCGGCTTCCCTTAAAATCTGTGTACCGTAATACATGATGGAATTTACGCCGGTAATTTGCTGAACGATACCGATTCCGATACCCAGCACGAGGATGCGGCGGATCCATGGAATGGACAAATCTTTGAATGTCGCTTGCCGGACCTGCTTTTCCTCACCGATGGTTGTCTTGATTTCTTTCAGTTCCGTATGGGCGCGTTGCTCTTCGCGGATGATCCGGAGTGTATTCAGTGCTTCTCCAAACTTCCCTTTTGTCGCATACCAGCGGGGGCTTTCCGGAACCGTCAGCATGCCGAACCATAAAAGAACAGCAGGGAGTGTCGCCACAACCAGCATATAGCGCCATACATTTCCGGATTCATCAATTACGCCGGCCAAAATGGCATTTGTCACATAAGCAAGCAATTGCCCTGTGACAATCATTAACTCATTCTGTGTAACAATCTGGCCCCTGCGTTCAGAAGGTGACATTTCAGCCAGAAAGGTCGGTACCGTCACGGAGGCGCCGCCGACTGCCAGACCAAGCAGGAACCGGAAGATGACCATCACCGTGACATTCGGTGCAAACGTCGTGCCAAGAGTGGTCAGGAAGAAAAAGAGGGCTAAATAGAGAATGACTTTGCGCCGGCCGATGCGATCAGCAAAACGGCCGCCGAACATGGCGCCAAACGCGGCGCCGAACAGGAGGGAACTGGTAACGAGTCCTTCTGTGAAAGGGGTGAGATCTAATTGGTCTTCCTGAGCCATAAACGGCAGCGCACCGTTGATGACTCCTGTGTCATAACCGAAAAGCAGTCCGCCAATTGTTGAGATCAATGTGATTTTCCTGAGCGATTTCTGATGAGTGCCTTTCTTCGCAGGCTCAGCATCAGAGGGATGATTTGTCATAGGTTCCTTTCTCCTCTCAATAGATAAATATGCTGCTGATACAGAACGCGCACTCCTTTCCTGCAAAATGAAGTGAATCAGGCGGTTCCGTATATCAGACAATGCGGAAGTGAGAAGAGAAATTCTGTGGCGGGCAGTGAGGCATCTCATAAGCTATGTAGGGAATGCAATCGACGAAAAACAATGTTCTGCCACTGAAGACATAGCTAAAAGCAATGCCTGAAGCAGTCATCAAACGACCAGCCGCCATGCCTCAAGACAAATCTCTCATCTGTCATTCCACCATCCGGCAACTGCCTGACTAAAATCGTAAAACCACTTTATCACTATAATTCTTAAAATTCAAAAATAAAACTTGGGAAATTAAAGGAAACTATCTGATCAAGAAACCTGTTTTGCAGTGATGGAGTATGCGATTCTTTTCAGCTAATGAATTTCTAATACCCGCAAACTTTCATTGGAAAACGAATAGATCGAGTATTAGCTGAATGATTGAGCCCGCTGCACAGGTCCCGGTTCCTTAGGCTCGTTGTGGTTATTCCCGGATAACGGACTAATCCGCAGCGGTAAAATGCACTGAACGACTGAAAAATGCCGGAAGTTTCCAAGCATCATTTTCGTGGAATGCACGTCCGATTATCAAGAAGGAAGTTGCAGATTTCAAACCTTGTACTTAATTTTAATCAGCATTCACGAAGAGGAGGCGTTAACGATGCAGAGGTTTTTTCAGCATAATTGGCTGGTCCGGCAGGAATGGCCCGGCTGTATTCTAGGATTTGGCAGAACTGAAAGCGGGCGATGAAATCATTGTTGAAGGGACGGACAAAAGCTTGATCTTTCAAGTGGAAGCCATGGAATCGACGGAACTTACGGACATTGATGTCACAGAAGTTTTTGGCTATCGTTCTTCACCTGAACTCGTACTCGTCACATGTTCAGGAAGCCATAGCGAGGCACTTGGAACCCGGGAAGAGCGGTTGATTGTCTATGCCGGTTTAAGCGAAGAAAGAGACCGAAAAGATTAAGGCTGTATTTTGAGGTTGGTCAGTGAGCATTCAAGTTTTACTCTCAGTATAAGAAGAAGCATGTCACTACGTGTCTACAAGTCAAAAGCAGCCTCACCGGTGGGTGAGGCTGCTTTTGGAGTGTCGCTGTTTATTTTTCCTGATAGACAAAATAATCAAAGTCAGCCGATTTGTTCTGGCCGGATGTATCCTGGCATTGCATGCCGATGAATGCGCCGGTAAAGAACCCGCCGCCTTGAATATAGTCATCCGACAATTTATGGGATTGGAAGGTAACCGGAATTTCCGTCCAGTTGTCGCCATCGAATGAGTAGGAATACGTATAGGTGTTGGTTTTAACATCCACACGCAGGAAGACGTACTCATTGGCTTCGGGAATCTGGATTTCCTGTCCTTGAAGCGGCTGCGAAAAGTCGAAGTTATCGCATGCCGTGAGTTCAAGAATGCGTCCTTTTTCTTCATTCCATGAAATCTGGAGGGCTGTCCAGTTCTCGGTGTTGTAGTAATTAACAAGCCCTGCTGACTGCTGGAAATTATCCGGCTGGAACGCAACTTTCGTTTCTGCCGTGAAGTTGAAGCTCTGCCAGCGGCGTGCAATGAAAGCTTGGGTAAACTTTGATGTTAATGACTCTTTTCCATACAGACGCAAATGGCCAGGGTTGTCCTGCAAGGAAGCAATCGTCCCCATGACCGGTATCCGCAGTGACTGGAATTGCAGGTTCAATTGAGCTGCGTCGAAATCGTCTTTCACGTCATAGCCTTTATCCCATGTCACTTCTTCAATAGCCGGCCCTTCAATTTCCACTGAAGGTCCGTTCCCGCCGACCACATACGGCCAGCCGTCTTTCCACTCAAGCCGCTGGATGGCAGTTTCGCGGCCGAGCGGGCAGAACCCGCGCGGATCGAGCAGCGGTTTGTTCGGTGTCGGAAGCGGGCGTCCGACCAGGTGTACAAGGAACCATTCATCCGTATGCGTATGGACCATGGATGCATGGCCCGCTTTCTGCAGCGGATTTTGCGGATACGGGAAAGAAGTCAGCAGCGGATTTTCAGGGTGTACGTCGTAAGGCCCCCAAATGTTTTTTGACCGGGCCATGGTAGCCGCATGATCGTATTTCGTGCCGCCTTCGGCTGTCAGCAAATAGTACCAGTCATCAATTTTGTAAATATGCGGCCCTTCGACCAGCATGATGTCTGTCCCTTTGAAAATATTCTTCACTTCGCCGGTCAGCTTCTGCGCTTCTGCATCGTATTCCTGAAGAAAGATGCCGTAGAAGGGATGGTGGCCGACGCGCTGATCCCAGCACATATTCATCAGGTACTTCTTGCCCGATTCATCATGGTACAGGGAAGGGTCGAATCCTGAGCTGTTCAGGTAGACAGGGTCAGACCAGTCGCCGTCAACTGTCTCGCTTGTAACAAGATAATTATGGCAATCTTTCCACTGGCCATCTGTCACTTTCACATCCGTGAAGATAAGCCAGAACTTGCCGTCACTGTAGGAAAGATCCGGTGCCCAGACGCCGCCTGAATTTGGGTTGCCCTTCATATCAAGCTGACTGATCCGGCTAAGCGGACGTGATACGAGCCGCCAGTTCTTTAAATCCTTTGAATGATAAATGCCTACGCCAGGAAACCATTCGAACGTCGAAACCGCGATATAATAATCTTCTCCAACGCGGCAAATGCTCGGATCCGGATTGAACCCGGACAAAATCGGATTTTGTATCGTTGCCACTTCAATCACCCTTTACCTATTAATTAGTTTGCCGCCGCAATTGCAATCCTTCTGCGCCTTGACCAGCTGTATGTAAGTGCTTTCAATCCGGCTGAAAAAAAGAGCAGTCAGGACGACCTGCAGCTAATTTTCATCATACACTACTTAGTTTAATAAGCAAACAAAGTTAAGCGATTCCGCTTCAGACTTTGATCGCCATCTGCTGGTGAATATTAAAGCGAAGAAAGTTTTCGATGGAAAAAGCGGCGACCCCCAAGGCGGCTGAACGGGTAGACCGTTCCGAGAATGCAATTTCAAGGTCGTTCTGCTGAAACCACAGGGCTTGGTTCTCGACTCTTTTTTTAATCGGACCGGACAGCCATTCTTCGGCAGCTGCCATTCGATTGCCGATCACGACCTGTTTCGGGTTAAACGTATTGATGATGTTAATGATGCCGATACCCAAATAATCGCCTGTCTGCTCAAACAGGGCTTCCACCTCAGCGTTTCCTTCTGAAGCAAGGGTCATTAGCGTCTGCAAATCAAACCCGGCGTTTTCCGGCAATGGGATCCCCAGTTGTTGTGCTTTTGTTATCAAGGCCTGCTCCGAGGCATAAAGCTCCCAGCAACCCTCATTACCGCAGCGGCATTTTTCTCCATTGGCCTGAATGGTCATGTGGCCCAGCTCGCCTGAAAATCCATTCGACCCGCGGTAAAGGGAACCGTTCAGGATGAGTCCGACCCCGATTCCAATGCCTGCACTTACGTAGACAATATTTTCGAAATCCTTGCTGGCACCGAACTTCTTTTCTCCATATGCCCCTGCATTCGCTTCATTTTCAACGGTGATGGGCAATTGATATTTTTCTTGCAGCGTTGTTTTCAGATCAATGTTCTTCCAGTCCAGGTTCGGTGCAAGCAACAGCAGTCCGTTTTTATCAACAATTCCCGGCACCCCGATGCCGATCCCGATTATGCCATGCGGGCTGGGGGGTGCTGCAGCCATCAGATAATCGATGGTGGCGAACAGTTTTTCTTCAATGTCTTCATAAGGAAGCTTACTGAATACCATTGATTTCTCTTCGTATATATTGCCGCTAAGATCGGTGAGGACACCCAGCAGGTAATTAACACCGATATCGATTCCGATCGAATAGCCTGCTTTCTCATTAAAGAGAAGCATAACGGGCCGTCTGCCGCCGCTCGATTCACCCGGGCCTGATTCACAGATCAAATGATCATCGAGGAGATCGCTGACGAGGGAAGAGACAGTTCCTTTGTTCAGGCCTGTCTGTGAAGCGACGGAAGCGCGGGAAATGGGCGCATTGTCTTTAATCCTACTCAGCACCAGAGACTTATTGCCTTCTTTTACAACGTGATGATTCCACGTTCGCTTTGCTGCGATTTTCATTTTGTTCAGCTCTTTCTCTCTTTTTGTTTTATTCTAGCAGAAAATATTGAAAACAGGGCGGTCGGGAAAATAGAAAATAAAACTTTGTTCAGACACTAGACTAACGACTTGGCGTTTGCTATAATGAAAACGCATACAACAGTCGGAATATTGTTGTAACACAAAAAAAGGGTGGGGGAAAAATCATGACTAACAAGAAGAAAGCGATTGCACTTCTGGCATCTGCTGCTGCAGCATCTTTGGCATTGTCTGCTTGTTCTGGGGAAGAAGAGGAAGGCGCAGCTGTTGCTGAAGAAGGGGAAGATGTCGTCATTGAATTCATGCATCTTTGGCCTGAAGGCAGCTCAAAAGCGCATTACGACGTTGTAAATGATATTATTGCTGAGTATGAGGAAGCAAACGAAGGTGTGACTGTTGACCTTGAAGTGCTGAGTAACGAGCAATACAAAGATAAGCTCCGTGTACTTTCCACTTCCGGTGATCTGCCGGACGTCGGAATGACTTGGGCAGCGGGCTTCCTGACGCCTTATGTGGATGGGAATCTGTTTGCGTCACTTGATGATGTGGCAACAGAGCTTGAAGATGAATTTGTACCGGGTACTGTTGACGCATACCGGGTGGATGAGACTGCTTATGGACTTCCGCTTGAGTTGAATATTGCAACAATCTTCTATAATACAGCGATCTTTGAAGAATATGGAGTTGAACCGCCTGAAACTTATGAGGAATTGCTGGCTGCAGTTGAAGCTTTCAATGAAGCAGGCGTTCCGCCAATTGCACTCGGAAACAAAGATGCGTGGACAGGTTCTCTCTGGTATATGTATCTGGCTGACCGGATTGCAGGACCTGAAGCACTGACACAGGCGATCAGCGGTGAAGGCGACTTCACAGATCCGGCATTTGTTGAAGCGGCAGCGAAGATTCAGGAGCTTGTAGAAGCCGACGCGTTCGTCAACGGTTTTAACGGCCTTGCGGATGAAGAAGCGAAAAGCATGTTCATGAGCGGTCAGTCACCAATGTACCTGATCGGTTCATGGGATCTCCCGAACTACACAACAAATGAAGATGTGCCACAGGAATTCCGCGATTCGATCGAATACATGACCTTCCCGCTCGTTGAAGGAGAAGGCGATGCAAACAGCTTCGTTGGCGGCCCTGGAGTTGGGCTGTTCGTCGCTGAAGAATCAGATGTAAAAGAAGAAGCAAAAGATTTCGTCGCATACTTCATCCAGGAATGGGGCGAGCAGGCAGTTGAGCGCGCTGGTGTAATCCCGGCAACAAAAGTGGATGCAGCGTCTCTTGATCTGCCGCAGATGTACATCGATATCCTTGGTGAATTGAGCGAAGCAAGCAATATCACATTGTTCGCTGATGTTCAGATGAGCCCTGAAGATGCACAGGTTCACCTTGATTCAATTCAAGCACTCTTCGGTGGAGAAATTACACCTGAAGAATTTGCGGAAGCACACGCAGAAGCAATTGCACAAGAATAACAACCTGTTGCTTTTTGAAGATACCGATTAGCAAAGAAGGGGGCATATCCTGGAATTCCGGATGGGTCCCCTTTCACTTTTTCAGATATGGGGTTGACTGCTTTGAATAAGGTCATGTCGAATAAATTATTCATAACACTTTATATTGCACCGGCACTGCTGCTGGTCATTGTTCTGGTCTTCATTCCTTTACTCCTCTCAGGCTACTACGGCCTCATGGAATGGGATGGCATCGGAGATAGAACGTTTATCGGACTGGAGAATTACATTGCTGGTATTCAGGATGCTGACTTCTGGTCGAGTGCCTATCATTCGTTCCTGCTGGCTGTCTTCTCGACATTGAGCCTTGCCATCTATCTGGCTGTATCATTCATCCTGGCTTCAAAAATCAAGGGTGCGGATCTGCTCCGTAAGATCTATCTCGTTCCGATGCTCTTGTCTTCCGTAGCAATCGCCCAGCTCTGGGTGAAGATCTATAATCCGACTAACGGAATTCTGAATACGCTGCTCATGAACCTGGGCATCGAACGTCCGCCGGCCTGGCTGGCAAATCCGGATATCGTCCTGTTTGCGATTTTCATCCCGATTCTTTGGCAGTACGCCGGTTTTTACATCCTGATTTATTATGCAGCGCTGAAGAACATTCCGGAATCGCTCATTGAAGCGGCGCGCATTGACGGAGCTTCGCCTATCCAAATCGCTCTGCGGATCAAATTGCCGCTCATCAAGGAAGTTGTCAGTGTAACGATCGTGCTTGCGATTGTCGGCTCACTCAAATACTTCGACTTGATCTGGGTTATGACAGGCGGCGGACCGAACGGCGCCAGTGAGGTTATGGCATCGTATATGTACAAATTGGCATTCGTCAGCTATAACTTCGGCTACGGCAGTGCCATCGGTTTCCTGCTTCTGATCATTACATTGATTGCGACATACATTGTCCGCAAACTGACAGCAACCAGAGACCGAATCGAATATTAATAGGGGGAAGCTTTCATGAATCGCATTGGTTATTTTTTGCTGTATGTCTGTCTCGCCGCAGTCGCGCTGTTTCAGATTTTACCGCTCATCTGGCTGTTCCTGTTCTCGTTAAAAGATAACCGGGAAATTTTTGCGGGATCCCCGTTTGCTTTGCCGGAGCAGTTCCGGTGGGAGAACTATGCAAAGGTCTGGGATGGCGGTATCGGCGTTTATTTCTTCAATAGTGTCTGGGTTACGGGCGCGGCGATTGTGCTGACCGTCCTATTCGCCAGCATGGCGACATTCGCTATCACCCGGATGAGATGGAAACTGAGCGGTTTCGTCCTTGGCCTGTTCATGGTCGGATTGATGATTCCGATCCACTCCGCACTCATTCCGCTGTACAGCATGTTTGTCAGCGTGAACCTGATCGATAACCCGCTGTCGCTTGTTATCACTTATACAGCTTATAACTTGCCGATCACGATGATGGTGCTGCTCGGCTTCTATTACACGCTGCCGCGTGAAGTGGAAGAAGCGGCAGTCATTGATGGCTGTTCGATCAACCGGATGTTCTTTCAGATCATCCTGCCGATGACTGCGCCGGTCATGGCGACCGTAGTCGTGATCAATATGATCTACAACTGGAACGAGTACGTGTTCGTGAATACGTTCATCAGTTCAGAAGAATACAAAACACTTACGG
Source organism: Planococcus lenghuensis (assembly GCF_001999905.1). NCBI lineage: Bacteria > Bacillati > Bacillota > Bacilli > Caryophanales > Caryophanaceae > Planococcus > Planococcus lenghuensis. Next base: position 809,524 of record NZ_CP019640.1, read on the forward strand.
TCGGTATCCAGAACTTCATCGGTCAGTACATGACGGATTGGGGTGCCATCGGGGCGACGCTGATCATCTCTGTGCTGCCTGTCATCATCGCATTCATCTTCTTCAGCAATAAAGTCGTTGAAGGAATTTCCTCAAGTGCGGTGAAAGGCTGATCCGACCAAAAAAGCTTCACCTGGTAAGGCTCAATGCCTTCCGGGTGAAGCTTTTATATTTAGGCTCGAACTATATGAGTTGGATTAAAGATATAGAATATTTGTGAACCGCTTCGGTCGCTCAGGGCATGGCTTTCACAATGAGCTGAAAAGAGCGTTCGTCTCATTGTTACGCCCGGCCCATGGACGCGCCGGTGCTTAGCAAGCTATAAGTGAATCAGCAAAATTTGCTTTTCCACTGGTCTCATTCGCGGACTGCCTTTCCTGCGGGCCCGAAAGTACGACTGGCTGACAGAATGCCAATCTATTAATGAAAAACGATTTACTCAGCCTATATAAATTAAGATTGGCTCGTCATTAAGAAATGTACTTGATTTCTTTTTGACAACAAGAGGAGTACCATCATAATTTAAAAAGGTGAAGAGTGGCGGTAGCTGAACTTGAAACGATTTCTTTTCGTCAAGTACAGACTTTGGTGAAAAGTCTTATATTCAAACGCATTTCTTACGACGCAGCCCGTTCATTCGCTTTATTGAAGGTGTTCAGGCAAAGCCACATGGTGATGAATGCATAGGAGCTTGCCCCGAATATGAATGCGGTAGCCGGAAACGCACGCATGATGATGAATAACGGTACGAGGCAAAAGATGATCATGATGCTGGTAAGCGGATTGACGAGCATGAGCAAAAACGCATTTTTGACCACTTGGCTATTCGGGATATCGTAATGGACAAAAACCGGGAAAAGGTAAAAGAGAAACAGCACCACGAGCAGCATGAAGGCGAACAGTGGAATGTGCGTCCATGCCAGATCACCGCCGGCTGCCTGGATATACAGAACATCGAGTCCGATCAGAACAAGCATCAGCCAGACGAATAAGCCGAGCAGATTGCTTTTGATGAATTCCTGTCGGTAATAACGCCAGAATGTAGCAAACACGGGCATGCCGGCGTTGCCTTTCAGCCATTGCCGGATGACTGCGAAGAGAGCCGCTGTAGCAGGGAAGACGCCCAGCACAACAGCGCCCAGCAGGGAAAATGCAATCCATAACACATTCAAAAAAGCGAATTTGGCTATCCAGTCTACGACATTATAGAGAAAACTGCTGGTTGAATTCATGGAAACCCGCCTTATTATTAATTCTGACTTCAATGAAGTCATTTAACAGCATACACCATTTTCTGCAACTTAGGGCAACAAAGAAAAGATGTTGGAAAACTTTGTTTAGTTGATGGACAAACTAGTGTGGGATTGCTATAATCAAAATGAAAGCCTTTACATATTGCGGTAGAGGCTGGTACATATCCAAATCGGTTCATTAAACCATCCAGGAGGCAAAAAAATGACTTATTTCACGAACGTGGACAAGATTAAATTCGAAGGTGCTTCTTCAAAAAATCCATTTGCATTCAAATTCTATAATCCCGAAGAGAAAGTCGGAGGCAAGACAATGGAGGAAATCCTCCGTTATGCCGTCTCTTACTGGCATACATTTACAATGGATGGATCAGATCCGTTCGGTGCCGGCAGCATGCAGCGTCCATGGGACCAGTATTCCGGTCTTGACCTGGCGAAAGCCCGCGTCGAAGCTTCATTTGAATTCTATAATAAGATCGGTGTTCCGTTTTTCTGTTTCCATGATATCGATATTGCGCCTGAAGGCGATAATCTGAGAGAAACCAATAAAAACCTTGATACAATTGTCAGCCTGATCCAGGATCACATGAAAGACAGCAAAGCCAAATTGCTGTGGAACACAGCGAATAACTTTACCCATCCGCGTTTTGTGCACGGCGCTGCGACTTCAAGCAACGCAGACGTCTATGCATATGCCGCTGCAAAAGTGAAAAAGGGCCTTGAAATCGGCAAAGAACTTGGCGCACAGAATTATGTGTTCTGGGGCGGCCGCGAAGGGTACGATTCCTTGCTGAACACGAATATGAAACTGGAACTCGATAACCTTGCGCGTTTTTATCAGATGGCAATCGATTACGCACAGGAAATCGGTTTTGATGCCCAGTTCCTGATCGAACCGAAACCGAAAGAGCCGACAACGCATCAATATGACTACGACGTGGCAACAGCACACGCGTTCCTGCAGAACTACGGACTGGAAAAGCATTTCAAATTCAATATCGAAGCGAACCATGCAACGCTTGCAGGCCATACGTTCGAGCACGAACTGCATTATGCGCGCATCAATAACATGCTCGGTTCGGTGGATGCCAACCAAGGCGATCCGCTTCTCGGTTGGGACACAGATGAATTCCCGACTGATCTATGGTCAACGACACTTGCGATGTATGAAATCCTGCAGAACGGCGGATTGGGAAGAGGCGGCCTGAACTTTGACGCGAAAGTCCGGAGAGCATCATTCAAACCGGAAGATTTGTTCCACGCCCATATTGCCGGGATGGATGCATTCGCAGTCGGCCTCCGCGTTGCCCAGAGCCTGATTGATGATAACGTACTGGAAAACATTCTTGATAAGCGCTATGAAACATATACGACAGGCATCGGTCTTGAAATCGCGCAAGGCAAAACGGACTTCCATAAACTTGAGGAATACGCACTTGGCCTTGGTAATATCCAACAGGAATCCGGCCATCTTGAACTGATCAAAGCAACGATCAACCAGTATTTGCTGCAGGCGTTCGCAAAGTAAGCGTTTGTGCTGAAGCCGAAGGAGCGGTCACGATGAAGTATGTAATTGGAGTGGATCTGGGAACGAGCGCAGTTAAACTGCTGCTCGTGGACCGGGAAGGAAAGACAGTAGGCAGCGTGTCGAAATCATACCCGCTGATTCATGAGAAAACCGGCTACAGTGAGCAGGATCCGGCGCAGTGGGTGGAACAAACCACGGCCGGTCTGCTTGACCTTCTGAAAGAATTCGATGGCAAAACGGAAGATATCGAAGGCATCAGTTTTTCCGGACAGATGCACGGGCTCGTGCTGCTGGATGACCATAATGAAGTGTTGCGGCCTGCAATTTTATGGAATGATACCCGCACGACAGCTCAATGCCGCCGCATTGTGGATACAATCGGTCAGGAACGGCTGCTCGCAATTACCAAGAATCCGGCGCTTGAAGGATTTACCTTGCCGAAAATCCTGTGGGTACAGGAGCATGAGCCGGAAATTTTTAAGCAAGCGAAAACATTCGTGCTGCCAAAAGATTATTTGCGCTATAAGCTGACCGGCAATCTTCATATGGATTACTCCGATGCGGCCGGCACGCTGCTGTTGGATATTGCATCAAAGCGATGGAGCAACGATATATGTGAGGCGTTCGACATCAATCCGGATCTTTGCCCACCGCTTGTGGCATCCTATGAAGAGACAGGTACAGTCACGCCGGAATTCGCATTGGCTTCCGGTCTGCCGGAATCGGTACGCGTATTCGCCGGAGGGGCAGATAACGCATGCGGTGCAGTCGGAGCCGGAATTCTGGAAGAAGGTAAGACGCTGTGCAGCATCGGCACGTCCGGTGTTGTGCTATCCTATGAAGGAAGCGCCAATAAAGATTTTGAAGGCAAAGTTCATTATTTTAATCATGCGGCACCGGATGCCTATTACACGATGGGTGTAACACTCGCCGCTGGATACAGCCTTACATGGTTTAAAAATGTGTTTGCTGCTGATGAATCCTTTGATGAACTTCTGGTAGACATTCATTCGGTTCCTGCAGGTTCCGGCGGATTGCTGTTCACGCCATATGTTGTCGGGGAACGGACGCCGCATGCGGATGCGGCCATCCGGGCCAGTTTCATCGGTATGGACAGTTCGCATGAACGGAAGCATTTTGCCCGGGCGGTGCTGGAAGGCATTACATTTTCGCTCAATGAATCCATCGCCATTTTCCGCGAGCAGGGCAAACGCATTGATACCATCGTGTCGATTGGCGGCGGAGCGCAAAATGAAGAATGGCTTCAGATGCAGGCGGATATCTTCAATGCGGATATCGTCCGCATGAACAGTGAACAAGGACCGGGAATGGGTGCAGCCATGCTTGCGGCGTATGGCTGCGGCTGGTTCGATTCGTTGACTGAATGTGCGGAAGCGTTTTTGAAAGAAGATAAACGGTTCCGGCCGGACGAAAAGAATGCCGCTGTCTACAGCGAGCTGTTTGAGGTCTATCAGGACGTCTATGGACAGACAAGAACACTGAATGACAGACTGGCTGGGTTCCGCAAGTAACCATATTAGCAAGAGCCCTGACTGACCGGTTAGGGCTCTTCAGCATTCGGACCGGGTTTTTGGAATAATAGATGAAGGAGCGGATAGGATGAATTATCGTCAAATCGGCAATACAGATCTGAAAGTAAGTGAATTGAGTTTCGGCACGTGGGCAATCGGCGGTTCATGGGGCACGACGGATGATCGGGAATCCCTTAAAGCGCTCGATGTGGCCATGGACAATGGAGTGAATTTCTTTGATACGGCAGACGTGTACGGGGAAGGGCATAGCGAAGAGTTGCTTGCAAAAGCGACGAAAGGCAAGCATGATGAAATCCACATCGCGACGAAATTCGCCCGGGCCGGCGATATCAATGACCCGGCCGCCTATTCACTTGAAAACGTAACGAAGTATTGTGAAGCCAGTCTCCGAAGACTGGAGCGCGAATCGATTGATCTGTTCCAGATCCATTGCCCACCCCTTGAAATTTTGAAGCGCGGTGAAGTATTTGAAGCGCTGGACCGATTGAAAGAACAAGGAAAGATCCGCTATTACGGCGTAAGTGTGGAAACGGTTGAAGAAGGATTGTTTTCTATGGAACAGCCGAATGTCAGTGCCCTTCAAGTTATTTTCAATATCTTCCGCCAGAAACCGGCATTTGACCTGTTTCCGCAGGCCCAGGAAAAAGGCGTTGGCATTTTGGCCCGTGTGCCGCTTGCAAGCGGATTATTGACCGGGAAATTCCAGAAAGATGCAGCATTCGAAGCGGATGATCACCGGAATTTCAACCGGGATGGTGCCGCATTCAATGTCGGTGAAACGTTCGCTGGCCTGGAATTTAACAGAGGCGTCGAATTGAGCCGGGAACTTGCCTGGATTGCAGAAGGCAGAGGCAATATGACCCGTGCAGCGCTGCGATGGGTATTGGAACACGACGCTGTTTCAAGTGTCATCCCGGGCTTTAAAACCGTTGCGCAGGTGAAGGATAATTTAGCTGCACTGGAAGCACCGGCTTTTTCAAGAGAAGAAATGCAACGGCTGGAGCAGTTTTATCAGGAAAAAGTCCATGCGGAAATCAGAGGCGCTTATTGAGGTGAAATAAACCCTCAGTGCACGAAGCCTGCAAAGGGCATAGCAGAATATGAACC